>CAMBCF010000139.1 GCA_945864585.1 Bordetella parapertussis | reverse complement strand
CGCAGCCCGATGACGCGCGCAAAACGTTTGGCGACATCGACTTGATGCAGCGTGGTGATGAGGGTGGCGCCGTGCTCGCGCGCGGCCTGCGTCAGGCTCTCGATTGCGAGTGCCGCGCGTGACGGATCGAGAGACGACAGCGGTTCATCGATCAGCCACAGCGTGGCCGACGACACCAGCGCGCGGGCGAGGCCGATGCGCTGGCGCTCGCCGCCGGAAAGCCGGTCAACGCGGTCCCACAGCTTGTTGGCGAGATCAAATCGCGCGAGTGCCGCTTCGGCCTCTCGGATGTGTGTGGGATAAAGCAGCGAGCGCAGGCTGGCGAGCAGCGACTGGCGCGGCAGCCGCGCCGCCAATACCGCGGTGATGACGCGTTGCCGCGGCGGCAGCGGCGGCGTCTGCGGCGCGAGAAACAGCCGGCCGCGCAGTTTTTGCAGCCGCGCCACGGAAAGCTGCCAGGGATCGGCGCCGTCGAGCTCGAGTGTTCCGGTAACCGGTTTCAGGGCGCACGCAAGCGCATGCAGCAGCGTGGTCTTGCCCGCGCCCGAAGGGCCGATGACGGCGACTTGTTCGCCGGGGGTGACGACCAGTGCCATCGGCTTTAACGCCAGCGCGCCGTTGGCGGCAGCCGGATGGCGCGCCGACAGGCCTTCGATGCTGATGTGCATGGCGGCGCCTTGGCGCAGGCTACTTGATGAGTCCGGCACTGCGGCCGGCGGTTTCGAGGTCGCGATAGTTCTCCGCCCGGGTGGCGATGTAGCGGGTCGCCCGGTTCAGGGTCAGTATCTCCTTGCCTTCCGGCGTTGCCAGCGAAAGGTCGAGCAGCGCCTTGGTGATGCGGCTGCGCAGTGCTTCGGGCATGTCGGCATGCACCGACCAGTTGTAGTTGAAATACGGCGGCGTGGTGTAAAAGACATCCACTTTGGCCGTGTCAACTTTCTTCTCGTCGACAAATTTGCGCCAGACAGTGATGTCGAGCGCAGCGGCGTCGACGCGACCGCCGACGACGGAGGCTATGGTTGCGTCATGGGCGCCGGAGTAGGCAACGCGCTTGAAATCCTTGTCGGGATCGATCTTCGACAGCAACAGAAAATTGCGTGGCATCAGGTGGCCCGACGTGCTCGATGCCGAGCCGAAGCTGACCTGCTTGCCTTTCAGGTCGGGCAGGCTCTTGATGCCGGAGCCGGTCTGGGTGATGAACACCGAGCGGAATTGCGTGTCTTCGTCCCTTTGTGCGATGGGCACAATCCTGCCGCCGGAGCGCAGCCGCGCCTGCACATGCGTGAAGCCGCCAAACCACGCCAGATCGACCTGCTTATTGACCAGCGCCTCTACTGCCGCCGGGTAATCATTTACCGGCGTGAATTCCACTTTCATGCCTACCGTGCGTTCGAGGTAGCGCGTAAGCGGGCCGAATTTGCGCATCTGCTCGGTGGCGGCTTCCTCGGGTATGGTGGTCACCTTGAGGACTTGCGGCTGGGCAAGGGCTGATGTCGCGGCGGCTAGCGCCAGGCTGACAGCAGCGGTGCGAAGCAGGGAGAGGTAGCGAGGGGACAATAGCGACGGGATGCGTAACATGGCGTTTCGCTTCTAGTGAATCGGCGCGGGTTTTGGACGTGAGGTGACAGTCTGGCTGGCGCGGACTTGCGCGGCGAATCCGGTAACGACACGGCGCGTGCGGGAAGGGCTTAAATCAATCATGGCTGTGCTTTCGCGGTGGGTAGACTGACGGACAAAGAAAGACAGGCGCACGCCTGCCTTCCCTCTTGTGGAAGTTACAGCAGGTTCAAATGAATTGCAAAGATAGATGCCACCCGCGACCTGCACCGCAAGGCGAAGCTGCGCGTGCGCAACGAACAGTGCATTCACGCTCAGTATCTCCAGCAGCGCCCAGATCACCGCAACCACACTGATGCCGATACCCGCATTACAAGCACTCCTGCGATGGCCGCTTGCGGCAAGTTGTGACACAAGGATTACATTTGCCCCTGGCGTGACCAGTGCCAGCCAATGGAGCAAGGTTATTGTTAGCAGCGTAGTGAACAATGTGAAGTCGCGTTTGTTAGTGACTCATTTTCGCGAAGAGGCACTTTATTCCTCGCGCAGAAAACCGTCAAACGCATAAAGTTTCGGCCGGTTACAAAGGGAAAACACGCTATAATTCAAGCTTTTACGCACTCTCCCCGCGATGCGCATTACGCGTGGCATACCTGCTGCCGCCACCTCTTCTGTTGCACTTACCATAGGCAATTTCGACGGCGTCCATCTCGGGCACCGCGCGATGCTGGATGAACTCGCGCGCGCCGCGAGGCGGCTTGAGGTGCCGGCCTGTGTGATGATTTTCGAGCCGCAGCCGCGCGAATTTTTTGCGCCCGACGTGGCGCCGGCACGGCTCACCTCGCTGCGTAAAAAACTTGAGTTGCTGGAAGCAAGCGGTGTTAATCACGTGCATGTGTGCCGCTTCAATTACGCTTTTGCGCAAATCACCGCGCAGGATTTTATCGAGCGCGTGCTGGTGCGCGGACTGGGTGTGCGTTGGTTGCAGGTGGGTGACGATTTCAGGTTTGGCGCGCGCCGCGCGGGCGACTTTGTGATGCTCAAACAGGAAGCGTCGCGTCTGGGTTATGAAGTGCAGGCGCTGCCCAGCGTCATGGTGGAAGGTATACGCGTGTCCAGTACGGCAGTGCGTGATGCGCTGGCCGCAGGTGAATTGACGCGTGCCGTGCGCTTGCTGGGCCGCCCGTACAGCATCAGCGGGCGCGTGGTGCGCGGCAATCAGCTGGGCCGCAAGCTGGGTTTTCCGACAGCAAACGTACAGATGAAGCACAATCGCGCACCACTCGCGGGCATCTTTGCGGTAGAAGTGCATGGCGCGGCGGCGGGCGTGGTGCGTGGCGCGGCCAGCCTCGGCGTGCGGCCCACAGTGCAGGCGCAAGGCGCGGTGGTTCTTGAAGTGTATCTATTTGATTTTAATGAAGAAATTTACGGCTCTCATGTGCGGGTGGATTTTTTGCACAAACTGCGTGATGAAGAAAAATATGCTGATCTGGAAACGTTGAAGCGACAGATTGCTGTGGATGTGGAGAATGCGAAAGCTTACTTTTCCACCGCAGAGGCGCAGAAGCGCAGAGGAAACGCAGGGTAAAGAATGACCGACTACAAACACACACTGAATCTGCCCGACACCCCGTTCCCCATGCGTGGCGATCTGGCGAAGCGCGAACCGTTGATGCTCGAAAGCTGGCAGGCGCGCAAGGTCTACCAGCGCATTCGTGCTGCCAGCACAGGGCGGCCGCGGTTTGTGCTGCATGACGGCCCGCCCTATGCCAACGGCGACATTCACTTGGGTCATGCGATCAACAAAATCCTCAAGGACATGATCGTCAAGTCGAAGTCGCTGTCCGGCTTTGACGCGCCGTATGTGCCGGGCTGGGATTGTCACGGCATGCCGATAGAGGTGCAGATCGAAAAAAAACACGGCAAGCAACTGCCCACCGCCGAAACGCAGAAGCTGTGCCGCGCGTATGCGAGCGAGCAGATCGAAAGCCAGAAGCAGGATTTCAGACGCCTCGGCGTGCTGGGCGATTGGGACCATCCGTATTTGACGATGGCCTACGCCAACGAGGCGAATGAGATACGCACGCTCGGCAAGCTGCTGGAAAAGGGCTACGTTTATCGCGGACTGAAGCCGGTGAACTGGTGCTTTGATTGCGGCTCTGCGCTGGCCGAGGCTGAAGTGGAATACGAAGATCGAAAGGATGTGGCGATCGATGTGGGGTTTCCATTTGCCGAGCCGGAAAAACTAGCGCGTGCGTTCGGCTTGCCGGCGCTGCCGGACAAGCCCGGTTATGCGGTGATCTGGACCACTACACCGTGGACGCTGCCGGGTAATCAGGCGTTAAACGTGCATCCGGAGTTTGATTACAACCTCGTCGATACCGCGCGCGGGCTGTTGATACTGGCGGCGGAACTGCAGGCGGCATGCCTCGCGCGTTACCAGCTCACGGGCACGACGATTGCCTCGTGCAAGGGCGCTGCGCTGGATCTGATCAATTTCCAACATCCGTTTTATGAGCGCCTGGCGCCGGTGTATCTGGGCGATTACGTCACGCTGGATGCCGGCACCGGCATCGTGCATTCCGCGCCGGCTTACGGCGTCGAAGACTTTCAATCGTGCCGGCGCCACGGCATCAAGGACGAGGACGTTCTCACGCCGGTGATGGGCGACGGCAAATACATCTCCACGCTGCCGCTGTTCGGCGGCGAGATGATCTGGAAAGCCAATCCAAAGATCGTTGCCCACCTTGAGGAAAAAGGCGTGCTGTTCAACCAGGCGCAACATCTGCACAGCTACATGCATTGCTGGCGGCACAAGACGCCGGTGATTTTGCGCGCGACGGTGCAGTGGTTCGCGGCGATGGATGAGGCGCCCGGATTCAATGGCGTCAAACCCGCCGAGACGCTGCGCGCGACTGCGTTGCGTGGCGTGCAAGCGACAAAATTTTACCCCGCGTGGGGGCAAGCGCGGCTGCACGGCATGATTGCGGGCCGTCCCGATTGGACATTGTCACGCCAGCGGCAGTGGGGCGTGCCGATGCCGTTTTTTATCTCGAAAGAAACCGGATCCCTGCACCCGCGCACGCTGGCACTGCTCGAAGAAGTCGCGCAGCGCGTGGAAAAAAACGGCATCGAAGCGTGGCAGGCAGTAACGCCCGAAGAATTGCTCGGCGGCGATGCGGCGCATTACGAAAAAATCAAGGATACCCTCGACGTGTGGTTTGACTCCGGCTCGACGCATTTCACCGTGCTGCGCAACTCGCACAAGGATGCATTGCTGTATCCGGCGGATATGTATCTCGAAGGGTCGGATCAGCATCGCGGCTGGTTTCATTCGTCGCTGCTGGTGTCGTGCATGACCGACGGACACCCGCCGTATCGAAGTTTGCTCACGCACGGTTTTTTCGTCGACGGGCAAGGCCGTAAAATGAGCAAATCCCAAGGCAATGTCGTGGCGCCCCAACAGATCACCAGCGAGCTGGGCGCGGACATTCTGCGGCTGTGGGTGGCGGCGACCGACTATTCCAGCGAGTTGTCGATCTCCAAGGAAATTCTGAAGCGCGTGGTGGAGTCATACCGGCGCATCCGCAACACGCTGCGTTTCCTGCTCGCCAATCTCGCGGATTTTGACATCACGCGCGATGCGTTGCCGATCGATCAGTGGCTTGAAATCGACCGCTACGCGTGGGTGATGACGCATGATATGCAGGCCACTTTAACGCCCTCTGAACAAGGCGTGCGCGAGCCGCAATCGCCCGGCCACTACGGCAATTACGAGTTTCATCAGGTGGCGCAACGGCTGCAGTCGTTTTGCTCGGAAGACCTCGGCGGTTTTTATCTGGATATACTGAAGGACCGCCTCTATACCGCGCCCGCCGGTGGCCGCGCGCGGCGCGCGGCGCAAAACGCGCTGTATCACATCACGCACGCCTTGACGCGTTTGATGGCGCCGATACTGTCGTTTACCGCCGAGGAAGTGTGGGCGACGCTGCAAAAGAGCGAGGCCAGTGTATTTGAACAGACCTGGTATGCGCTGGCATTACCCAGCGATGCGGATACCCTGCGCAGCCGCTGGCGTGCGCTGCGCGCCTTGCGTTCAGACGTGCAAAAAGAACTCGAAACCTTGCGCGCGGCCGGCAAGATCGGTTCGTCGCTGGCAGGCGAGGTTGACCTTTATGCGCAGGGCGAGACGCATCAATTGCTGGCGTCGCTGCACGATGACCTGCGCTTTGTGATGATTACCTCGCGCGCGACGCTGCATGTGGGGAGCGGCGGCGCCGCATCCGGCGCGCTGCCGGGCGTGGGCATCCGTGTCAGCGCCAGCACGCACAGCAAATGCGAACGTTGCTGGCACTACCGCGCCGATGTGGGTGCAGATGCCGGGCATCCTGTGTTGTGCGCACGTTGCGTATCCAACCTGTTTGGCGCAGGCGAGGCGCGCGAA
Organism: Bordetella parapertussis; assembly: GCA_945864585.1. GTDB lineage: Bacteria > Pseudomonadota > Gammaproteobacteria > Burkholderiales > SG8-41 > UBA5216. The sequence goes on along the minus strand of CAMBCF010000139.1, from coordinate 5,068 downwards.
CATGCGTAAATGGATCATGCTTGCCGCGGTGATTGTGGCGCTTGACCAGCTCACCAAATATTTCATAGTGCAAAAATTTGTGTTGCACGAAACCCTGCTGGTGACGCCGTTTTTCAACCTGGTGCGGGTGCACAACACAGGGGCGGCATTCAGCATGCTGGCCGAGGCAGGTGGCTGGCAGCGTGTGTTTTTTATTGCGGTGGCCGTGGTGGCCTCGGTGTGGGTGGTGTGGCTGCTGCATAAATTTCCGCAACAAAAATGGTTTTGCCTTGCGCTGGCAATGATCCTCGGCGGCGCGGTCGGCAATCTGATCGACCGCGTGCTGTTCGGCGCAGTGGTCGATTTCGTGCAAGTGCATTACGCGGGCTATTATTTCCCGGCGTTTAACGTGGCGGATTCGGCGATTACCTGCGGTGCGGGGTTGTTGATCTGGGATGGCCTGCGACCGCAACGGTCGGCAAATTCGTAGGGCGGGAAAATCCCGCCTTCGGGAAAATCCCGCCTTCGGGGAAATTCCCGCCTTCCGGGAGACTCACTGACGGCGGGATACGCTTTGCTACTCCCGCCCTACGAAATTTTATAAGATTTTGTTTTTAAAGAATAAATTTTAATAAACCTGCGGTCGCTGATATCCCCGCATATAATCCTCCCATGCAAGTCCTTCTCGCCAATCCCCGTGGTTTTTGCGCCGGTGTAGACCGTGCCATCGAAATCGTCGAGCGCGCGATAGCGCTGCACGGCGCGCCGATTTATGTGCGGCACGAAGTCGTGCACAACAAATTTGTGGTCGATGACCTGCGCAAAAAAGGCGCAGTGTTCATCGAGGAGCTGGACGAAGCGCCGGCGGGCGCGACGTTGATTTTCAGCGCGCACGGTGTATCGCAGGCGGTGCGCCGCGATGCCGAAGCGCGCGGCCTGCGCGTATTCGATGCCACCTGCCCGCTGGTCACCAAAGTGCATGTGGAAGTCGCCAAGATGCGCGGGCAGGGCCGCGAAATTGTCATGATCGGCCACAAAGGGCATCCCGAAGTGCAGGGCACCATGGGGCAAAGCAACAACGGCATGTATCTGGTCGAAGGTCCTGATGATGTGGCGAAACTCCAGGTAAAGGACGAAACCCATCTCGCATTTGTGACGCAAACCACGCTGTCGGTGGATGATGCGCAAGTCACCATCGATGCGCTGCAAGCGCGCTTTCCCGCCATCGTCGGCCCCAAACGCGACGACATCTGCTACGCCACGCAAAACCGGCAGGATGCGGTGAAGACCCTCGCCAAACAATGTGACGTTGTAATTGTGGTGGGCTCGCCCAACAGTTCGAACTCCAATCGCCTGCGCGAAGTGGCGCAAAACCAGGGCGTCGATGCCTACATGGTGGATAACGCCGGAGAACTCAAAACCGAATGGCTGGTGGGGAAAACCCGCATTGGCGTTACCGCAGGCGCGTCGGCGCCGGAGATACTGGTGCAGGACGTGATCGAGCGGCTGAAAGCGCTGGGCGCTGATCGTGTGAGTAATATCGAGGGGATTGCCGAGCGCGTGACGTTTCCGCTGCCCAAGGCGCTGGCCTAACAACGCAGCGGTATTTAACGCGCAGCTTTTACGGTAGCGCCCATCCGCACTCATGCCCAAAACAAAACGGGCGAGAGCCTCAGCTCTCGCCCGTTAATTCATCCGCGAAACCGGTAACCTAGGGTCACTGCACGAGTTCCCGCCAGCTGATACGTTTTCCAGTAGGTGCGCCGGAGGCTACTGGCACTTTCTTCACGATATTGGATCCATCACTCAAGGTTAAAATGATGGAGACGCTGCCGTCTGTGTGTCGCACAATGCGCGACCCAACCACCGCCAGCAGGGCAGATTTGTAACTGAGTTTGCCGTCGGATGCTGCAGCCAGGCCCGTTGACGCATTGAAAAAATTGACCCAGCCGTAGCCGCCTGGCGAACAGGGGGTGCTCGTCGGCACGTTGCTGGTAACCGTCAATGTGCCCAGTTGCAAGTCCAGGTCTTTGGCCACACGTTCACCGCTATCCGGCAGGTCCGCATACCACCCGGCCGTCGATCCGCACGCACTGGTGCAAGCGGAGGTGCGATCGGCGGTGCCCACGTTGGTAAGCGTCAATTGCATCGCCGCCCGCAAATTAGCGATCGGGGTGGCGGATAACTGCTCTGCAATGGCGTAGACCGTTTGCCGCTGCGTATTGCCGAGGTCGGAAGTTCCCAACAGACGGCCGGTAGCCACAAACACGTACGGCACACCAGGATTGCCGACATTGGCCAGCCGCGGTCTTATGGTGATCGGCTGGCGCGTGCCGGTGCTGTCTTTGGCAACCCCAAGCAGGTTCACGCTGGGCGTGGGCGTGACATTGACATTAAAGCGCCAGATATTGCCCTGTAAATCGACGCCATAGACGCGCTGCGTGGTGTTGTCGACATTCGAGCTGAAGACGAAGTTGTTGATCTGATTTAACCCGCTGGGCGTAACGGAGTCGCCAAAACCGGTGCTGATCTTGTAAATGATGGCGCCGGTAAAAGGATTGAGCACGTAGAGATAGCCTACGCCGTCGCCGGTTTGTGCCGGGGAATTCACATTGTTGTAGCCCGAGGTAACGAACACGGCCCAGCGCCCGTCTGCCAGCTTGCTGATAGTGGGTGTGCCGTAGGTAAAGCCCAGATGGCAATCCGAGGACTGGCCAGGACCGGCGCAGATAGCGGGATTATGCTTGAACTCCCACAACCCTTTGGGATTCGCCGGGTCAGTAATGTCCAGCGCGTAATACCCTCTGCCGCCACGATTTAATCCGCCCACCAGTATGGTTCTCCATCCACCCGTTATAGGCGTAGGGTCGAATACGTCGCCGCTGGCTGGCGTGCCATCGACATAGTATTGATGGCCGGTTTCGTAGGCGTTGTCCGCAAGTTTATACAGATTGGGCAGCACCATGCTGGGAATAAATGCCCACTGTTCGGTGCCGCCCAACGGGTCCGGCGGTCCGCCTGCCGTCAGCGGTGTGCCTGCGCGAAACGCGTGCAGCATGCCGTCGTTCGCCCCTGCGTAAACCATGGTAGTGCGGCTCGCATTCGCACTCTTGAATGCGGTGTATCCGGAGTCGGTATAATTTAAGGAAGGCGCTTTGACATATAAAGGATTGGCATTGGCAATGTCGCCCAGCACGTGCTCGCGCTTGCGATAATACAAGTTGGTATTGGCGGTAAATTTCTCGTTGCCACGCTGGCCGCGCACGAAGTTCACCATATTGGCGCCGGCCGCCAGTGCAACCTGATTGACGGTCACCGGTATGCCAGTGCCATCGGTCATCAATGGGCGCTGGCTCAACAAGGCGACCTCGGTCGCGTCAAAGAACGCCTGCTCTGCCGCGTTCAAGCCGGTTGACGCCGCGCCGGTCGGGTTGCCGGCCGCATTGCAGGCAAAGGTAATCAAGCTGAAATCAACCAGGTTGGCGGTAGGAGCGCCGCTGCGAAACAGTTTGATCGTGCGGTTGTCGCAGAATGCTTTGGTCCTGGCGTTCAACTTCGCTTGCGCAGACCAGATAGGCGCGCTGAGGCCGGTGGTGGCATCAATGGTTGTGGCCACAACATCGCCGCTCCATTCCTTTGACGTGAACTTCGCGGCGTAGGCAAAATTATCGCCCGCGACGGCTTCCTGACTGCTGGATTCCGCTGAGGAGCCTGCTGAAGGGGCTGCGGTAACACTGGCAAGTACCGACTGCAGGCCGTCCACCACTGCGTTGGGATCGGATGCGCTGAAAAACTGCCCGCGTCCGTTGACTGCGGCATGCCACAGGTCATCCAGCGCCGTGGGATTGTTGGCAGCGGCCGCGGGCCAGTTTTTGGTTCCTGCCCGCAGCGCGGCGAAGTCGCCCGTGCTGCCTGACAGTTTGTAATCGGGGTTATAGGCGAGCGTACCGGAGAGTCCCAGGCCCATGGTGAAGGTGGTCATGTGCTGCCAGGTTGCGAGATCCGCTTCCGCGGCGACATAGTCGGCCAACACGGTGCCGGGTGGCACGGTGCCGGTGCCGACATCGGTTCCCAGAGCACCTATGGAGCCATTGGGACGCAAATCAGTGATGTAATAGTATTGCGCCACATCCGCCAGTGATCCCGAGCTGTTGTTGGCGTCATACATGGGGCGCGGCGTAATGTTGACGCCCGAAATGGCGGCGTTCAGTACGCCATCGTGATTGCCGATTGCTGCGCCGCCCAGATTGACACCCGCATTGCCGTTCCAGTAACCGTCGGTGGTGAGCAGGGTGTAGTTGCGCTGGCATGAATACTGTATGGGGTCTCCCGTCATGCCATTGTTGATGCCGTCCTGCTTGCCTGCAAAATGCCGGCCCCCACGCGACAGCGCCTCGCGTAAGGGCGTGCTGCCCGACGGCCCCTGACCATACAGTTTGCTGTACCAATTGGTTTTCTGTGTCGCGGTAAAGTCGTTGATGGCCAAGTATTTCGATGTACTCACCGGGTTGCCGGGGTTAATGGTGATAAAGCCGACGCGGTAGGCGTCGGTCAAGGTGACGAAAGCGCGGCCGGTGGCCGAGCGCATCATCAGCATGCGCGTGCGGTAGTAGCTGTACCAGTTGGCGAAATTGACACGCTCGTCGGTCGCGCCCGGTCCCGAGGTGGCGCTAACCCGTACTTTGGTGTAACCGCCGGCGCTGTGTGGGAACGCGTTGCTCGATGCCGCAGTGCACGCGTTTGCGGGCCCGGTATGCGTATAGTAATAAGCCGGTTGCGCGCTGTCGGAGCCAGCAACGAAGTTGGTAGACAGGTTCCGCACTGAGGAGGTACTGACAAAGCCGTCGGACTTGGCCGCGGTAAAACTGGCGTTGGGAAAATTACTGCCATCCGGGTTCTTTGGCGGGACATAGACTGTCGACGGGTTATAGTACATGGAGTTGCACAAATGGTTCTTGTAACCCACTTTATTGCCATCGCCACTGATGCCGTCAGGCATGTAGTCCGCGCTCATGGAGCCGGAATCGTCGAGGACGAACAGAACATTGGGTTTCACCACGACGCTGGCAGATGTGCTCAGCGGCGAATC
>CAMBCF010000138.1 GCA_945864585.1 Bordetella parapertussis | reverse complement strand
GCTAAAAAGGAGATAGACCATGTCCAAAGTGAAGTCATCTGCAATTGACCTCGACTATCGCCCAGAGTCCTATTTCTGGGCTTATGACAACAACATCAAACTTGCTTCCGACATAAAAGGCGCAGAACGTAAAGAACTTTACGAACGAGCACTTGAAGTTGGTGACATTGATTTAGCAAATTCACTCATTGCTGTGCCAACCCTCACCGCTGAGCAAAGGGAAGCGCAAGGCAGACTTCATCCCAACTGGATGGGCGGTGAATATCTGCCAGACCAAGATTCGGAAGAAGTTGAAATTGCACGAATCACCATTGCCTCAACCACTCAGGATGTAACTTGTGTGTACGCCAAGCGTGGGGCCTCAGGTATTGAGTACCGCATCGTAGATGAGTACGAGGGCATGACGCTTGTCGAACCAAATTGTACTTCTCTCGTGCCGCTTTCCCTGATTGAACTCCCGCTTTCCCTGATTGAACTTTTTGACTACTTCACTAGTGGGTGGGATTTGTTTGATTGCCTCGAGAGTAACTTTTCAGATAATGGGTATGTCCGTTCTGATATTCACCGATTCATCGTCGATGCAAGCTCGAGTTTTTATGCCGAGTTTGGTGCGCTAGTCACGCAGCGAATTGATGAGTGGATAGATGAAAGAAGAGAGGAGGAGGGGGCGTAATGCATTCACGCGCCGCCCCTGCAAGTGTGTTTCAGGTGTTCCGCCTTGCCATCGTTTGGGCAAGGCAAGACTTTAGCGTGCACTGACCATTGAGGCGAAAGTACCCCAACGTCGTCGAACCTCTGGGTAATCGATGGCAGGTGCTTTTCGTTAGGACACCCAGACCCTATCGGGTTGCAGACTACGAATCCAGGGAGCAGGCGGTCGCTCATATGATTGTTGTCAATAAAGAATGGTGGGACGAACTACATGCGCTTGATGAAACTCGCCGGGTGATTGAGCAGCTTCTCGAATCTACTGCGCCTCAGCCAGCTTCTAGAGATCGCCGTTCAATGTGGGCTTGGCTTAAACTGGTTTTTCGACCTAACGATTCCTGTCGTCTTGGCAGGAGGAGCTGACATGAGAAATTACTGCTGTTCTTTATGCCGTATGACTGGTACGGCTAAAGGGGGCAAGTCATTGATGACCTGCCCAGGGATCTTCGGACCATTGGCTACTTGAGGATCGCCTCAGGATTCCGTGGAATCGTAACGCTTCTTGAACTCGATCGGTGTAAGGTCTTTGAGATTCGAATGTGGACGGACATGGTTAAAGTGCTGGCGTCAGGTTTCGATCACGAGGCGCGCCTCCTCGCGGCTCCTGAACCATTCGTGCGACAGGCACTCGTCGCGGCTTCTCGGGACGGCGAGCCAAAGTGGGGTGCGCGGCAAGCTTGCCGTAGCGTGAGCAGACGAAAGCTGTGACATAGTGCGGCTTGCGAGCAGCCGCGGTTTTGGGCGCAGGGTTCGCAGGCAACAGCAAGGGGGGCGCATCGTGCAGTACACGCACTGGGAGGCGGCCATCGGGGGCCTCCTGCAGGATATCGGAAAGTTCATGCAGCGTGCTCACGCCAGCAGCGCGCAACTGCCCGCGTCCACGCGCGCCATTGAAAACACAATTTGCCCGACCAATGCGGCCGGACGCACAACGCACAAGCACGTGCTATGGACGAATGCGTTCTTCGATTGGATGGAGGAGCGTGGCCTAGCCCTGCCCACAGAACTGAACCCCGGGGTTGTGCGCGTATTCGCCAATTGCCACCACCGCCCTGACGGATTGGCCGATGCCGCCATGGGGTGGCTGTCCGCCAAGGCGGATCGTTATTCCTCCGGGATGGATCGCAAGCCGCACCAGGAGGCCGAAGATACGGGCGAGCCGAAGGCTTGGGATGAATTCCGGCGCACACCCCTGCAATGCATCTTCGATGACGTGCGCATCGGCCTTGGCGCTCCGGCGGCGCGGCACTGGCATGCTCTGCGTGAATTCGATCCCGAAGACGCCGAGGCGTTGATGCCGGTTGAGGTGTCACCGGCCTCGAGCATGCCGGCTGCCTACGCCGACCTTTGGAAGGCTTTTTCTGCGGACTTCGAGAAGCTTTGCCGTGCGGGACTGCCGCTGCGGCTTTTCGAGGAATGTTTGCTCGGATTGCTTGAGCGCTACACGTGGGCGATACCGAGTTCCACAATCGACATTCCGGATGTCTCGCTGTATGACCACTCCCGTACCGTCGCTGCGATCGCTGCATGCTTGCAGCGCTGGCACGCCCAGCAGGGCACGCTGGGCGATGAGAAGGCGGTGCGCGACGATGCGGCGCCCAAGTTCCGCTTTATAGCAGGCGATCTCTCTGGCATTCAGGCAACGCTCTTTCGCTTGGAACGCCAGGGAGTATCGGGTGTCAATCGCGTATTGCGCGCCCGCTCGTTCCTGCTTGGCATGATCTGCGATGCAGCGGCGATTGCGCTCCTTCGCGCACTGGATCTTCCTGCGTCATGCCTTCTGCAGCAGGCCGGCGGTCGCTTTCTAGTGCTCGTGCCGAATGTGCCTGCCGTGGATGAAACCGTATCGCGCCTGCGCAACGATTGCGATCGTTGGCTTGTCGCGCGCTATACGGGCAGCCTGGCTTTGAACCTTGCAACCGGGCCGGCGTTCTCCGGGGCCGATTTCACCCCGGGGCGCTATCAAAATGTGCAAGCCGCGCTCGGCGCGGCGATCGACGATGCCAAGTCGCGGCCGCTCGCGAGCGTGGTATCCGATGCCATTCTCAAACTCGACTATGCGCACGGCGCGTGCCGATGCTGCGGCGTACAGCCGGCGGCAAAGCGCGATGACTATTGCGACGCGTGCGACGATGAACGCACGCTTGGCCGGGCGCTTACGCGAGCGCACTTTGTAGCGGTGGGTGGCACGCCGATTCCGGGTGCAATGGTCCAACTTCCCATGATTGGGCTCTGCCTGTCGCTGGTGGATGCACCGCCGGCAACGTCTGATCTTCGTGATGTGCTCTCGTTCCGCGGGCATGCCAGGCGCGCGCGCGCGGCGGCGGTGCCATGGTCGGTGAAGTGGCATGCGAACCACGTCCCGGTCTGGCGCGATGATCAAGAACATCACGAACCTGTGTACGCCGGCTTTTCGGAAGACGATGAGGCTCTCGGCGCCGGGCAGCAGAAGACTTTTGCGCGCATCAGTGCGCTCGGGCGGGAATCTGTCGGGGATGGCTGGGCCGGAAGGCCATTTCTCGCCGTCCTCAAGGCCGACGTTGATCGCCTGGGGATCATCTTCGCGGACGGATTGCGGCGTGCCGGAGATGTGTCTTCCGATCGCAACACTGTGTCCCGTTTTGCGCAGCTATCGCGCATGACGGATGCCTATTTTTCGGCTTGGCTCCCCGGGCTTTTGCGGCGAGAGTTTCCGGAAACCTATTCCGTGTACTCAGGGGGCGACGATGTGCTGCTCGTCGGGCCGTGGCGGCAGATGCTGCAGCTCGCTGCACGCATCGAGGAGTCGTTTCAAAGATTCACCGGAAACAATCCCAATATCACGCTGTCTGCGGGGGTGGAGCTTATCCACGCCAACTACCCCGTAAACCGCGCTGTCGAAGCGGCGGACGCGCGTCTCGACCGCGCGAAACAGGAGGGACGAAACCGCGTGTGTGCGATCACCAGCGAGCCACTCGATTGGAAATTATTCCGAGCGACGCTCGATGAGGCGGAGTGGATCGTGGGGCAGATGCGCACCGAAAAGGCTCCGCTGCCGACAGCGTTCGCTTACCGCCTGCTTGTGTTTGCCGACCAGGCAAATCGAGCACGCACCGACCCCAAGGCCGCTGGTTGGCGAGCAAAGCTCGCCTATCACCTTGCGCGCAACGTTAAAGACGATCGGGCGCGCGAGGGCTGGGTGAGCCGCCTGGGATTCGGTTCTGATCTGACCGGGGAGGGCGCGCTCGCAAGATGGCGCCTTCCGCTTTCCATCGCCATTTACCGCAATCGATCATAGGAGAACGTATGGCCACCACGCATCAACCGGGCGGCAGGGGAGGCTTCCAGCAGGGCGGGCGGCGCGATGTGCAACCGCCGACCTTGCCTGTAGCGAAGGCATTCGAGCTGCGCGATGCGCAGGGCAATCCCAAACCTGAGTTGCTCGATGAGGGGGCGCGCGAATGGGCCCAGAAATTCGGGAGTGCGCTAAAGACCTCTCAAATGCGCAGGTTCTTTGACGAAGTGAAGGCGATCGAACGGCGCATCGATCTGGCGACGGTCGAGGAAGGACCGGCGGCATTCGCGCGCGAACGAGCTGGTCTTGCACTTCTCAAGGCAAAGTCCTCCTACGCGGTGAGCCGCGATGTCGCCCCGCCTGCTTTCAATCAGTTCATGTTCGATTCAGTAGCCTCGATCAAGGATGTCCAAGACTTCCGCGCCTTCGTCAAGGTGTTCGAGGCGATCGTCGCTTACCACCGTTTCCTCAATCCCAGGAATTAGGAGGCCGCATGGAAAGCATCAAACTTGTAAAGCGCGTCGCCATTCGCGGCCGGCTCGTCGTCGTGACCGGGTTACACATCGGTGCAGGCAAGGACGCGATCGAGATTGGGGGAATAGACACTCCGGTCATGAAACATCCGCACACCGGGTATCCCTATGTGCCGGGTTCATCGATCAAAGGAAAGTTACGCTCGCTACTGGAATGGCATCGCGGCCAGATTGGTGCCAAGGGCGGTGTCTGGGACGGTGGCAGCAAACCAGATGCGGGTGACCCCATCCTGCGGATCTTCGGTACGACGCACAAGGACTGGGCGGGCGGGCCGACACGCATACTGGTGCGTGATGCGTCGTTGAATTCCGCATGGGCGAAGCACGCGGTCCAAGCGGGGCTAGCGCTCACGGAGGAGAAGTTTGAAAACAATATCGACCGCATACAGGGCAAGGCTGGCGTGGGGATCCGCAAGACTGAACGCGTACCGGCGGGCGCGATATTCGACTTCGAGTTCGTCTACCGGTGTTTCGACATTGGGGGCGACGGGGGCGTCCCCGATGACAAGAATCTCGCGTTTGTATTCGATGCGATGCGACTTCTCGAACTCGATGCGCTCGGCGGCTCCGGCAGCCGTGGTTACGGCCGGGTTCGATTCACCGACCTTTCTGTGGACGGCGTCGTCCACGCAACGCTAGAGGGGTTGCCCTCGGCGTCCGGATTGCCCGCCGCAGTACGCGCCGCCTGAGCATGACGCACCTTCGCGTCCTGGTGCGGCCGCGCGCGACTTTCGGTACGCCGCTCGTATCGGGGACGCTTTGGGGTCATCTCGCCTGGGCCATGCGGCACTTGCACGGTGAAGTCGCGTTGGCTGGCTGGCTGAAAGAGCAGGCGCTGGCGCCCTGGCTCATCTCCAGCGCCATGCCAGAAGGGTTCCTGCCGCGGCCACTGCTCGTTCCTTCGGGCTTGCAGCGCGAAGGGGTGGCTGCGCACGAGAGCGCCAAGCGGGTGCGTCGTCTGCGCTGGGTGCCTGAGCACGCATTCACGGCATTACGAAACGCAATGTCGGCGCGCGCGCTCGACGAGGCGCTCGAGCGCTGGGTCGGGCTAGAGGGCGCAGGGGATGACGCTCACGAGATCGCGGTGCGGACGACCCACAACAGCATCGACCGGAGAATCTCGAGCACGCCCGAGCGCGGCGGTCTCTATGTCTCTGAGGGATGGCTTCCTGCGAAACCGGGTGCGCGCATGCAGCTCTTTGCCGCGACCCCGGAGGATCGGCGCGGAGTTTTTGAAGAGTTGGTGGGTTTTGTCGCCGAGCACGGCTACGGGCGCGACGCGAGCACGGGTAGCGGAGTGTTCGATTTTGAAATATCGCAAGCCGATGAGTTCTTTGCCGCCAAAGGGAATCGCGCGATGTCATTAGCGCACGGCACAGTTAGCGCGACAATGCGCGAGCCGCGGTACCGGCTGCATACCCATTACGGCAGGCTCGGATCGTATTTTGCTCAATCTGCCGATACCCCGTTTAAGCGGCCGATTCTGATGGCGGTGCCGGGCGCGACATTTGGTGGCGATCGCGAGGAGCGCTTCGGCACGCTCCTTGGCGGGGTGCACCCCGCAGATGCGCGCGTGGTTCATCACGCACTTCACCTGCCCCTTTGGTTTAGCGAGGCGGCACAGTGACGCTCTACAGGTTCCGTGCGGAGCCGCTCGCGCCGATCCATATCGGTGCGGGTGAGGAAATCGACCCGACCGCGTTCACTCTTAAGGACGGCCGACTGCTGAGGTTTAATGCCGCGCGCGTGCTGGCCGACATGAATGATGCCGAGCGCAAGCGTATCGAAGGGTTGCTGTCGGGCGGGGCGGGCCGGAACGCCGCCGAGGCGTTCGTGCAGCTCAAGGACACGCTCGCCCGGAATGTAGATCCCGCGCGCCATGGCGCTGGCTGGATCGATGTTGGCAGCGCATTTGCGAAATCCTGGGCGGAGGTCGGCTCAAGGGCAGACCGGCAGTTCCGGGTACAACTCATGCCACGGAATGCGCACTCCGGGCTTGCCTACCTTCCAGGCTCAAGCCTGAAGGGTGCAATTCGTACTGCCGTGGTGAGCGCGCTCTCTAAGGGGAAGAGCCCACCTGGCAAGGCGTCCTATGGCCCGCGCGAGCTTTACAGGTTCGCCAAGGACATGGAACGCGAGCTTCTTGGCCAGTTTGAGAGCGATCCGTTCCGCCTGGTCGACGTTGAGGACGCACCCCTGCCCGATGGAGCGACTCGCATTGACCGGGCCTTCAATTGGAATCCGCAGAAACCGGCTAGCGAGGGGATGCAGATGTGGTACGAGCGTATCAAGTCGCGCGCGGATGGCGCGGCGGCAATCTTCGACGTAAGGCTGCACATCGACGACAAGGCGATGGCCAATGAGCGCGTGCGCGCTGGTCTGCACGCAACGCTCGATTTCGAGACTATCGCGGCTGCATGCAACACATTCTATTGGAGGCGTTTGCTCGCTGAGCGCAAGGAATTCTTCATGCGCCCTGGGAACGGCGCCCTGCGGGTGGAGACGCTCCTCGAGCCATTCACGAAGGCCACTGCGGAAGGAAAGCCAGCGGCGAGCAAGCCCGAGCTGCCTGCGATGTTGCTGCGCATAGGCCGATTCTCGCAGTTCGAGTCTCTTTCGGCGGATGGAGTTCGGGTCGGGCATCGTCCGCAGCAGAGAAACACCGACAAGGAATGGATCCCGGATCCGGAGATGGGCTGGACGCGCAACCTGTGCGAGGTGACGCCTGCTGTAGCCGGCGGGCCGACGCGCCTACCGTTCGGGTGGCTGCTCCTGACGCTTGAGGGTCGGTCCGGCGCGTGAAGGAGTCGGTTGCGCAGGCGCTCGCGCGATTGCCCGTTGCGCGCATAAAGCTGCGGTTTCGAGCGACCGGCCGCCTGCGGCTTCCAGAGTACGGCGGCTCTGCGCTGCGCGGTGCGTTTGGGCTTGCCTTGCGCCGCTCCTCCTGCATCACGCGCCAGAAGATCTGCACGGGCTGCCCGCTATTGCGCAGCTGCCCGTACACGGCGATCTTTGAGCCGCCGCCCCCGCTGGAGAAGCACGCGCTGCAGCGCTTCACCCAAATGCCGGCCGCTTTCGTGATCGAGCCCCCGTCGTGGGGAGCGCGCACCGTCGAGCCGGGGGAGGTGGTTGAATGGTCGATGGTGCTCGCAGGGCGCGTCGTGGGGCAGCTTCCGCTCGTAATCCTTGCCTGGCAGCAGGCGCTTGCGCGCGGGGTTGGCCGAGGACGCGGCGCGGCGGTGCTCGAGAGTGTGCACGAGGCGCTGGTTGCGGGCGATGCCGAGGTTTACCGACCCGATGCGGGCGAGCTTCGGGCGCTCAGCGCGCGGCTTCCCGCGCCGCCGACCGAAGCGCGCTCGGTTATTCTGGAATTTTCCACGCCGCTCCGCCTGCAAGAGCGCGGCCAGCCCTTACGTGATGAAGCGCTAAATCCGCGGCGGCTCCTGATGGGACTTGTGCGCCGCACTGCGCTCGTTGCCGAGGCGCACGCCGGCATTCGACTTGGAGCGGACTTTACAGACCTTAAGGGGCTTGCAAAGGCGGTCACGGATGAGCGCGATTTGCATTGGCGCGATTGGCGGCGGTACTCGGCGCGCCAGGACCAGGAATTCGCTCTTGGCGGCCTGGTGGGGCGATGGCGGCTGTCCGGCGGGCTCCAAGCGTTCCTGCCCTTTATTCATATTGGCCAGTGGCTCCATGTGGGTAAGAGCGCATCCTTCGGGCTTGGCCGGTATACGGCGGTTTTCGAGTGACCCGGCATCGCCTGAGCCGGCAAGCTTGCCGGCGCCCAATACGGCAACCGGCGCGGTAATGTCAGCGCGTTCATCTCGAGGAAGGGACTACGCCAATGCCGCCCAAGCTACAGAGCAGCGCGAAAGGCCAGTTAGGCTGCAAGCGCGCAATCATCAAAAACGGTGTGCGATCGGTAACCGGTGGCAAGGTCTGGTTCGTCAGCCGGCATCCAGGCGCTCTTGCCTGGGCGCGCGAGGAGGGAATCGAGGCGGACCTGTGGGTGGAGCACCTTGACCCGGCCCTTGTCGCGAGGGGCGATACCGTGATCGGAACACTTCCTGCACACGTGGCAGCCCAGGTTTGCCGCCGGGGAGCGCGCTATCTTCACCTGGCTATGCATTTGCGGCGTAGCGACCGAGGCAGGGAGCTCGATGCGCGTGCGCTACGCGAAGCAGGGGCGCGGCTCGAGCCCCTGCATGTCGTAAGACGGGGAGGCGGGTCATGACGGAAGCGCACGGCAATCCGCAGCCGCCCTTTCGGACGCACGTTTGTCTTGTGTCGGGCGAAGCGGCGGCGAATCTGCTGCCTGTTCTGGATCCGGCGTTTCGGCCGCGCGAAGCGGTGCTGATCGAGTCCCCCCAGATGCGCCAGCATGGGAAGTGGCTTGGCGAGGCGATGTCGGCCAACGGTATAGCGAGGGTTCGGCATGTTCCCATCAAGGACGCCTACGACATCACGGGAATAGAGCGGGAGCTGGAAGAGTTCCTTGGGCGCGAGCCCGAGCACACGGCAATCGCGCTTAACGTCACCGGGGGTACCAAGCCCCTGGCCATCGCTGCACAGCAGGTGTTTAGCCGCTCCGGGATTGCGGTGTTCTACCTGGAACGCGAGCGCAGCGAAGTTTCCTTCATCGGGGGCGGGGCCCCAAAACGCGTACTCAAGGCACGGCTAAAACTGGAAGACTATTTCCTGGCTCACGGGCACACCGTGGCGAGGCTTGAGCGGGCGCGGCCGCCGGTGGCCGATGTGGAGCTTGCGCGCGAGCTTGTGAAAGAAATCAGCTCCTTGGGGAAAGCGATCCCGCTACTCAATATGTGCGCATCGAGCGCCGAACAAAAGCCCGGATTTTGCAGCGATTCTTTGAAGCCCGGGCAGCGCTCTCCGCACTTCGAGCGGCTGGTGATGCTGCTTGAAACGGCGGGCCATGTGAAGTGGGAGGGGACTGACCGGCTGCGCTTTAGGGACGAAGAGGCTCGTGCGTTCGCCAATGGAGGCTGGCTGGAATTCTACGTTCACGACGAATTTCTCGCCTTGCAGCAGCGCAACCGCGCGGGCGACGGCGCGCGCAACGTGCGTGTCGTGCAGGCCGACGGAACGAGGAACGAGCTTGATTTGGCTTTGTTCGCGCGCAATCGCCTGCATGTCGTGGAATGCAAGACGCGCGGATTCACATCCAAGGCGGCATCGGATGAAGCGCGAAAGGCGCTCTTTCAGCTTGATTCTCTCTCGTCGCTGGGGGGGCTCAACACGCGCGCACTCTTTGTGAGTTACCTTCCCTTGAACGAAACGATACTTCAGCGCGCGAAAGGGATGCGCATACGCACCGTGGTGGGACCGGACCTTGGCAAACTTTCATCGGAGATGGAAAAGTGGACGGCGCAGCCGTATTGAAGCCCTCCGCATACCCGCGGCGCATTCTTCTCGCAGTGACGGGCCTCAGCCCGCAGATCGTCACCGAGACGCTCTACGCGCTCGCGGTGGCGCAGCGGCCGGCCTTTGCGCCGACCGAAATTCACCTGGTCACCACGGTTGAGGGCGCGCGGATTGCGCGCGAAGCGCTGCTGGGTGGACGCAACGGGCAGTTTCACGCCCTCCTGAGGGACTATCCGCAGGCGGGCCAGCCCAAATTCGGCGAGGAGCACATCCACGTCCTGCCTGGGCCCGGGGGCGCGCCGATGGAGGACATCCGGACGCAAGAGGAAAATGCTGCCGCCGCCGACGGAATCGCGGCGTTGGTCGCGCGCATGACCTCGGAGAACGATTCGGCGCTTCACGTGTCGATCGCGGGCGGACGAAAGACTATGGGGTTTTACCTGGGCTACGCGTTCTCCCTCTACGCCCGGCCCCAGGACCGGCTCTCGCACGTGCTCGTCAATGCGCCGTTCGAGTCGCACCCGGAGTTTTTCTTCCCGCCGGCTGCGCGAAGAAAGCTCGAGCTGCGAAACGGCGCACGCATCGACACGTCCAAGGCTGTCGTGGCCCTCGCGGAGATTCCAGTGGTGCGGTTGCGCCACGGCTTGTCTGATGCGCTGCAGCGCGGCGCTGCGAAGTTCAGCGAGACGGTTGCCGCTCTGCAGGCGGGGTTTGCCGCGCCGCGAATGGATATCGACCTTGCCGCAAGGCGCGTGAGTTGCAGTAGACGCCACATCCCCATGGCCCCGCAGTTGGTCGCCTGGCTCGCCTGGTGGGCGTGGATGCGCAAAGAAGGCCGCGGCGATGGCGCGGGACTCGTGCACTGGCGCAAAGCCAAAGCGGAGACTGTGGCATTCCTGCTGATCTACCGCGCCGTGGTTGGGGAGGATTCCGCAGCCTATGAGAAGACCGCCAAGCTTCTGGCGCGCGGCATGGAGGAGACTTTCTTCCATGAGCGCAATTCGAAGATGGAGAAGGCGTTGCAAAGCGCGCTCGGGCCCGCAGCGGCCCCCTACCTTCTTGCGCAGGCCTGGAAGCGCACCGAGACCAAGCGCGGACTCACGCTGCCCGCTGGCGCGATCCACCTCTCCGGGTTGCCGCGCGGGCTCGTGTGAGCCGTGCGCTCTGCCTTTTCGCCTATGACGTGTGCGATCCGAAGCGGTTACGCCGGGTGCGGCGGCACTTGATCGGGTTCAGGGTGGGAGGGCAGAAATCGGTGTTCGAATGCTGGCTCACGCCTGCGGAACTGGTCTCGATTCGGCGCGGTTTGGTTGACTTGATCGAACCGGATGCAGACCGGGTCCATGTCCTCGCGCTTGACCCGCGCATGAAGCCGCATTGCTTTGGTGTTGCGCGCAGCTTCGCGCAACCCGCCTTCATGATCCTGTAGCGACCCTG
>CAMBCF010000137.1 GCA_945864585.1 Bordetella parapertussis | reverse complement strand
GGAAACAGGCGCTGAAACTCCGGCAGCGAGCGCGGAAACGGCAAATCGCCTCGCTCAAGCACATCGATCGCCACGGTAGCCCCAGGTTGATAACGTTGCTCAACATACTACCGGTAGTGACTGTGTGTGACAACCCGATAAGCACGGTTGATTTCAGATCCTTGAAGCGCGCGATGCGCGTTTTCATTTCTTCCTGCGTGGGTCTTTTGGTTTTGGCCGGCATGGTGTCTCCGTGTTTAACAACCGAGCTTGTGCGCCACATCGACGCGAATCCGGGCGCCCGACAGAGGGGATTTATACCGCAGAAAAAGCGCGTGCGCTGAATGCTAGGATGGGCGCTCATGTCAAAAATAAAAAATGTTATGAAACAAACACTTATAATAGAAACGCCAGCGTCCATTATTTTCCGTGGGTTCATTGTCCACGCAATACTTATTCGATGATGCCGGCCGCGACAGTGTGATGGGTCACTTCATCAACCAGCACGAACGCCCCGGTAGCGCGCGCCGCCGCATAGGCATCGGCAAAAATGGGTTGTTGCAGATCGAATGTTACCTGCACGATGTCGTTCAGTTTTGCACCGTCTTCGCCCGTGCGTTTTTCGAGCGTATGAATATCCCGATGAAAATTCACCTTTGACACTTTTGCCTTGACCGTGCGTGTGGTGTGTCGCAGCACATAACGTACGTCGGCGCGCAGCGGCGCCTCCGCCAGCCGGCACAGCGTTGCGGTGATCGTTTGCAGGATACGCGGCGGGCTTATCACGCTGGCCAGCATGTCGCCGCGAGAAATATCAATTTCATCGATTAGGGTCAGCGTTACCGAGTCGCCTGCGGTAGCTGTTGAACGCGGACCGTCAGGTGCGGTGATCGAGCGTATGCGCGTGCGTCGGGTCGACGGCAGCACCGCAATTTCATCGCCTACTGTCAGCGCTCCGGCAGCAACGCGTCCGGCGTAACCCCGCACATCGCCCGCCCGATTTACCCACTGCACGGGAAAGCGCAACGGATGATCGACGGATGAAGATTCCGTGTCTATCGTTTCCAGCGCTTCCAGCAAAGTGGGGCCTGCGTACCAATCGAGACACTCGCCGCGCTCAACCGCCATATCGCCGCGCAGCGCCGACAGCGGAATGAATCGCAGATCGGGTATGGTCAGCGGTGCCGCAAAACGCTCAAACTCCGCCTTCACCGACGCGAACACGGCCTGACTGTAATCAACCGCATCCATTTTGTTAATTGCAACGATGATGTGGCGTGTGCCCAGCAGATTCGCCAGCAGCAAGTGACGCTTTGATTGCGTGAGCACGCCTTTGGCCGCTTCGAGCAGGATGATGGCAGCGTCGGCGGTGGACGCGCCAGTTACCATGTTGCGCGTGTATTGCTCGTGGCCGGGCGTGCCAGCAAGGATGAATTTTCTGCGCGGCGTGGTGAAATAGCGGTAGGCGACGTCGATAGTGATGCCCTGCTCGCGCTCGGCTTCCAGCCCGTCGGTGAGCAGCGACAGGTCGGGTTCCAGCGCGCCACGCCTGGCCGAAGCGCGCGCCACCGCCGCGAACTGACCCTCCATGATCGCGTGCGTGTCGTGCAGCAGGCGGCCAATCAGCGTGCTTTTGCCGTCGTCCACGCTGCCGGCGGTAATGAAGCGCAGCACACTGCGCTCACCTGATTCATTCAACGCGGCTGCGGCGGATTGTTCCATTGTGCCTGATCGATCCATTAGAAGTACCCCTCTTTTTTACGCCGCTCCATCGAGGCGTCGGATGTTTGATCGTCCATGCGCGTGGCGCCGCGCTCGGTAATGCGTGTTGCCGCAGTCTCGGCGATGATGTGTTCGACAGTGGTGGCTGTAGATTCCATCGGGCAGGTACAGGTAATGTCGCCGACGGTGCGAAAGCGCACCGAGACTTCTTCGATCACCTCACCAGCGCGCGGTTGCGTCAACGGCGTAACCGGCACCAGCAGCCCGTTGCGGCGCACCACCGGCCTTTGATGCGCGTAGTACACTGGCGGCAGTTCCATTGCCTCGCGTGGGATGTATTCCCACACATCGAGTTCCGTCCAATTGCTGATCGGGAACACGCGCACGTGTTCGCCGGCATGCGCGCGCGGGCTGTAAATGTCCCACAATTCGGGACGCTGGTTTTTGGGATCCCATTGGCCGAAGCGGTCACGAAACGAAAAAATTCTCCCCTTCGCGCGCGCTTTTTCTTCGTCGCGGCGCGCCCCGCCGATCAAGGCATCAAAGCCAAACTCGGCCACCGTATTGAGCAGCGTTACCGATTAGTGCGCGTTGCGGCTTTCGTCGGCGCACGCAAGCCGTATGCGCCCGGCGCGTATGGAATCATCCAGTGAGCGCACGATCAAGCGTTCGCCCAACTCGGCGGCGCGCGCATCACGAAAATCGATGACTTCCTGAAAATTGTGCCCGGTATCAATATGCAGCAACGGAAACGGAAAGCGCGCTGGACGAAACGCTTTTTCCGCCAGCCGTAGCAGCACCGCCGAATCCTTGCCGCCGGAAAACAGCAGCGCCGGGTTCGCGCACTCGCCCGCCACTTCACGCAAAATATAAATGGCTTCCGATTCGAGCCAATCGAGGCGGCTGCGCGCGGGCATGCGGGTAAACTCTGATGCTTCTACGACACTATTCATGCTATTGCTGCCATGACGCAGTACATACGTTTCCACGGCCGCCGCTTGCGGGAAAAACACTTGCGGGCGTTTACCGTAGCGCTTGCCGATGGCCGGTGTCGAGCGTAAAAATCTCAATCGGCAACGCCGCGGTGTAGATCACATCAGTGAGCACCATATCCTCTGCACCGAGGCTGCTGGCAAAAACCGCATGCGCAAAATCACTGGCGATTTTTTTCAATAACTCAATTAACTTATTCATTTGTGGTTGCTATCCGTTACGTTACATTATTCATGGCCGCACGTTTCCCACGAGGGTTACTACGCTAAATTTTGTAGGGCGCGCCGGTTAGTCCGCGTCAGCGAAAACCGTCACGCCGATCTACACGAGGAAAGAAGCAACGAAGACAGGTCGTTGGTATCTATGGCCGCCTGTACATCGGCGTACACTTCGCCCACCATCACCAGCGCCGGGCCGCTGCCGACGCATTGCGCGGCAGCGGGCAGATTGCCTACGTTGGTGGGAATCACTTTACGCTGATCGCTGGAGGCGTTTTCAACAATTACGGCGGCCCGTGATGCGGGCACGCCGTTGGCGATGAGCGCGTCACTGACGGCCTGCGCTTCGCCCGCCGCCATGTAAAGCACTGCGGTATCGGCGGCGGCAGCGGCCTTGGCCCAGGTATTCTGCTTGCTGCCTGCAGCCTCACGCGGGGTCGCGAACACCACGCTGCGCGCCATAGCGCGGCGCGTGAGCGAACATTGCAGGTCGGCGCTGGCGGCAAACGCTGCGCTGACACCGGCTACGATTTCGAGCGTGATGCCTGCCGCAACCAGCGCGTCGATTTCTTCCTGCGCGCGGCCAAACAACATCGGGTCGCCGCCTTTGAGACGCAGTACGGTTTGATACTTCTTCGCCGCGTCGATCAACTGCTTGTTGATAAACCGCTGCGCGGTGGAATGTTTGCCGCTGCGTTTACCCACCGCGACTTTGATTGCGCGAGCGGCCAGGGCCAGCGTTTCGGGGTTTACCAGCGCATCGTGAAACACGATGTCCGCGTGTTCCAATAAACGCGCGGCACGCAGCGTGAGCAAATCCACTGCCCCGGGGCCTGCGCCGACAAGATAGACGCTGCCGCTCATGCTGTTACCACGGGTTCGGCGTGTTGACCGCCGCTTTGTTGGCGGCGCGTACTGTGCCGAGGCGCACACCGTCGTCGGTCGCCGGCTGATACGGTGCGCTGAAATCGCTGAACGCGGTCAGCGCAAGCTGCGGATCCTGATCTTCACGCAGTGCGAAGGCATCAAAGCCGCAGCGCGTCATATAGAACAACTGGTCGCGCTGCACATCGCCCACTGCGCGCAGCTCGCCGCGCCAGCCGAGCCGACGCAACAAACGCGCAATCGAATAGCCACGGCCATCGGTGAATTTTGGAAAACGCACGGCAATCAGCGCGAGCGCGTCGAAATCCTCAACCAGCACGCGCGGGTCGTCGGTATTTTCGAGCACCACGCCGCAACGTCCGTCTGCTGCGCTACGCCCACGCCATTGCGCACGCTGCTCACGCCAGATGGCCAGCGGCACGATCCAGTCGCCGGACAACGGCACGCCTGCGTCAACAGGCTTAAGCGGCTGCCAGCTGTCGGGCGCGATGCGCTTGTTTTTTATCAGAGTTGCCATAGACATGCATTTTAAAGGGTTCCACGCCCAGCCGCTGCACCACGTCGATGAAACGTTCTTCGGGGGCATCGCGGTGTTCGAGGTAATACGCAATCAATTGCTCAATCACGTCGGGTACGTCCGCACGCGCGAACGAGGGGCCGATGACTTTGCCCAGTGAGGTGTTGTTGCCCTGCGCGCCGCCTATGGAAATTTGATACCACTCCTCGCCGCCTTTGTCGACGCCGAGAATGCCGATATGGCCGATGTGATGGTGCCCGCACGAATTCATGCAACCCGAGATATTCAGATCCAGTTCGCCGATGTCGTGCACATAATCGAGATTTTCAAAACGCTCATTTATCGCCAGCGCCACCGGTATCGACACCGCGTTGGCGAGTGAACAGAAGTCCCCGCCGGGGCAGGCAATAATGTTGGTGATGAGGCCGATATTGGGCGTCGCCAGGCCCAGCGCTTTGGCCTCGCGCCACAGGGCATGCAGTTCGCGCTGCTCGACATCCGGCAGCAGCAGATTTTGCTCATGCGTGACGCGCAGTTCGCCGAAGCTGTAGCGATCCACCAACTCGGCGATGGCTTCCAGTTGCACGTCGGTGACATCGCCCGGCGGCACGCCGGGGCGTTTGAGCGATAACGTAACCGCCGCGTAGCCGGGCGTCTTGTGCGCATGCACGTTGCGCCCATGCCAGCGCGCAAACGCACGGTCTGCTGCAAGGTAGGTTTGCAACTCGGAATCCTGCTTCGGCAAGCGGCGATAGGCAGGTTGCGTGAAGCGCGATGCGATGCTATCGACAACTTCCCTGCTCAGCGTGCCGGGGCCATCGACGAGGTGCGCCCATTCGGCTTCGACCTCATCGCGATACACCGCCAGCGTGCGCTCTTTCACCAGAATTTTGATACGCGCCTTATATATATTGTCGCGGCGGCCATAGCGGTTGTAGACGCGCAGCACGGCTTCGAGATAGGTGAGCAAATGCTGCCACGGCAGAAACTCGCGTATCACTTTTCCGATGACCGGCGTGCGCCCCATGCCGCCGCCGACGATGACGGTAAATCCGACTTCGCCTTGCGCGTCACGCACCGCTTGCAGGCCGATGTCGTGCAATTGTATGGCGGCGCGATCCTGCGCAGCGCCCGAAACCGCAATTTTGAATTTGCGCGGCAGAAATGCGAACTCCGGATGGAACGTAGACCACTGCCGCAACACTTCCGTCCACACCAGCGGGTTGACGATTTCATCAGGCGCTACGCCGGCGAGATGATCGGTGGTGATGTTGCGTATGCAATTGCCGCTGGTCTGAATCGCGTGCATCTCGACGGTGGCGAGGTCGGCGAGTATCTGCGGCACTTCGGCGAGCTTGGGCCAGTTGAACTGTATGTTCTGGCGCGTGCTGAAGTGACCGTAGCCGCGATCGTATTTACGCGCAATGTGCGCGAACATGCGCACCTGCGCTGCGGACAACAGCCCGTACGGTACCGCCACACGCAGCATCGGCGCGTGCTTTTGCACATACAACCCGTTTTGCAGGCGCAAAGGCTTAAAGTCATCTTCGGCGAGCTGCCCGGCAAGAAAACGCCGCGTCTGGTCGCGAAACTGTTCCACCCGTTCCGTAACGATGCGCTGGTCGATCTCGTCGTATCGATACATACTTAAAGCCTTTGTTTTTAATGACTTTTATTTACAGTTCTGCGCCGGGTTGCAATAGTCACTGATCTCTTATATTCTGTAAACGACTATTTATGAGTTTATTTATATGTTTTTCACATATAAGATCGATAAATGAACCTACAGCAACTTAGAGCTGTGCGGGAAACCTCGCTGCAGGGCTTCAATCTAACCATGGTTGCCACCGCGCTGCATACCACACAGCCCGCCATCAGCCGGCAAATACGTGAGCTGGAACAAGAGCTTGGCGTCGAAATCTTCACCCGGCGCGGCAAACGGCTGACCGGTCACACCACCGCCGGACGCGACATCGCGCCGATTGTCGAACGGCTGTTACAGGAGCAGGCCAATCTGCGTACCGCCGCTGCCGATTTTCGTCAACGCGACGCCGGCGAACTGGTAGTGGCGACCACGCACACGCAGGCGCGCTATGCGCTGCCGCGCGTGGTGGCGCAGTTCCGCAAGAAATTTCCCCTCGTGAAACTGGCGTTCCACCAGTCCGAACCGCAGCGCATCGTTGATGCCGTGCGCAGCGGCGACGCGGACCTCGGCATCGCCACCGAATCACTGGCGCGCGCCTCCGATTTGCTGAGCTTTCCGTGCTACACGTGGAATCACGTGGTAGTGGTGCCCGTCGATCACCCGCTCGCGGCAACCCGGCGCCCGACGCTGCAAGACCTCGCGCGTTATCCGATCGTGACCTACGAAGTAATTTTCACCGGCCGCCCGCACATAGACGAAGCCTTCGCCCGCGCCAACGTGCAACCCGAGATCGTATTGACCGCGCTCGACTCCGACGTGATCAAAACCTATGTGCGTGAAGGCCTCGGCATCGGCATCATCGCCGCCATGGCCTTCGACGCAAGAACCGACAACGATCTATGCGCCATCAACGCCGCCCATTTGTTCGCCAGCAACGTGACCCGGCTGGCGATCCGGCGCGGCGTCGAGTTACGATCATATGTATATGATTTTATAGAATTATTTGCACCGACACTGACGCGCGCCACGATTGCGCAGGCGTTGCATGTGGATGCGGCGGGGCCATCGAGGGAATATAGTATTTGAAATGATTATGCCCCTTCGACGCATCCTCCCCGCCCTGCTGACCCTGTGCTGCGCCGCCTTCGCCCACGCGCAAGACACGATGCCAATGGCGCAAGCGTTGGTGGCGCTGAAAGGCGGTTACGCCGATAAAAAGCGCGACCTTGAGGAATTGCGCATCCGCGCCTATATCCCGATTCTGCTCAAAGCGGTGGGCAAGGGGACTGCGTGGAAGCCGGGGCACCCCAATTGGGCTGAAACCGAGCGGCGCATCGCCAGCCAGTGGCGCACGCTCTACGCTGACTACATGGCGCGCAGCGGGCGCGACACGAGCTTCGTGTGGATCGACGTCGCGCTGGCACGCGAATACGCGCGGCTGTTCAGCGCCGAGGAACTCGATGCGTTGCTCAATTTTTACCGATCCTCCGCAGGCATCGCGCTGGTGGCTCTGGAGAAGGCGTTTCTCGATTTCTATCCCGAGGCAATGGTGCGCGCGCTGGCACGAGTGATGATCGGCCACGACACGCTGTCTGACCGCGAGCGGGCGGCGTTTCGCGCGCCGGCAAATCGCGAGCGGCGCGAATTCGTCAGGCTGTTTGAAAGCGAAACACTTCTGCATGAGGAAAGTCTGCGCATCGGTGGCGCATTCGTTGCGGAGAATGACACCGCCATACAGCAAGGTGCGCTCGCCACCGCCGCCGATAACATCGATGCGCTAAGGCTAGCAATCGCGGTGGCCACTCTCGCCGAAGTGCGGGGATTTCTGCAATCCGACGCCGCGCGCAAGGAACGCGAATTTCTCGCGGTGGCTCTACTCACCGTCACGCCTGCGCACGAAGATGCGGTGCAGGTGAAGCGGGAAGAAAGCGCTTTTTACAAGAGGCTCGCGGAATTGTCCGCGCAGTGGCGCGAGCTGGCGGCAAGAACAGCGGAGAAATAACTTGTCGAAATCATGGGCGCTACAGCGCGGCCAGCGCGTATTTACAGCTTGGGCCGAAATACAGCGAACACCTTGTCAGAATTGGTGATCCACGATTCGAGAAACACCGATTCGTCGGGTTGCTTGCGACCCAGCGCGTGCATTGCGCCGGCGAGACAAAACCAGTTGAGCCTTACCACGGCTGGATGTCCACCGAATCGTAGGCGAGCACGGAAAATGCCGGCACGCAATCTTCACAGAAATTTTCGTACTGATCATCGCCCCAAATCAACACGAAGTCGGGTTTAAATGCGTCGAGTTCAGCGCGAATCTTGCGGAACTGGTCGATCATATCCTGACGGTGCTTGTCGGAATGCGCCTGCCCGCGGTCGTTGCTCCACTGCGCGCGCATGGCCGGCGGCCAGTTTTCCACCGCGCGCAGGTGTTCGGGGAGCGCGGCATCCTCCAGCGCCTGCTGCATGCGCCAGCTCATGTTCACCTCGGCATTGCATCCGTCGCCAAGGCCGCGCCGGACGGGCACACACTGGCGTTCGTAGTGACCTCTTACAGCATGATTCCGGCGATTTACAAGACATTGCCGTACGATCCGGTGAAGAGCCTGGCGCTGGTGACGCGGATCACCACCAGCGGTCTCGCGTTGGTCGTGCATCCCCAGGTGCCGGTGAAATCCGTACGTGAATTCGTGCACCTCGCGCGGCAGGGCATGAGTGCGGCCGGCGGGCCGCCCGAGCGGTTCAGGGCGTTGCTAATCAGCGAACTCGCACGCTGGTCTCGCGTGGTGGAAGCGGCGAAGATCAGGATCGACTGATTGCGAATGGCGCGGTGCGAGGGGTATGGCCAGCCACAATCCGCGCCGCCCGTATGCAACAAGCGGCCTGATGCGCAATCGCCGCTGGAACCGGATGCGCGCCCGCCAGCGCGCCGTTGATCCAATCCGCCGTCACCGCAGCGTCGCGGCTGTCAGGCAATTGCGGGTTCTCGGCAGCCCCTTCACGCCAGGTTTCGACCGCCACGCCGTCGAGCCAATCCAGTGCCGGTTCACGCCGCGGATGCGCGGCGGCCTCGCCTTCTGCGCCACGCAGCAACAAGGCGTTGGCGGCATGGTGGGTAAAAAATGCGCGCATGCGCGTTACGTATTCGGGATGCGTCACGCTCACCAGCCGCACTGCCGGCGTGGTGAACGGCTGCAACATCTTCGCCAGCGTATGCCCTGAACTGCGCACGCCCATCGCACGCCGCAACCCCAGCACGCGCGCCAGCGGCGGCGCGAGCACCTCAATGCTGATCAACGCCAGGCCGCGTTGATGCATTTGCGCTTGCGCTTCATCCTTTGATTGCGCGGCGGCGATCCCCATCGCTGCCAGCACCTCATGGGTAGTCACGCGACCGGCATCAGCGGCCACCCCCTGCACCAGAACCGGCACGCCTGCGCGCGCCACCAGATGCGCGAGCAGCGGTGTCAAATTGGGTAATTGCCGCGCGCCGTTATACGCCGGAATCACCAGCGGCGCTGTATTCGCGGGCGCCGTTAAATGCACATAAGAGGCCTCGCACGCCGCAAGGAACCCCGCCAACTCCCCCAGCGATTCACCCTTGATGCGCATCGCCATCAGCACCGCGCCCAACTGCAAATCGGGTACTTCGCCGGCCAGCATCGCGGTAAACAACGCCTGCGCGTCGTCACGGTTCAAATCGCGCGCAGCATTCTTGCCGCGGCCGATTTCCCTGATGATACGGGTGAGTTCGCCGGTTTCCACGGGTGTATGATCGCACGCTGTTCACGGCTTGGGTATGGGAACCAGTACCACAGCCGCCATACGCACCAGCACCGCCTGCAGCGGCGCGTGCGGTCTGTGGAATTATGCAGGACGTAACCCCACTAAGGAGCATGCTTCATGGCAAACAAGATTCGTCTGGGATTTATTGGCGCCAACGTTGGTTCGACCTGGGCTTCCCAGTCGCACTTTCCGGCGCTGCTGGCCAGCCCTGACGTCGAACTGACCGCGGTTTGCACGCGCAACCCCGAGAGTGCGGAGGCGGCGCGCGTGGCATTCGGTGCGAAACTCGCGTTCACCGATTACCGCGCGATGGTGGCATCCAAAGATATCGACGCGGTGGCGGTGGTGGTGCGGGTGCCCTCGCACTATGAGCCGACCAAGGCCGCTATCGAAGCCGGTAAACATGTCTACACCGAGTGGCCGCTGGGCCGCAACACCGCCGAAGCCGAAGAACTGACGGCGCTGGCCCGCGCCAGGGGTGTGCTGACGGCCTGCGGCCTGCAATCGCGGGTCAGCCCCGCACTGTTTTATATAAAGGAGCTGATCGAGTCCGGCTATGTGGGGGAGGTGCTGGCCTGTCACGTCACCACCATGCGTGACGGGACGCTGGAGCGCCCCTCCAGCCGCACCTGGCAACGCGATGCCAGCCTCGGCGCGAACACCCTGACCATCGCCAACGGGCACGTCATCGACGCCTTGCGCTTTGTCGCGGGAAATTTCGCGCGGGTGGCGTGCATGGTCACGACCCAAGCCAAGCAATGGTACGAGACCGACACCAAAAAGATGGTGGATGTCACCTCGCCGGACAACGTGCTGGTCAGCGGACAACTGGTGAGCGGGGCAGTGGCGTCGGTGCATGTGGGCGCCGTTCCCTGGGCCGGCGGCGGTTTTCGGATGGAGATCTTCGGGCGCGAAGGCACGCTGGTCGCCACCGGCAGTGTTTCGTCGCAGCGCGGTGAGATGCTGCGGGTGCAAGGCGCACAGCGCAGCCAGACATTGGGCGAGCTTACGATACCGGAGCGCTTCAACCATGTCCCGGCGAGCTTCCCGCGCGGCGATCCGTTCAACGTCGGGCAGATGTATGCGCTGTTCGCCGAAGCCATTCGTAGCGGCAAGAGCCACAGCCGCCTGCCGACGTTTGAAACCGCGGTTGAGTTGCATCACTTCATCGGTATCATCCAGCAGGCGTCGGATACGGGCCGGGCGCTGCCGGTGGCTTGAGTCAGCGCGACTAAAACAGACCAAGCGACAGGCGGCAACGCCTAAAGGTCTTCATCGCTTTGTTTTGATTGAATTTTTTGATGCAGAGGGCTGATATGGCAAGACCGGAAATCGAAGGCGATTGGGTGATGGGTTGGCCGGACCGCAAGCGCGCGGTCATCAACGCCGGCAAAGACACACAGGGCCGCGTGATCAATGGCCGAGCGCCGATCACCGAACTCGAAGGCCTGCTCACGCCCACCGACGCCTATTACGTGGTTAATCAGCTGGATGTGCCGGAACCAATGCATCCCGACGACTGGATTTTGTCCATCGGTGGTTTGGTTGAGCGGCCCATCGAAATGTCGCTGAAGGATTTGCGCAAGCTGCCGGGCCGCACTGTGCGTGCAGTGACCGAGTGCGCGGGCAA
>CAMBCF010000136.1 GCA_945864585.1 Bordetella parapertussis | reverse complement strand
GGATGACTGGCACAAATTCCTCGGCGATGCCGCGCTCACCACTGCCATCCTGGATCGACTATTGCACCGCAGTGTGCTGGTCGAATTCCGCGGCAAAAGTTATCGCCTCAAAGAAGCCGCCAATCGCCTTGCAAAGGCTAACCATTCCGCGTAACAATCCAGCCAGTCCTGTCGTGCGCCCTGGGGGATTTTGACCCGGCCACAGATGGGGGAATTTGAAGTGGCCGCCGGGGCGCGTGATATTTGATGATGTACGTTGTGTCCGACACAGACTATTGACTAGAATCAGGCACACAGCGACTTACCACAGTAAAGGAATCCCCATGCCCCAACTCATACTCACCGGTGACATCAACCTGATGAACGTCACCGATCCGACCGTGCCGTTTCGCAAAACTATCGACGAATTCAAAGCGGCGGATGTGCGCTTCAGCAACATGGAGTGCTGCCTGTATGCGCCGCCGGGTGGACAAGTGTGGGACAACGAAGGTTTTTTCGCCGCGCCCGGCGCGGCGGGTGAATCGCTCAAGTACGCGGGCATCGACGCGGTGGGCATCGCCAACAACGTCAACTACGGCGAAGCGGCGATCAATGCGTCAGTGGCGCGGCTCGATGAAATCGGCGTCAGGCACACCGGCGCCGGCGCCAATCGTGCCGCGGCTTACGCGCCGGTGATCGTTGAAAAAAATGGCGTGCGCTATGGTTTTTTGCAGCGTACTTCAGTCTACTGGCCCACCAATCACGAAGCCACCGCGCACACCGCCGGCGTCGCCACCATCCAGGGACATACCGCATACCAATTGCCGATGCACAAAACGCGTCCCGAAGTTCCGCCGGCGAATCGTCCCGGCATTCCGCCGGAGATTTTGACCTGGCCCGATGCCAAGCATCTGCAATTGTTCAAGGACGACGTCGCCGCGCTGCGCAAGCAAGTGGATGTTCTGGTCGCCTCATGCCACTGGGGCCTGCGTAAGGACGTGCTCGACTACATGCCCATGATCGCGCACGCCGCCATCGACAGCGGTGCAGATATCGTGATGGGCCACGGCCCGCATTACTCGCTGCCGACGGAAATTTATCAGGGTAAAACCATACTCTACGGTCTGGGCAGTTTCTCGTTCCACACCGGTCACGGCGGCATCGCGCACGGCAACTGGATGGGTATGATCGGGCTGGTCAGTGTGGAGCATAAAGCCATCTCCAAAGTCAGAATCAAATTCGTGCGTCACAACGACATGAACGAAACCTATTTCTGCGACCCGGCCAATGAAGGCGCGGAACTCGGCGAGCTCAATACGCGCGGCGCCAAACTGGGTACGAAACTGGTGGCGAAAGGCATGGAACTGGAGATTCAAAAAACGTAGAGGTTGGTTCAAGGAGAATGGAATGGCGCAGCTAAAAATCGTCAGGTCGGATGAGGTTCAGCCACAGAATATACGCGGCCAGGGTAAAGAAGCCGGGCAGATAAAAAGAATCCTTGCCACGGAGAAACTCTTTTTCAACGTGGATGAAGTGAGCCCGGGCTTCAGCCCTCACCATTGGCACAGGCATACCAAATACAGGACCGAAGGTTACGAAGTCGAATACCCCGCGGATTTTGAAGAAATTTATTTCATACTCAGCGGGCGCGGGGTGATCCAGTGGAAGACCGCAAGCAACGAAATCAGTGAGCAGGCAGTGGGGCCCGGTGACACCATACATATGCCGCCAGATGTTGTAGAGCATCAACTGCTCAATAACGGCAGCGAACCGATACGCATGGCCGTGGTCGGCGTGCCGCCACCCAAACGAACGCCGATTTAAATTCCCGCTACCCGGCCCCTACGGCCTTAAGCGGTGCGGTTCCGGCTTTGCCGGCTTGGGACATGAGCGCTTCACTTGTCCAGCCACACAGTTTCCAAACGATTGTGGGCATAGTTTCCGTTGCTGCCCCTGACGAACCCCTTGACATGCGGATGCCAGCACTGCGTCAACAGGGTCTGGAATAAAGTGGGTTTTGCGTTGTCCCGCTGCAGCATGATATCGATTTGCTGCACCAGCTCTTTGCGTTTTTTGGGATCGAGCGTCAGCGACTGCTCATGGATCTTTGCCTCGACATCCTTATTGCAATACTTGGTGTAGTTGCGCGGTGAATTGCACATGAAGTTTTCATACAGGATGATATCGGGGTCGTCCAGGGCATTGCCGGTGGCGTGGAACGCCAGCGTGTAAGTGCCTTGCATCAGCATGCCGGTGAATAGGGAGTAATCCTTCGGGTCAACGTCACCTTCGACATGGATCGTGCGCAGTTGATCGGCGGCGAGCGTCGCGCCTAACACAGCCGAATTGGCCTGGCGCGTGATGTAGGTCAACTTAAGTTTCTTGTTTGGCCCGTAACCGGCTTCTTCCATCAGCTTGCGTGCCTGCACGCGGCTCTTCTCGATATCCTTGCCAAAGCCCGGAATGTTCGCAAGATGTTCCGGCGTCAGTCCCCACATGCCGTGTGGCGGCGTCATCATGATGCCGCCCATTCGGCCATGGCCCTGCTGAGATGCGACAAAGACGTTTCGATCGAGCGCCAGGGAAATGGCCTGGCGCACCCGCGCATCCTGCATCTGCGGCGCCGTGTGATTGATAAGGATGTGGGAGCTTCCCGCTGACGCGTAGGTCTCGCACAGCGCTTTGGGCGCCTGTGCTTTGAGGTCTTTCTGGATCGCGGGTGTTACATCACCGGGCCCGGTAATGTCGAACTGGCCTGCGACAAACGCCAGTGTGCGCGTCGCCTGGCTGGGAACTATGCGATATTCGATGCCGTCGAGATACGGCAAGCCGGGCTTCCAGTAGTCGGTGTTCCTGGCGAGCCGGATCAGCTCATTGGGCTTGTACTCGGTGAGCTTGTAGGGTCCGGTGCCGACCGGTTTCTGCCGCATCACGCGCCCGTCGACATGGCAGGGATACACCGCGGACCAACCCACCGCCAGCATCGACATAAACGACGGCTGTGGGCGCTCGAGCGTGAAGCGAACCTCATGCGGGCCATTGACCGCTACGTCCTTCAGGTTTTGATACCACTCCTTGCGCACGTTCTTGCGCCAGTTCGAATTACGCTTCTCCAATATGGTGTCCCAAGTGCACTGGACATCCGCGCTGGTGAACGGTTTGCCGTCGTGCCACTTCACGCCTTCACGCAGCCTGAAAGTGACTACTTTATTGTCGGCGCTCCACGACCACTCCGTGGCGAGATCCGGCTTGATCGATTCCAGCCTCGCGATCTTGTCTTGCTGGTCGAACAGCACAAGATTGTTGAACACCCCCATCAACGGCAGGTTCGCAAAGATGGAGGATTCCTCCACGATGGAAGCACTGCCCGGGTTCTCGCGCAGCGGTACTTTGAGGATGCCTCCGGATTTCTGAGCGATAGCCGGGGCCGCAAACCCGCATGCCGCAATGACGACAAGGCCGCTGGCGAAGATGTGTGTGCTATTCATCCGGGTTGCTCCTTAGGGTGGAGTACGGGCGTGTGCCAAGCATAACTTATTGTGGACGATTTTTACGGGTTTGTGTGAATCAACTGTTTCCTTGAAGCGGTGCAGCGCTTGATGGCAGCACTGCTCCTGTGACAATATGGGCCGCACAAAACGTGTCCTGCCCCGCAAACGACAAGGAGCAATCCGATGGCGCCCAACCTGGTCAATCACCTGCTGTACGAGCCTGAAGATTCCGGCATTCTGTGGATCAAGTTCAATCGCCCGGAACGCATGAATGCGTTGATCGGGAATTCCGAAGAGAACGGTACGGTCGCCAAGGTCGGCGAATACATGCGCGCTGGTGACGATGATCCCAATATTCGCGTGATTGTGCTGACGGGCAGCGGACGCGGCTTTTGTTCGGGAGCCGACATGAAACGCGACACGCCCGCGGAAATGAAGGGCGAAAACTTCGCCGGCAACCGCAACATTCCCGAAGGCGGCGACCATGCGCGGCAGCATTTTATCCACGGCTTCACCAAGCTGCACCGCGATATTTCGCAGATACGCAAACCCACCATCGCCATGATCAACGGGCCGGCAGTCGGCGCGGGGATGGACATGGCGCTGCACTGTGATATCCGCGTGGGCTGCGAGCATACGCGCTTTGTCGGCTACCAGCAGTTGGGGCAGATCATGGAAAACGGCGGCTCCTATTATTTGCCCAAGATGGTTGGTTTGGGCCGCGCGCTTGAATTTGCCTATACCGGCCAGCTCGACGCGACGCGCGCCCATGCCTGGGGCTTGTTGAATCACCTGGTGTCCGCCGATCAACTGGAAACCACGACCCGTGAGCTGTGCAACCGCATCATACAGAATCCTCCCCTGGTGCAATGGATCGGCAAGCGCATCATGCGCGCCGCGCTGGACAGCTCACTGGAGACGACGATGGTCATGACCTCCAACGCCGGCGGCATACTGCAAAGCTCCGAAGACGCCCGCGAAGCACGCCAGGCGTTTCTCGAGAAGCGCCGTCCGGTGTTCAAGGGGCGCTGAATGTCATCGCTGCCAGAGCATCGCCCTCCGGCACCCACCGGCCCGCTTGCGGGCATGCGCATACTCGACCTCACCACCGTGCTGCTTGGACCCTATGCGACCAAAATTCTCGGCGACCTCGGCGCGGACGTGATCAAGATCGAACCGGTCGAGGGCGAGGGGCGCCGCGTGTCCGGTCCTCAACGTAACCCGGGAATGGGCCAGACCTTCCTCGTGCTGAATCGCGCCAAGCGCGCCATTGCCATCAATCTCAAGGAAGCGGCGGGCCGTGATGCCTTCCTGCGATTGGCCGCAACTGCCGATGCAGTGGTGCATAACGCCCGTGTGCAGGCCATGGTGCGTCTGGGCCTTGACTACGAAGGCGTGCGCAAGGTCAAGCCCGACATCGCTTACTGCTACGCCGTCGGATTCGGCAGCAAGGGCCGTTATGCGGGGCGTCCGGCCTACGACGATATCATCCAGGGCCTCACCGCCATGCCGTCCCTGCTGAGCGAGTCCGCGGGCAAGCCCGTATTTGTGCCCATCAACATGGCCGACCGCGTGTGTGGCGTCTATCTTGCCAATGCGACGCTGGCCGCGCTGCTGCATCGCGCGCGCACCGGGCAGGGACAGCAAGTCGAAGTGCCCATGTTCGAAATGATGGCTGAAATGGTGCTGTCCGAACACCTGTGGGACAACTATTTTGTGCCTCCCACCAAAACCAAAAACAGAAATCGCATGTTCGACCGGCGGCCCTACAAAACCCGCGACGGTTACATCTGCGTGATAGCCGGTGGCGACAAGATGTTTTTCACCTTCTGTGATCTCATCGGCAAGCCCGAATTGAAGGCGGACCCGCGCTTTGCCCAACGCGCACAGCGCGCCGCCCATGCAAAAGATGTCTACGACGTGATGGAAACGGCTCTGGCGGCCCGCACCAGCGCCGAATGGTTAACGCTGCTCACGCAGGCCGACATTCCCGCCGCACCGGTGCACACCATCGACAGCCTCCTCGCCGACCCGCACCTGGATGACGTGGACTTCTTCCAGATCGAAGAGCATCCGACCGAAGGAAAAGTGCGCGCGATGAGGACGCCGCTGCATTTCTCGGCGTCACCGGCGATGAACCGCCGCCCGACACCGCATGTGGGCGAACACACGGTCGAGGTGCTGCGCGAAGCCGGGTTGAGCACGGCGGAAATCGACAAGCTGCTCGCCGATGGCGTGGTAAGGACGAGTTCCCCCACGCCGCAAGCGTAACCCGGCAAACGGGCAGGAGAACATTTCACGGCACTTCACTTCGCCAACCCCATCTCGATAAACAGCGCCTTAACCTCGGCATACTCCGCCTGCCAGTGCTTCACGGTATCGGCGCTGTTTTTGTAGACATTCACCATCAGGTTGCGCTCGATGTCTTTGAGCCACTCCGCGTCCTTGACGGCGCGCGCAATCGTGGCGTCCCAGTATGCCGTCTGCGCCAGCGTCAAACCCGGCGGCCCGGCGAGGCCGCGCCATAAGTCCTGCGCGCTGTCGATGCCGAGATCCTTCCATGTCGGCACGCTCGCCAGTTCCCCCTCCCCACGGCGCGGCGCGCCTATGGCGAGCACACGCAGTCTGCCCGCGCGCACATGCGAAAGCACAGTGGACACCGAACCCGCCGCCGCATCGACATGCCCGCCCATGGCCGCCGTCATGCCCTCGGCCCCCGAATTGAAAGCCACCGAACGCAGGCGTTTGACATCCACACCGGCGGACTTCAACGCATGTGCAAACGAGGAATGCGTGGCGTTGCCGACCACGGTACCGATAGCGACTGAATACGTTGTCGGGTCTTTGCGCATGCGGTCGATGAATTCGCGCGCGTCCCTGATCGGCGAATCGGGGCGCACCACCAGCGTCACGTACTCGACGGCGAAGATCGCCAGCGGCGAAAAATCCGTGTAATGCTGCTTGCTGCGGCCCGCGACATGGTTGCTGATCAACGGCTGCGCCACCACCTGCAGGTAGTGCGCGTCGCCCTTGTGCTGCGCCAGGAACGCGAGCGCCACCGCGCCGCCGCCGCCGGGCCGATTCGACACCGACGACGGCGGCTCGAACAGCTTGCGCTCCTGAAAGATGCGCTGCAGCAGCCGCGCCTGGCGATCCTGCGGCCCGCCGGGCGTAGTGCCCACGATAATATCGACCGGCTTCTCCGGCTTCCACGTTTGCGCCTGAGCGGGTAGCGGCAGCAGCAGCGCAGCGCACAGTGTGAGTGGGTGTATTGAAAAGCATTTTTTATGCTGCATGATTTTCCAGAGTAAGTGTGTTTTTTGATCGTCAATCGGCGCGCACATCAGCGGCATTCACCACCGCCGCCCACTTAACACGCTGCGCAGTATACCGGCAGCAGCATTACCGCCTGGTATTCCGCAGTTCCGTCGTCGCCGGTTGATCCAACGCATAGCGCCCGCGGATTGCACGAATGCGCCGTATGCTCAGCCACAGCTTGCATTTGAATGCGCATGGGGGACAATTAAACAATCTTGCCGTATGGATAGCAGGCGGGCAGTGGGGGCTAATCATCACAGGCAATGCCGTGCCGAAGGCGTCAACCGCGCTTGGCCGGCGCATTGGAAGGAGACGTAGTGAGTGAGTTTTCGAGAGTCATCGGACAGCGGCAAGTGCCTCTGCTGGGCGCTCTTCGCGCACCCAGCGCTGATGAGCGGGCCTGGGTAGCGCGCATGGCGCCCGCGCAAACACGTGTGCCCAAGGGCGTCTTTCGCTACACGAGCTTGCAACAAGCCAGCACGGACTGGGAACGCTGGCAGGGCGATGCCATCACGGCGGTACCGAAGCCATGAGCGAGTCGCGCTTTACGCGTCCCGCGCTGTGGGAGGATGTGCTCGAACTCGCCCGCAGACTCAACCACCACGGCGCGCGTTATGTTCTCGTAGGCGGCTACCTGCGCACACCGGGTGTTTCCACGTTCAGGCCCTGCGAACGCCACGCCAGAAACAACTCCAGATCCAGCAAATCCTGCGATCCTGCCGGCGGCCGCTCGGCGCGCACGCCAAAAAAACACGCGCGTAAGCGGCGGTGCAGTGAGCCGACGGTCTGCCATTCAAGCCGGTACGCCGGATAAGGGGTGCCGTGGCCCTGACTGATGGTGTCGTTCAGGAGTTTGCCTCCGGCATTGCGATCATGGCAATGCGTGCAAGCGAGGTTCATCTGGCCCATGCGGGTGTAGTACATATCCTTGCCGCGCTCGAAGTTGAGGTTATTTTGGCTGTCTATCGCCACCTTCACCAGCAGGCCGCGCGAGTGCATGCCGACATAGGCCGTCAGCGCCAGCAGTTCGTCCGTTTCATAACGCAGCGGCGCGGCGCGCTGATTTTGCACGCGGCACTGATTGATACGGCCTTCCATGTTGGTAAGCCGCGCCGTGCCGGAATCGGCATTCACATACCTGGGATAGTGCGCCGACACGCCCTTCATGCTGATGCGCGCGTCCTGATGACAGCTCGCGCACGACTTGTTGCTGGCGCCCGCCGGCTCATTCCACAGTTTTTCGCCCCGCGCCGCCCACAACATCGCCGGGCTGGAAAACTCGTCCCGTTGCAGCGCGCGCACTTCGGTGCCAGCGAACTCAAGCCCGGATTTGAGGGGGGAGGGGCGCGTAGGGTCTTGTGCGCCCGCGGCGCTGAATGCCATGGCATAGAGCAGCAGTGAGAAGGTGAACGAGTGAACGAGTGAACGAGTGAACGGGTAAAACCACCGCTTCGCGCGGCTCGCGCTTTTCACTCGTTCACCCGTTCACCCGTTCACTCGTTCACGCAGTAACAACAATCATCGCACCCGCAGAACCCGTCTCGCCGCGATCGTCCACCCAGGTAAACTCGACTTTGCCGCTGTCCTGCGCCACCATGTAAAACTGCAAATAGGGATTGGCTGCGATGCCCGAACCCAATTCCGCGCGAAACACTTCGACGCCGTTGTAGCGGCACAGCAGGTTGTTGACGGTATTCTTGGGAATGACTTTGCCGTTGTTATCCATGCGAAACCCGGTTTCCATCGGATGCTGAATCGCGATGCGAATTTCCACCATTTCGCCGCGTTTGGCTTGCGGCGGCACGAGGATTCTGGCGATGCTCATTTCATCCGGCGTTCAGTTTGCACGGGTGTTGCATTCAGATGATATCCGCATCCAGACACGCGGTTTCGGTCACGATCACGTCCGCCGACGCCGCCCAGAACGAGCCATCCGACATTTGCGCCAGCGCCACCACGTGCTGCGCGCCCGACAGCCGTATGCGCGTGGTCAACGCGGCGCGTCCGGCGCCGGGCGCCATGCTGATTTTGGCGATGATCGGACGCGGATTTTTTTCAGACAACAAATACAGCGTGCGCACATGATCGGCCGCGGTCATCGGGCTATCCACCGCGACCGTAAGCGGCACCAGGTGACCGTTTTCCGCCAGGTGCGGAATCTCCAGCCTGACGCGGCTCTCGCGCACCAGTGCGCCGCCGGTGAGGGTTTTCATTACCGGCACCAGTTCTACCAACGGCGGCCGCACCGCGGTGGGCAGTTGCGCGAACACCGGCGACGCCAGCGGCAACAGCGCGGCACCCGCGATGCTTTTCAACACGCGGCGTCGGCCGGCGTTAATGTTGCGTCGGCCGGCGTAAATGTCGCGTCGGCCGGCGAAATTGTTGCGTTTTGCGTTGCTGTCGGGTTGCGGTTTCATTTGAGTGTCAACAAATAGGCTATCACATCTTCGATCTGCGCTGCGTTTAGAACCGGCATTCCGCGATAAGTTTCAGCGACACGGTTCAATCCGTCAACGCGGTAATAAGCCGGCATGATCGATTCTTTGTTGAAAAACAACGGGTCAACAATGCGCAGCCGCATTTGCGCGGCGCTGAGCCGCGTGCCCACGCCCGACAACGGTGGCCCCAGATTGCCAAAAAATCGTTCGCCGGTTTCCGGCGCCGCATGACACAGGATGCAGTTGCTTTCGCGGCTGATGAGCAGCGCGCGTCCGCGCGCGCCATCCGGCGCGGCGGCGGTCGCTGCGGTTAGCGGTGCGCTGATGCCGTCGCCGCTGACGCTATAGGGCGCGAGCGCAACGGGTGTGGCGCATCCCGCCAGCGCCGCCAGTGCCAGCACCCCTGAAATCTGCGCAGCCTGCATCAGGTCAAAAGCGTATCAGCGCGGCGGAATGCGCCACAGGTAAATCGATGACGAACCCACGGATTCCGTTTTTTCCGGCACCCAGTCGCCCATGTCAAAGGCGTGCGACACGATGCGTGTGCCGGGCTTAAGTTCTTTCATCAGTTTCGGGCGCAGCTTGAGATTGAGCTTGCTGAGCAAATACAGCGTCACCACCGTCGCTTCGCTGATATCGGCTTCGAATAAATCGCCCTCGATAAAACGCACTTTGTCCTCGGCGCAGGTGCGCTTGGCGGGTTCGCGCGCCTCTTTGATACGCTCGGGGTCGATATCGATGCCCACCCCGCGCGCGCCGAATTGGCGCGCCGCCGTCACTACAAAGCGTCCGTCGCCGCAGCCCAGGTCATACACAATATCCTTGCTGGTGACCGCGGCAAGCTTCAACATCTGCGTGACGACTTCATATCCCGTCGGCACAAAAATCACATCGGGTGTGCGCTGCGCGAAAACAGTAAGCCCCGCGCCCGCCAGGCCGGCGCCGCCCATCACGCCTAGCGCATTCACAAATCGTCTGCGATCCATGCTGTGCTCCGGTTACAATGCCGTTCATATTATGCCGCAGTCCGTGAAAAATAGATTCCTGCGCGCCGCCGGCGTCAAAGCGGCGCTATGATCAGGCTGTGGTCGATCCTCGGTAATTCGCAAAGCCTCGATGGTGGCGCCATGTTCGGCAACGCGCCGCGCGCGCTGTGGTCAGGCTGGCTCAAACCCGACGCCGAGAATCGCGTGCCGCTCGCCTGCCGTGCGTTGCTTGCCACCGGCCTCGGTGACAGCGGCGACAAGCGCGTATTGTTTGAAACCGGCATCGGCGCATTTTTCGAACCCAGGTTAAGGGAACGTTACGGCGTGGTTGAAAGCGAACACGTGTTGCTCGCCTCGCTCGCTCAGGCCGGGTTCACCCACGAAGATATCGACGCGGTGGTGTTGTCGCATTTGCACTTTGACCATGCAGGTGGGCTGCTCGCGCCGTGGCAAGCAGGTGTAGCACCTAAGCTATTGTTTTCAAATGCAAAATTCATTGTGGGTCGTGAATCATGGATGCGCGCTCAAACGCCGCATGCACGCGACCGCGCGTCATTCATCCCCGAATTGCCGGCGCTGCTGGAAGCCAGCGGGCGGCTGGAAATTGTTGATGGCGAGCAGTCGCCAACGTTAGGGCCGCAAGTGGGCTTTGAATACAGCCATGGGCATACGCCGGGTTTGCTGCTGGCAACCGTTGGCGGCAGGGATGGGGTCGCGTTTTGTGCCGATCTGATTCCGGGCCGGCCGTGGGTCCATGTGCCCATTACCATGGGCTACGACCGATATCCGGAATTACTGATCGACGAGAAAACTCACTTCCTGAACGACAAGCTTGCGCGCGGCGTGCGGCTGTTTTTTACCCACGATGCCGACTGCGCCATGGCATCAGTGACGCGCGATGCCAAGCAGCGATTCGGCACCGCCGATGAAAGGGCGGCATTGACCGGGTTCGCGCTTGCCACATAGCGTAGCCCGGTTCAGGCCCGTAGTGTAGACTAGCCTAGTTGACCTCTTCCGGGATACCATTTAGGAAGTCACAACTCGCCTAAAGGATCACCATCGCCACCATGGACAAGAATGCGCCGGAAAGGCTCCTCGTAATTGCTTCGCGTCTGGCTGATCAGTATCAGTTAACCGAGAGCGGGATCAAGAACCTCCAGCATATTTTTACGTCCTGGTTTCCCAAGGTGGTCTACTTTGACCTTAGGACTCGCGTCAAAATAAAGTATCCAATTTAGCTCTTGCGACTAATGGGCAAAATCGTGTAATTCCATTCGCCGTGAAAGTCATGGCGCTTGAGATTTATTGAGGCAAGTTGTTCGTCGCTGACTTTGGTGCCGGTGGGATAGCT
>CAMBCF010000135.1 GCA_945864585.1 Bordetella parapertussis | reverse complement strand
GTAGATCGGACTGGGACGACCCACATAGTGCGCAAGTTCACTCTCTAACTCGGCGACAAAATCCGGGTCGAGTTGATAGCGGGCGTAAGCTGCCCGTAGTTGATCCAGCGCGTCCATCAGCGTTTCGGCGACGAATGCCCCGCCATAGGGTCCGAAATGTCCACTGCTGTCAGGCAGGTCGTAGGGCTTCATTGCGCGTGTCCTTTGTTGCTTGCGGCTATTGCCGCATCGGGAATACAGAAAGCATGGCTACAACGTTATCGCCTGTGCGGCCTTGGCAGCGCCGAACAGGTCCAGAGCCACCCGCCGTGCCTGCGCATGGTCGACGATGGGCGCGGGATAATCGCGCCCGATGATGACTCCGGTTCGTTTTTGCTCGGCGGCATTCATCAGCCACGGTGCATGGATAAATTTGTTTTCGCAGGCCGCTAGCTCGGGCAGATACTTGCGTATGAATTTGCCCTCAGCATCGAAATTCCTGGATTGTGTGACGGGGTTGAAGATGCGGAAATAAGGCTGCGCATCGCAGCCGGTTGACGCTGCCCACTGCCATCCGCCATTGTTTGCCGCGAGATCGAAATCGTTCAGGCGCCGCGCAAAGTAGCGTTCACCCCAGCGCCAGTCGATATGCAGGTCCTTGACCAGAAATGACGCGGTCACCATGCGCAGCCGGTTGTGCATATAGCCCGTCTGGTTAAGTTGGCGCATGGCGGCATCCACCAGCGGATAGCCGGTGCGCGCTTCGCACCAGGCCTCAAAGCGCGGCCTGTCCTGTACAAATCGAATGTCATCGAACGCGGGCCGAAACGCCTCCGTCACCACGCGCGGATGATGATGCAGGATCATGAAATAGAAATCACGCCAGATCAGCTCGTTGAGCCAGGCTTGTGCGCCAAATCCGCCGCGTTCCCATGCGGCACGCGCCAGCGTGCGCACTGAAATGGTGCCGAATCGCAGATGGACGGACAGATAAGAGGGGCCTTTGACCGATGGGAAGTTGCGTGTTTCATGGTAGTGCCCGATGCGATCGAGAAAATCGTCGAACAGCGTTGCCGCGCCGGAAATTCCGCTGGGGATGCCCAGGGTCTTCAGATTAGTGCGCACAAATCCGATGCTCTCCAGTCTGGGCAGTCCAAGAGCAGGCATCGCCGCCAGGTTGTCGAGATGCTTTTCGCACGGATGGGCGACGAGGTCGTCGTGAGTCAGTCGTTTGAGCCAGGCATTCTTGTAGCTGGTAAAGACTGAAAACGGCCGGCCTTCCAGGGTGAGCACGTCGTCCCTTTCGAAAATCACCTGATCCTTGCAGGTGACCAACTCAATGCCGCACGCGCCGAGTGCGACGCGCACCGCATCATCACGACAGATCGCGGCGGGCTCGAAATCGTGGTTGGCATATACCGTGGTGGCCTTAAGCCGGGCCGCCAGCGCGGGAATTTCGTAGCGGGCACGGCCGTGCAATACCGTGAGTCCGCTGCCGTGCTGCATCAGGTTGTGATGAAGTTCGGCAATACTCTCCCAGATGAATTCAACGCGGCGGTCGGCCTTGTCCTCAAGCGCATTCAGAATGTCGGTGTCGAATACGAATACGCAAAAAACGTGCCGTGAATGCGTCAACGCACGGTAAAGGGCGTGGTTATCCCGAATGCGCAGATCCCTGCGCATCCAAATCAGGACGCAATCGGCCGGCTCAGACACGCGGGAGTTTCCTTTTTGCTGTACTCATTTGTTTTAGACAAATAATATTTAAGGTGCTAGTATAATAGTGTAAAGATGTATATGCAACCATATTTGTCCATGACAAAATGAATTCGAAACGCACGGAAGCGCCGACCGCCAGCATCGCCATCGTCGAGCGCGACACGGGCCTGTCGAAAGATACCCTGCGCATATGGGAACGGCGTTACGGGTTCCCCAGGCCGTTGCGCGACAGTAATGGCGACCGCGTGTATCCGGCCGACCAACTGGAAAAGCTGCGGGTCATCCGGCGCCTGATGGACAGCGGTCTGCGCCCCGGCAAGGTCGTGGCAGAGCCGCTGCATTCGCTGCATGCGCGGGTCCGGGCTCTGCCGGAAAGTGCTGCTTACGCCGGAGGTGAGTTCCCGGCGGCTGCCGAGGCGCTGCGCCTGCTCCAGGCGCATCAGGTCACTGAACTGCGGCAACTGCTGACGCATGCATTGATGCAGCTCGGTTTACAGCGCTTTGTGGTTGAGGTGGTGGCGCCGCTCAACGAATTGGTTGGTAATGCGTGGATCGAGGGCCGCCTACAAATTTTCGAGGAGCATCTTTACGCCGAGCAGCTACAGCACCTGCTGCGGCAAGCGATCGCCTCGCTGGTGCAGGGCGAGCAAGGGCCGCGCATTCTGCTCACCACGCTGCCCGGCGAGAAGCACAAGCTCGGGTTGCTGATGGCGGAAGCGTGTCTCTCGGTCGAGGGCGCACAGTGCATGTCGCTCGGCGTAGAGACGCCAGCCTGGGATATTGTGGAGGCGGCGCGCGCGCATCGCGTGGATATCGTAGGACTGTCGTTCAGTCAGACGATGCCGGTAAAGGTCGCGCGCGATGGTTTGTTTGATTTGCGCAAGCGTCTCGACCGCAAAATCGGGCTTTGGGCCGGTGGAAGCCTGTGGCTGCGCGCGTGCAAGAATACGCCCGGGGTGACCATAATTGTGTCGCTGACCGCGATTCCGGATTTGCTTTGCGCCTGGCGTGCGCAACACCCCGGGGATTGAGGTCGGCACCCGCGAATCGACTGGGCCGATGCGGTGCGAGCTATCCAAGTCAGCCGGCTTAGTGCAATCCGGGAACGCATTGAGCTTAACGTTGAATCGAGATGGTTCTTTCATCAGAATCACAGCAGCACCATTGAATCAGGACATTGAGAATGCAGACCGCAACGAACCTCGCAATAAACTGGGTCGAACAGGGCTTGGTCCCCGATTCGGTGATCCGCGCCGGTATCCGGCGTTTGCTCAAAGAGCGCTTGGTCGAAATAGGCGCCGCAGACGCCGCTGCGGCGGCAGATATTTCCGCTGCTTTCGCGAATGCGTTGCGCGCAGCCCCGGTCGCGCTGGTTCCGGAAAAGGCCAACCAACAGCACTACGAAGTGCCTGCTGCCTTTTTCGCTACTGTATTGGGCCTTCACCGCAAATACAGCTCTTGCTGGTGGCCGGCAGGTGTAAGCACTCTTGACCAAGCGGAGGCCGCGTCGCTGGCGGCAACGTGTGAGCGCGCGGGATTGGCCGACGGGCAGGACGTGCTGGAACTGGGCTGCGGGTGGGGCTCGTTGACGCTGTGGATGGCGAAGCACTATCCCGCCAGCCGCATCACTGCAGTGTCCAATTCGCGCTCGCAGCGCGCCCATATCGAGGGCGAGCTGGCACGGCACGGACTGAAGAATGCGCAGGTTGTCACGTGCGACATGAACGATTTCGACACCGCCAGCCGCTATGACCGCGTGGTCTCGGTTGAAATGTTCGAACACCTGCGCAACTGGCAGGAGGCGTTCCGGCGCGTCCGCCGCTGGCTCAGGAGCGATGGGCGCTTTTTCATGCATGTCTTTGCCCATCGCTCGACACCGTATGCCTTCGTCGCGCGTGACGACAGCGACTGGATGAGCCGCTACTTTTTTTCGGGCGGCATGATGCCCAGCGACGATCTCGCGCTGCGCTTGCAGGATGATCTGCGCTGCGTGCAACAGTGGCGTTGGGACGGCACGCACTACGAACGCACCGCCAATGCCTGGCTGGCCAATATGGATGTGCGCCGTGCCGCAGTACAACCAATACTCGAACAAACCTATGGCGCCGACCAGATGACCATGTGGTGGATGCGCTGGCGTGTATTTTTTATGTCGTGCGCTGAGTTGTTTGGCTACGAAAACGGCCAGCAGTGGTGGGTCAGTCATTACTTATTCGAGCCGCGCGCGTGAATGCTCTCGGCAAAAGCAGCGTGTTCGCCAACTTTGCGCTTTTCCAGTTGGGCTGGTTCGCGTGTGTGCTTGGCGCCGCGCAGGGATATCCGTGGGCCGGCACCGCAGTAGCCGCCGCCATCGTGGCCTGGCATATAGGGTCAGCCGCGCGGCCAGTGGAAGAGTTCAACCTGGTCGTGCAGGTGATGCTGATCGGCGCGGTGTGGGACAGTCTGCTGGTCATGCTGGGCTGGATTGCGTATCCGTCGGGCACGCTGCTAGTCGGTACCGCGCCGCACTGGATACTCGCTTTGTGGGCCCTGTTTGCGACGTCACTGAATGTCTCCATGCGCTGGCTCAAGGGGCGGCTGCTGGTGGCAGCATTGCTAGGCGCGGTATGCGGACCGCTGTCGTACTGGGCAGCAGTGCGCCTGGGGGCGGTGGAGTTTGT
Source organism: Bordetella parapertussis (assembly GCA_945864585.1). GTDB lineage: Bacteria > Pseudomonadota > Gammaproteobacteria > Burkholderiales > SG8-41 > UBA5216. Next base: position 7,329 of record CAMBCF010000135.1, on the reverse strand, counting down.
ACATCCGGCGCAGGTTATCGTCGCGCTAGCTGTGGGCTGGTCACTAATCATGCCAGCGCTGATGCTGCTGTCGCAGCGTAACGACGGATTTAGTCCGCGCGGCGAGGGCGCATCGTGAGCGACGCGCTGGCCAGCTGGCCCCTATTGCTCGCGGCGCTTTGCGGACTGGTGGCGTTATTGGCATTGGCCTTCTGCACGTGGCTCGTGAGCTTTGCCAAACACGATGTCAGTATTGTCGACAGCGTGTGGTCGGTGATGATTCTCCTGGCGGGCGTCGTGTATGCAGCGGTGCAGTTGGCGCCTGCCGAGCGCGTGTGGTGGGTGCTCGCGCTGTTGGCAGTGTGGGCGATACGTCTTGCGGGTTACATCACCTGGCGCAACTGGGGCGAAGGCGAAGACCACCGCTATCAAGCGATACGCGCGCGCAATCAGCCAAACTTTGAGTGGAAAAGTCTGTATCTGGTGTTCGTGCTGCAGGCGGTGCTGGCGTGGATCGTATCCCTGTCGCTACTCGCGGCCATCGGCAGCGATCGGCCTTGGGGCTGGCTGGATACGCTCGGTGCTGTCGTGGTTGTTTTCGGCATCGTGTTTGAAGCGCTGGGCGACGCGCAGCTAGCGGCATTCAAGGTGCGCCCGGAAAACCGCGGGCAGGTGATGAACCGCGGCTTGTGGCGCTATACGCGTCACCCGAACTACTTTGGCGAATTTTGTGTGTGGTGGGGCCTTTATCTGATGGCGCTGTCCACCGGCGGCTGGTGGGCCATTGCGTCGCCGCTGCTGATGTCGGTGCTGCTGATGAAGGTTTCGGGTGTGACACTGCTTGAAAAAGACATTGGCGAGCGCCGCCCTGCATATCGCGATTACATCGCCAGCACCAACGCGTTTTTCCCGGGGATGCCACGATGAAACTGCACATGCACTGTCTCACCAAGCTCGCCTTCGGGGCGCTGCTTGCGCTATGCAGCTTCACGGTATTTGCGAGCTCCAAGAAATGGGAGTTTCAGGTGTTCCTCGATGACACCGCCATCGGCCACCATCATTTTGTGGTGAACGATAAAGGCAGCGAACGCGAACTCACCACCGACGCGCGTTTTGATGTGAAGCTGCTGTTCATCAGCGCCTATCGCTACGTGCACGATGCCAGCGAGCGCTGGCGCGGTAACTGTCTTGCCAGTCTCAACGCGCGTACCGACGACAACGGCAAGAAGAGCGCGGTTCAGGCCGATCAGCAGGGTGAGCGCGTCAGCGTCTCCTCGCCGCGCGGACGCGAAGCGCTGGACGGCTGCGTGATGAGCTTTGCCTACTGGAATCCGGAAATTTTGCGCCAGACGCGCCTGCTCAATTCGCAAACCGGCCAGTACGAAGCCGTAACGATTGCCGCCATGGGCGAGGAAAGAATCACCGTGCGCGGCGCGCCGGTGCAGGCCAAACGTTATCGCATCACCGGGCCCAAGAATCCGATTGACCTTTGGTATGGCGCCGACAACGGCTGGCTGGCGCTGCAATCCACTCTCGACGGTGGTCGCCGGCTGCATTATCTTCTGAAATAAAATGTATACAAATCATATAATTAGAGCAACTCTGCTGGCTTCATCCCTGGTCCTTGGCGCGTGCCAAAGCAAACCCCAGGCGCCACTCGCAACCGTGCCCAAAGTGGATCTGCAGCGCTACATGGGCGACTGGTACGTGATCGCCAATATTCCGACCTTTATCGAGAAAGGCGCGCACAACGCGATTGAATCGTACCGCCTCGACACCGACGGCACCATCGCGGTGACATTCACGTTTCGCGACGGCGCATTCGACGGCAAGGAAAAGCGCTACACACCGCGCGGTTTTGTGCGCGATGCCACCACCAATGCGTTGTGGGGCATGCAATTTATGTGGCCGATCAAAGCCGACTTTCGCATTACCTATGTGGCCGACGATTACACCCAGACTATCATCAGCCGCCAGCAACGCGACTACGTGTGGATCATGGCGCGCACGCCCACCCTCCCCGAGGCCGACTACCAGCGGCTGCTGAAGATTGTTGAAACCCAGGGCTACGATGTGCGTCAGGTACGAAAGGTGCCGCAGCAATGGAAGTGAACACCCCCGCCGCGCGCAAGCCGAGCCGCTGGGCCGGCTTCCTGAGCTGGTTCGACAACGAGCGCGCTGTTACCGACGCGGCTGGCAGCGATGGCGCCCGCCGCATTGACTGGCCGCGGCTGCTGCCGTTTGTGGGCATGCATCTCGGTTGCCTGGGCGTGATCTGGGTGGGCGTCAGCTTCACCGCGGTGCTGGTGGCGCTTGCGCTGTACGCCCTGCGCATGTTCGCCATCACTGGTTTTTATCACCGCTACTTTTCGCACTGCGCATTTCATACTTCGCGTGCTGCGCAGTTTGTATTTGCGCTGCTAGGCGCCACCGGCGTGCAGCGCGGCCCCTTGTGGTGGGCGGCGCAGCACCGGCATCATCACACACACTCCGATCAAGCGGCTGATGCGCATTCTGCGCAGCAACACGGTTTTTTCTGGAGTCACATGGGCTGGTTCATGGCGCGCGAGAATTTCGCCACGCGCCGCGAGCTGATCGAAAATCTGTGGCACTTTCCGGAGCTGCGCTTTCTAGACCGCTACGATGGGTTGGTGCCGCTGGCGCTGGGGCTTACGCTGTTTGGCGCGGGTGAGGCGCTGGCGTTGTTTGCGCCCGGGCTGGAAACCAGCGGGCAGCAGCTCGTGGTGTGGGGTTTTTGCATTTCCACCGTGGTGCTGTATCACGCCACCTTTACCATCAACTCGCTGGCGCATGGTTATGGCCGCCGGCGCTACGCCACCCGTGATGATTCGCGAAACAACGTATGGCTGGCGCTGCTGACTTTTGGCGAGGGCTGGCACAACAACCATCATCATTTTCCCGGTGCGGCGCGCCAGGGGTTCTACTGGTGGGAAATCGATATGACTTACTACGGCCTCAGGGCGCTGGCAGCTTTCGGCATCATCTGGGATCTCAAGCAAGTGCCTGCAGCGATGCTGAATGTGCGGCGGCACACGGTGAGCGAGCCATGAAAATCGCGATCATCGGCAGCGGCATCGCGGGCAATGTCATCGCGCATCATCTGCATCGTGCGCATGACATCACGGTGTTTGAAAGTGCCGGACATGTGGGCGGGCACACGCACACGCATGCGGTCGAACTGAACGGCGAGTGCCACCAGATCGATACCGGCTTCATCGTCTTTAACGACTGGACTTACCCCCATTTCATTTCGCTGTTGCATGAACTCGGCGTCGAGTCGCAGCCGTCGGCAATGAGTTTTAGCGTGCACCATGAAAAAACCGGACTCGAGTACAACGGCACGTCGCTTAACGGCCTGTTCGCGCAACGCCTGAACGTGCTGCGGCCGTCGTTTCACCGCATGCTTCACGATATCCTGCGCTTTAATCGGGATGCAAAACAACTACTTGATCTTAAACAAGAAAATTCCTTGGGCGATTATCTGGCTGGTGAGGGCTACTCGCGTCAGTTTATCGAGAACTACCTGATTCCCATGGGCGCGGCGATATGGTCGACGAATCCGGCGCGCATGCTGGCGTTTCCTGCGCAATTTTTTGTGCGCTTCTTTCACAACCACGGCATGTTGTCCGTGAATAAGCGCCCACAGTGGCGCGCAATACGCGGCGGCTCGGCGCGTTATGTAGAAAAGCTCATCGCGCCCTTCAAAAACCGCATACGTCTGAATACTCCGGTCGAAAGGGTGCGCCGCATGCCCGACCGCGTGATGGTCAAGGCGCGTGACGCCGAGGCCGAGCGCTTCGACTACGTCTTCCTCGCCTGCCACTCGGATCAGGCACTGTATATGCTGGCGGACCCCAGCACGCTGGAACGAAAAGTGATCGGCGCCATCACCTATCAGCCAAACGAGGCCGTTCTGCACACTGACACCGCACTGCTGCCGCGTAAAAGGCGGGCGTGGGCGGCGTGGAACTACCACGTGGGGGCGGGGGACAACGCGGCCACGCTCACCTACAACATGAACATTTTGCAGAACCTCAGGTCGCGCCACACCTTCTGCGTCACGCTGAACCGCACCGCCGATATCGCGCCCGAAAAGATCATCAAGCGGCTAAACTACGACCACCCGCTTTATACGCCAGACGGGGTCGCGGCGCAGCAGCGCCAGCATGAAGTCAACGGTGTGAATCGCACCTTCTACTGCGGCGCCTACTGGCGCAACGGCTTTCACGAAGACGGTGTGGTCAGCGCCCTTGACGCCTTAAAACATTTTGCACACGCCACCCATGCACAGCGCCATTTATCACGGGTGGCTTAGGCACCGGCGCTTTGCGCCGCGCCTGCACGACTTCCGCTACCCACTGTTTTTTTTATATCTTGATCTGGCGGAACTCGACTCGGTGTTCCGCGGGCGGTGGCTCTGGTCCACCAAACGCATGACCCTTGCGCGCTTTGACCGAGCCGATCATCTGGGCCATCCGGCTGCGCCTTTGGATCAGGCCGTGCGCGATCTGGTGGAACAGCAGACCTGCCGCCGGCCGCTGGGGCCCATCCGGTTACTCACGCACTTGCGCTATTTCGGACACTGCTTCAATCCTGTGAGTTTCTATTATTGCTTCGATGCAGCGGGTGTCAACGTCGATTGCATGGTGGCCGAGGTCAACAACACGCCATGGGGCGAGCAGCACTGCTACGTGCTGAACCAGCCCACCCAGTCCGTACCAGGAAAGCACCAACGCTATCGCAGCGATAAGGTGTTTCATGTATCGCCGTTCATACCGATGGACGTTGAGTACCAGTGGGGGTTTTCTACCCCAAACGAGCGGCTAAATGTGCATATGACTTTGCAGGGCTGCGCGCAAAAGACAACCCCGGCAGTGGAAAAAATATTCGACGCCACCCTGCAACTGGATCGCGCGCCCATCACCGGCGGGCAACTTGCCGGAATGCTGATGCGCTTTCCGTTCATGACCCTGCAGGTCGTTATCGCCATTCATTGGCAGGCGCTGAAGTTGTGGATAAAGCGTGTGCCGTTACATACCCATCCTGCTAAACGGCCGGCGTTGCGACCTGATGCCATGCCGCCGGCTACTGACAAAGGCGCCCCCTTGGCGAAACAAGCATGAAAACAACCGTTAATACGATCCAAACGCAGCGCGAAATCACTATACCCTTTACACCTAAGCCACACTTTCTGGATAGCGTTGCCAAACAGGCCGTGCATCGCCGGCTCGCGGGCCTGACTCACGGCGCAATCGCGGTAAGGGATGGATCAAGTCAACACTACGGCAAACAAACGGCGCGCTGCCCGTTAAGCGCGACGCTGCGCGTGCATGATCCACGCTTCTACAGCGAAGTGGCTTTCGGCGGTTCGATCGGTGCCGGCGAAGCCTACATGCAAGGCTATTGGAGCGTGGACAACCTCACGGCATTGCTGCGGATTCTGCTGCAGAATCGTGAGGTGCTCGACGGCATGGAAACAGGGCTTGCCCGTTACGCCACGCCGTTGCAGAAAGCCCTGCACTGGGCTGCACGTAATACCCATGACGGCAGCCGCCGCAATATCCAGGCACATTACGATTTGGGAAACGATTTTTTTCAACTATTTCTCGATCCCACACTGATGTATTCGAGCGCGATTTTCGAGCGTCCCAACGTGACGCTCGAAGAAGCCTCGACGGCCAAACTGGACCGCATTTGCCGCAAACTCGACCTGAAGCCGCACCACAGGGTGATGGAGATTGGCACGGGCTGGGGCGGCTTTGCAATCCATGCCGCACGTAACTACGGCTGTCATGTGACCACCACCACGATTTCACGCCAACAGCACGAACTGGCGAGTGCGCGCATCGCGGCGGCCGGTCTGGCGGATCGTATCGAGCTGCTACTGACGGACTACCGTGACCTCGCCGGCCAATATGACAGACTGGTCTCCATTGAAATGATCGAGGCGGTCGGGCATCAGTTCTACGATGCGTACTTCCGCAAATGCAGCGAACTGCTCAGGCCCGAGGGAGCCATGCTGCTGCAGGCGATCACCATTGCCGACCAGCGCTACGAAGCGGCGAAGCAATCCGTCGATTTCATTCAGCGTTATATTTTTCCGGGCAGTTGCATTCCGTCGGTGACGGCCATAAGTGATGCGCTTACACGCGCATCCGATATGCGCCTGTTTCACCTGGAGGACATAGGCCCGCATTACGCGACCACGCTCAGGCTATGGCACGAAAACTTTAATGGCAATCTGGATCGGGTGCGCGCACTGGGTTATCCGGAAACCTTTATCCGCATGTGGGCGTTCTACTTTTGCTATTGTGAGGCCGGGTTCATGGAGCGCGTGATCGGTGATGTGCAGATGCTGCTCGTCAAGCCGCAGGCCCGGCCCGAGCCGATTGCCGCACCGCTTTCGACATTGGCGCAGTGATAGTGCTGCCCGACCAAGCGCAAGCGACGCCGGCGCTGCTCGATGTTATTACGCGCATTCACGCATTGTGATCCCATAGTCCGCAAGGGATCGCTTTCCCGGTGTACGAAAACGACTGGCACATGATTTGTGGTGTTGCGCTTTCCATTAGCGTAACCTTGATATCAAGAGACTTTAATGCTGCCATCACCTTCGCTGTTGTGTCCTATTCGAAGTTGTCGATGATTGCGCGCTGGGCCAGCCAGTCCACCGGCAGCGGGTTGCGCTGGAACCACATCAGGGTCAGCCGCCGGGGCTGACGACCCGCCATAAATTGTTCGTTGATGTCCGGGGCCAGCAGGGTCAGGCGCAGCAGCTCATTTACGATGGATGGATGCAGCCCCTCGGCCCTGGCAATTGCCGAGCCACTTAACATCACCCCGGTGTCGAGAAAACTCTGCCAATAAAACGTCCGGCCCAAACCCACCAGAAACGTGGTGTCGTGCGCCGGGGTGACGGTTTGCGCCACCGTCGGTAACGGTGGACAGCGTGCGCGCCCTTTGCAGCTTTTGCAACTAACTATGAGAAAGTCGTTTGGTGGCTTTAACTTACGCTCATTGCAACTGATTGCATTGGACTACCGCAGTGCATGGCCGTGTGGGGTCGCCTCAGCTCCACCAAACAAAACGCCACCCCTGCGGTGGCGCTTTTGTTTGGTGACGGTGGTCGGTAACCGGTCACCCAGCGGAGTGATTGTGGCGAGCGGTCAGATCGTATAGATCGGAACGAAGGGGCTGGTGGGCGAAGCGTTCTTTCCACCGGCGCGGCGTCAATTGCTCAACGGCGGAGCTCGGGTGTCCCCCAACGCGCTGCAGTACATCCACGAAGTAGTCATACGGGTCAATCTCATGCAGCCGGCAGGTTACCAG
>CAMBCF010000134.1 GCA_945864585.1 Bordetella parapertussis | reverse complement strand
AATCTCTCCACGTTGTGTTCAACGCTAAGAGTCTGCCTCGCACTTGCCCAAATGTACAGCAATACCTGCGATAAGCTGTTCAATCCATTCATTTTATTGGCGGAAACAAATCTGTTCCGCAGCATCCGACGGCCACCTTGAAAGGGCTGGGGTTTAGGGCGTGAAGAAGTGAAGGCGTGAAGGCGTAAATGGGGTACCCCCTTCACTCCTTCACCCCTTCACTGTTCACCCTTCACTTGTTCACTAGGCCTGCGTTTCAACAAAAACGCCTGCACCGCATCCTGCACCATTTCGCCGCGCTGATTGAACACCTGCAACTGGCGTTTCATGATGCCGCGGTCGGCGCGTGAGCTTTCGCGTTTTTCCAGCACCTTGAGTTTGGCATGGATGGTGTCGCCCGCTTTCACCGGGTTGGTGAATTTCAAACAGTCGAATCCGAGAAACGCAATCAGGGTGTCGTCGTACAGATGCAACTGAAAAATCAGTCCGGCGGCAATCGCATACACCAGTGGCCCGTGCGCGATGCGCGTGCCGAATTGCGTGGTCTTGCAGTACTCCTCGTTGATATGCATCGGGTTGTAATCGCCCGATAACCCCGCAAACATCACGATGTCTGCTTCGGTCACGGTACGCGCCGGGCTTACAAACTCGGCGCCGATTTCCCATTCTTCCCAGTATAAACATTGCATATTTAACCTATTGTTTTTAAACAGTTATTTAATTACGTTTTGCTGCCGCAATTGCGCGATACGCACCGCCGGCAACGACAGTAAATCGCGCAGCACCGCATCGGTATGTTCGCCCAGCAGCGGTGCGGGATTGGAAATGGTTTTGTCGATGCCGTCGAATTTGATCGGGTTGCCCGGCAGTCGCACGCGTCCGACTTCGGGATGCTCGTACTCGACGATCATCTCTCGCTCAGCCACGATGGGTTCGTTAAACGCGCCTTCGAGATTATTCACCGGGGCTGCAGGCACTTCGGCCGCGTACAGTTTTTCCAGCCATTCCTTCGCAGTTTTCCGGCGCATGATGGCTTCGAGCAGCGGCACCAGTAGCGCGCGATTTTCCAGTCGCTGTGGATTGGTCGCAAAACGCGGATCGTCCGCCATTTCCGGATGTTCGAGTACTACACACAGCTTTTTCCAGAAATTCTCCTGCCGCGTGGCGACCACCACGTAACCGTCTTTCACCGCGAACGCCTGCCACGGCACGGTGAATTCATGCGCCGTGCCCTGCGGCTTGGGAAGTTCTCCGGCGGTGAGATAGTGCGTGCCCATATAACTCAGCAAATTCAGCATGCCGTCAAACATCGACGTTTCCACGCGGCAGCCCTTGCCGGTGCGCTCACGTTGATACAGCGCCGCCAGTATCGCCTTGCAGGAGAAGATGCCGCCGCTGAGGTCGGCCAGCGGAATGCCCACGCGCGCGGGCGGACGCCCCGGCTCACCGGTGATCGACAAATAACCGCTGATCGCCTGGATCACCAGATCCAGCGCGGGAAAATCCTTGTACGCGCCATCACTGCCAAAGCCGGTGACCGAGCATTGAATAATGCGCGGGTTGAGCGCCGACAAAGTCGCGTAATCGGCTTTCAGACGTTCCAGCACGCCGGCGCGAAAATTGTCGATCACCACATCGGAGACTTTCACCAGGTCATGGAACAGCGCGCGGCCCGCTTCCGTCTTGAGGTTGATGACGATGCTTTTCTTATTGCGATTGAAGGTCAAAAACAGCGTGCTGGTGCCCCGGTACGGCGCCACCGAGGGAATGCGCCCGAGATCACCTTCCGGCGTTTCGATCTTGATCACTTCGGCGCCAAGGTCAGTCAGCACCTGACTGCCATAGGTGCCGGCAATGATCTGGCCGAGTTCGAGGATGCGTACGCCGCAGAGCGGATGCATCATTTAAAGCCCCAACCCTTTCGCGATGATATTGCGCTGTATCTCCGAGGTGCCGGCGCCGATGGTTGCCAGCCGCGAATCTCTGAAAAACCGCTGCATCGGATACTCCATGCAGTAACCGTAGCCGCCTAAAATTTGCAGACCCATGTCGGATATCGACTTGTAGGTTTCGCCGGTGTGCAGTTTCACAACTGCCGCATCGTGGCGCGCGGCCTTGCCCTGATCCATCAGCCACGCGAAGCGATACACCAGCGTGCGCGAAATATCGAGCATCACTTTCATATCCGCAAGCTTGTGCGAGATGGCCTGAAACTCGCCGATGGGCTTGCCGAACTGCTTGCGCGTTTTGGCGTAGTTCAGCGCATATTCAAACGCCGCCGTCGCCGCGCCGGTTCTCGCCGCCGATAAACACAGCCGCTCATACCAAATGTAGGCGTCAACCGAACGCCAGCCCTGATCCACATTGCCCAGCACCGCAGTGGTTGGCACTTGAACCTCGTTGTAAAACACCTGTGTGGTGCCGATAGCACGCTGGCCCAGGGTCTTGATTTTCCTGATCTCGATACCTGGCAGTTTGGTATCGATGAGGAAATTGGTGATGCCATCCTGCTTACGCTTGCCGGTGGAGGTGCGCGCGACCAGCAAACACAGGTCGCTGATGTCCATGCCGGAAGTGAACACTTTCTGGCCGCTGATCGAATACCCACCCTCGCGCTCGCTGGCGCGCGTGGTGAGCGCCGCCGCATCCGAACCCGAATGCGGCTCGGTGAGGCCGAAGCAAACCGAAATTTCACCTTTGGCCACACGCGGCAACAGCGCTTGCTTTTGTTCCGGCGTGCCGTCGCGCATCACCGCATAGCCGCCGTAAGTCAGCGTGCGAAACACCCACATGCCAAGCTCTTCAAAAGCGTAGCCGCATTCTTCAAGCAGTATCGCCAGATCGATAGCCGTGCCACCGCTGCCGCCGTACTGCGGCGGCACGATCAAGCCGAACCAGCCGTTTTTTGCCAGCGCGTCATACGCCTCGCGCGGCGGGCGCGCGTCTTCATCACACTGTGCCGCGTACTCCGGCGAACACACCGCGCTGAGCAGCGCCCGCAGGTGCTCGCGAATTTGTTCCTGTTCCGGAGTAAACGAAAAATTCATTACAAACCCCTTTGAAACTACAGATAAACACAGATGAACACAGATACCCCAGCAAACTAAATCCGATACGATCTGAGTCTATTTGTGTTCATCTGTGTTCATCTGTGGTTCACTGAAGTTAGAGATTGTCGAGTTTGGCCAAAGCCAGCACCCGCTTTGCACGCGAGTACATCGCGTAATCCACCAGCTTGCCGTCGATAGTAATCGCCGCCACACCGGTTTTTTCCGCCGCCGCGAACTCGGTCACCACGCGGGTGTAGTAGATCACTTCCGCTTCCGGCACTGCATACGCCTGGCGGATGGGCGAGATTTGCTTCGGGTGTATCGGCGTGCGGCCCACAAACCCCAGCCGTGCCGACAGCGTTGAATCCCTGATCAGTCCCGCTTCGTCAGCAATGTCCGAGTACACGCCATCGAGCGGAACCGCACCCGCGGCACGCGTATCGTTTAACACTTTGGATTTTGCGTAGAGCAGTTCCGTGCCCTCTATCGACCATGCACAACCGAGATCGGTTTGCAGATCACCGTCGCGCGCGCTGCCGATGCAGGTAGCTGTCACACGCGGCGACGCTTTAATCAATTGATAGCAGTTGTAGACTCCAAGCGCGCTTTCGATCATCAGGCATATTTCCACGCTGCCGGGTTTCATGCCCCTGGCTGCCTCGCATTTATCCAGCAGGGCAGCGCAGGCTTTTACTTCATCCACCGTCTCCGCTTTCGGCAGAAAAATCGCATTCAGTCCCGGACGCACTACTGCCGCGAGATCTTCATCCAGCATGCCGGTTGCAGAGCCATTGGTGCGCACAAAAATTCCCCGCGCGGGTTTACCGCTGGCCGCAACAGCGTCTATCTGCGCTGCGACCAGTTTGCGCGCTTCACTCTTGGCGGCCAGCGCCACCGAGTCTTCGAGATCAAATATCACTGCGTCAGCGCCAGACTCCAGCGCTTTGCCCATGACGCGATCTTTGGAGCCGGGTGCGAATAGCGCAGTGCGTATGGGTCTCATGGAATTACCTGGAATAACTCTCGACCCGCATCGGGGGATTTCCAAGCTCACTCAAGCGTCCTTCCTGCGCCATGATTTCGAGAAAATTTTCCAGCGCGTGCCACGCCGGCGGCATGCCGAAATTGGCGCTGGTCTGGAATATCACCTCCATCACTTCGCGCGGACTCGCACCCTGGCGCATGGCGCCGCGCATATGGCCTTTTGAATTGGTCGCCTCGCCCACTGCCAGACAATCACCGACCATGCACAGCAGGCGCGTCTTGTTATCGACAATACCGCGTGAGTACATATCGCCGTAGCAAAATTTCACCCACAGCCCGGCAAACTCGCTGTCCATGATGTCGATCCAGTCGAGGATATTGATGTGGTGATGCGGGCGCATGGTCAGCCCCTGCCCCACCGCCAGCCAGCCGTGCTTGTCGATCAGCGGCTGGGTGCGCGGATCGGCGAGATCATCCTTGTGCCATTTCTTTTGTTCTTCGGCGCGCTTGCGTTTGCTCGCGGCACCCTCCAGCGGCAACTGCGTTTTCCTGAGTTTGGGCAACAACCCGAGTTGTTTTGCGATTTTATGTAGCGTGTCAATCGCAGGATCCACCGTGACATGCCCGCCGTACACCTGACATTGCAAAATAATTTCAGCGATTTCACGCACATCCACTTTCGCTGCAATTGCCGCACGCACGGTCTCATCGAGGTGCTTCTGGCTTTTGGCCATGGTGTATTGGCCGATCAGCACCAGCAACCGCGTGCGCGTATCCAGCGCGGGACGCTGCCCCAGGCCTTTGATCTGATAATCCAGCCACGCACGCGTGAAGTGCTGATCAATCGCATCGCGTTGCGCGAGACGTTTTTCAAAAGCCCTGCCCTGAAGTTTGATGCCGGCGTCAAAGGCTTCGGCGCCATATTTAGCGCGCAGTTTTTTGGTCATGGCGGTTCTCCGGAAACTCGGAATGAATAAGTGGATTCTACTCAGTCGATCTTCAGTCCTATCATCATTCCATGTCGCGCACGTTGGCGCCGGCAACCAGTTCCATTTCCGTCATCGCAATAATCTCATCAGCAGTAAATCCCGGCGCCACCGCGTCGAGCACAAAGCGCTTGCCGTCCCAGCGCATCACCGCCAGGTCCGTCACCACATAACTCACGCAGCCCTGGCCGGTAAGCGGATAGGTGCATTGCTTGCGCAGCTTGGGGCGGCCCTTGCTGTCGGTATGCTCCATCACGATGATGAGATTGCCCTTGCCCGACAGCAGATCCATGGCGCCGCCGATGCCGCCGCGCTTGGCATCTGCGGTGCTCCAGTTAGCGACGCTGGCGCTTTGATCAACTTCATACGCGCCCAGTATCACGGTGTCGATGTGCCCGCCGCGCGCCATCTCGAACGAAGTCACGCTGTCGAAAAACGACGCGCCCGGCTGCAAGGCCACAAACTGCCCGGCGGCATTGTAAACATCGGGGTCGATGTCTTTTTCTTCGGTCACCATCTCGCCGTAGCCCAGCACGCCGTTTTCCGCGTGCAGAATCACATCGCGGCCCTTGAGATAGTTCGACACCATCGTCGGTATGCCCACACCGAGATTGACGTAGGTGCCTTCGCGCACCAGCGCGGCGGCGTTCTTGGCGATATGCTGACGTGTCACTGCGGGCTTGCCGTTGTAGAGCCGCGGTTTGTCGGACGGCCGGCGCTCCGTACGGCGGTAGGCTTTTTCATTCATCTTCTCGCGCGTGAGTATCACGCGCTCGACAAAAATACCGGGCAAATCAATCAGCTCCGGCGCAATGCCGCCTGGTTCCACGATTTCATCCACCTCGACTATGGCAATGCGCGCCGCTTTGCCGAAGGCCGGATTGAAGTTCTGGCTGCCGCCGCGAAACTGCACATTGCCCAGACGATCCGCGCGATAGCCGCGCAGCAGCGCGTAGTCGAGGTGTATCGCTGTTTCGAGCACATACTGCTTGCCGTCGAACTCACGCAATTCGCGGCCCGCGACCAGATCCGTACCCACGCTGGTAGGCGAATAAAACGCCGCGAGACCGGCGCCGCCCGCGCGGCAGCGCTCGACCAAAATACCCTGCGGCACCAGTTCCACTTCCAATTCACCCTTGTTGATCTGTTCCTCGCTCGCGGTGGGTGTGCCGGGCCGCACCGAAAACGCCGCTATCAGCTTTTTCACCTGCCTGGCCTCAGCCAGAATCTGTCCGCGCTGCGCACCAGGATCACCGAGCGAGTTGCAAACCAGCGTCAGGTTTTTGGTGCCCTTGTCGCGCAGCGCCAATATCAAGCTGGTGGCAAAACGATGGGCAACACCAAAGCCGGCGATGGCCACAGTTGCGCCATCCTGAATATCCGCAAGCGCCGCTTCCGGCGAGCCAACGATCTTGTTCATTTTGATTCTCTCGGTTGATTGGGGAATGATTTGTAGTTCCTGGTGCGCGAGACCTTAGCAGTCTGGTTTTGCGGCGTCAACGTTGAGTCCATCAATCGCTGTATCAGTTGCTTGTTGGCTTCGAGCGACATCGCGATCACCCGTCCAACTCCGGATAATGCCGCATCAGATCATGGGTGTTGAACGGCAGCCGCGCCGGCGAGGCGAGGTAGCTGGCGATGCGCGGACGCGCGGCGACCTGCTCATGCAATGCAAACAGCCTCGGCACTTTCGCCTGCAGACCCAGCAGCGCCTGCGGAAATGCGTAGTTGAGCGACGCTATCACCTGAAACATCGACAGATCGACATAGGACAGCGATTTGCCCAGCATCCAGCGTCCGCCGCTGCGCGCGAGCACGGTCTCGAAATAATTCAGGAACTTGGTGAGCCGCTCGGCGCGAAAACGCCCCGAGCGGCGCAATGCTTCTGGTTTCTGATCTTCGTAGTAAAGGCTGTTGGCAATCGGATGATGCACGTCGTGGGATTCGCGCACAAAATCGGTGATGGTCAGTTGCAGGCCGTGCGCAAACCGTTGTTGCGCCTCGGCTTTCGGTACCAAGCCCAGCCGCGGGCCAAGATAGTGCAACACGTTCGCGGTGTGCGATACGATCAACTTGCCCGCCTTCAATAACGGCGGCGCGAATGGCGGGCGTGTGTTTGCGGCATCCTGCAACAGGCGTGCCACCGCGGGCCGCCCGCCGCCTTCGCTCTCCGGCAGGCGTGCGACATCGACATAATCCGCCGCGCCTTCTTCGAGCGCCAGGCGCACGTATTCACCACGGCCTTGTATGTGCGGCCAGTAATACAGTTCGTATTTCATGTTTTCCCTCTGGGTTGTCCCTATTGCGGCGTGATATTCGCTGCTTTCACCACTTTCGCCCAGCGCGGGATTTCCTTGCTGATGAAGTCGGCGAACGTCTCGACGCTGCTCGCCACCACAAAGTATCCCTGACCCGCCATGCGTTCCTTGACCTCCGGCGCGTTCAGCCCGGCTACCGCATCCGCATTCAGTTTGGCAATGATTTCGCGCGGCACCGCCGATGGCGCAAAAAACCCGAACCACGTCGCCGCTTCATAACCCGGCAGTCCCGACTCCGCTATGGTCGGCACTTCCGGCAAGGTGGACACGCGCTGTGCGCTGGTCACCGCCAGCACGCGCAGCCGCCCGCTCCGGGCCTGCGACAACGACACCGGAATATTCGAGAACATCAGCATCACCTGCCCCCCCATCACGTCAACAATGGCGGGGCCTTCGCCTTTGTAGGGCACCAGCATCATGTCGATCCTCGCCATGATCTTGAACAGCTCCGCTGCCATGTGTATGGTGGCGCCATGCGCCGCGCCGAAGGTCAGTTGGCCCGGCTTCGCTCTGGCGAGTTTGATCAGATCGCCGGCGTTTTTCACCGGCAACTGCGGATGCACCAGCAGCAGCATCGGCGACTTGGCGATCTCGGTAATACCGGTGAGATCGCGCGCGGTGTTGTAATTCACTTTGTAAATCGCCGGCACCACCGCGTGCGTGGTCTGCGAACCGACCAGCAGCGTGTATCCGTCGGGCGCTGCCTTCACCGCGGCCTCGGTGCCGATAATGCCGCTGGCGCCAGAGCGATTGTCGATGATGAACGATTGCCCGGTACGCTCGGTCAGTCGCTGCGCAAGAATGCGCGCGGTGACATCGATGCCGCCGCCCGGTGGAAACGGCACCACCAGACGCACCGGCTTAACCGGATATTGCTGCGCCACCGCCGGCAATGCAAACACCGCTGCGGCTACCACACCCCATCGCGCGTATTTCATAAGTATCTGTTTTAAAACAATTTTTTTCACTATTTGCACTCTCACTCTCCGGTTAACCCTGCGGCTTTGACTACCTTACTCCACTTTGAACATCACCAACGCCAGATGATTGGAACTGCCCACACCCGCCGATCCCGAATTGAGCACGCCGGGCTGCGCCTTCGCCAGCGCCAGCAATTCCCCGATCGAGCGCACGGGCAGCGATGGATGCACCACCAGCAGGTTAGGCATGGTGACCAGCAGACGCACCGGCGCCAAATCGCGCACCGGGTCGAACGGCAACTTCGGAAACAGCGCCGGACTGCTGGACAGCGCCGTGGTGCCGATCAACAGCGTGTAGCCATCAGGTGCTGCGCGCACTGCAGCTTCGGCGCCGATGTTGCCGCTGGCGCCGGGACGGTTGGAAACGATCACCGGCTGCTTCCATTGCTCGCCCATTTGTTGCGCCAGCGCACGCGCCACCAGATCGACCGAACCGCCCGCGGTAAACGGCGCGATCAGAGTTACGGTTTTTTCGGGGTAGTTTTGCGCGGCGGCGCTGCCCGCAATCCCTGCCAGCGCAATAGCCGCTAACCCAATACGTCGCATCTCATTTCCCGTTGACGACGACGAGACAAGTAGCGTGCGCTGTGCGCGCGAGCATTTGCAATTTTTCGTGCGCACAGCGCACGCAACATGCTGTCGACTCACTTCCCGCCACGTGTCACCAGTCCCAGTTCACCCAGCATGTTGGTAAGCAATCCAAACTCGGCATCGAGCCGCCGCCGCGTTTCCGCGGCAGCGGTAAATCCGTCCGCCCATCCGTTGTCTGCAAGTTCCCTGCGCCATTCATCCGATTTAACGATGCGCGCGAACGCCTGATCCCAGTACGCAATCTGCGCAGCAGTCAGTCCCCTGGGCGCGATGAAGCCGCGCCACGCATAATACTCGGCATCGATGCCCTGCTCGCGTAAGGTCGGCACGTTTTCGAAACCACTGTCCTGCCGCTGCGCCGCGCTCACACCCAGCGCGCGCGCCTTGCCCGTGCGCATGTGCTGCAACGCGCCGCCCTGGGTGCCCACCCACACATCAACATGGCCGCCCAGCGCCGCGGTCATGCCCGCGCCGCCGGAGGCGAAGATCACCGTTTTGATCAACTTCGGATCGATGCCGGCGCTTTTTGCCAGCATGCCGATCACGATATGATTCTGATTGCCGGGCGCGGTGGCGAATCCGAAAGACAGCGATGCCGGATCCTTTTTCAGCCGCGCGACGACTTGTCTGGCCGAGACCAGCGGCGACTCGGCGCGGGTCCATACCGCGATGTACTCGCGCATCAGGATATTCAGCGGCGTCAGTTCACGGTAACTCAGCTTGCTCACGCCGACGATTTCGTTGGTGAGCAGGCCGGTGCTCAGCGTGCACAGGTAGTGCGCGTCCTTTTCGTGCTGCGCCAGATAAGTATAGGCGATACTGCCGCCGCCGCCCGGCTTGTTGACTACGCTGATGCTCAACAGCCCCAGCAGGTTCTGCAGCAGCCGCTGCGGCACGCGCGCGGCGCGATCACCGGCGCCGCCCGCACCGGAATTCACGATGATCTCGATATTCTTCGACGGCTTCCATTCCTGCGCGGCAGCTGTCAATGCAAACGCCGCGAACACACATTGGCCTGCCAGCAAAGCAATGCGCGCAGTACGGGTCATTCTGCTCTTACTTCGGCGGAATAATCGGCAACAGCAGATAGGACGGCTTGTCGCCACCGGAATGTATGGTGCTCACACCGCCCTGATTGTAGTCCGCGGGAAAATGCGTGAAATGCTGCGTGCCCACGCCGTCGGCCGGCGAAATATCCAGACGCAGCTTGTGCCCTTTTTTGAACACCATGCTGGTGGCGATGATCTCCACCTGACACTCCACCGGCTCACCGGCCTTCAGCGGCAGGCGCTCGTCATGCGCATGATACGGACGGAAGGGCAGCGATTTCGCCGCATCGAGCTTGCGATGCGAGGCACGCAGCCAGCCCTTGGTCACGCATTGCAGCGGCTCACCCATCTGCCCCATCTCCATTACATCGCTGCCCGATGCATCGATGTTGCGCAGGGTGGCGAAGATGTCCATGTCTTCCTTGGTGCTCGACACCCACAGGTTGAGCACGATGGGGCCGGTGACTTCGGTGTCCTGCGCCATCGGCGGCGTTTCGAACGACACACCGCGTGGTATTTTGCCGGGGCGCGAGGGCGCGGCTGCGCCATAACTCGCGCTCGCAAGCGTATCCGGCGGCTGCGTCACCAATTCGCCTTCCACCGCTTTCGCATCCGCGTGGAGTTCGCGGTCGATACGCAGGTACATCTTCGTCCACTGCGTGCGCGGAATGGGCCAGCCGTCCTCGTGCCGGAACTTTGAGCGTTCGGTGCCGCCGGTGCGAATTTCGAGTTTCACCGGCGGTTCGTCCATGAAGCCGGTATCGATGCCTTTCAGCCAGTGATCCAGAAAGCGCAACTGGTCGATGCGCCCTTCTTCGGAATAAAACGCGTGAAAATGCGTCCCACTGTGGATACGCAATTTCTTGTGTCTGGACTTCGCGCACAGCCACGCCTCGGTGTTGCCGCGCAGATGCATGCCAAAACCGCTCCAGTTGCCCACGCTCATCATCGGCACTTCGATCTTGTCCCAGCGCGCACTGGCCATGCGCCAATACTCGGAATCGAGGTCATTCCGCATCATGTGCCACAACAGATTGTTGTCGAAGGCGTCGGGATTGTAGGTGCGCGGCTGGTCAAGCAGATTCCACGCGGTATTGCGGTTGTGCCAGCTGGTGATGAAGCCAAAGGCAAAGATACCGCCGTGATAAGCCTGATCACGATACTGATCGGCGCGCCCTTCCCACGGAATGATCGCTTTTAATGAGGGCGGTTGCAGGCCCGCGACTTTCCATTGAAACGCCGCCAGATACGAAATGCCGCAGGTGCCGACATTACCGCTGCACCAAGGCTGCTTCGCCACCCACTCGATGCAATCGTAGGCATCCAGCGCCTCCTGGTACGAACTCGGCTCTGATTTACCCGGCGATTTGCCGGTGCCGCGCGTATCCACGCGCAGCATCGCATAGCCGCGCGGGCACCACCATTGCGGGTTAACCGTTTCCCAGTTCATATAGGGGTTGGGCTTTTCCTCGAGATCGGGCGGCGGCACCCACAGCTTGTCCTTCATATAAGGACCGAGGCTCATGATCACCGGAAATTTTTCACTGCTGCGCTCATTTTTGTTCTGCGGACGGAAAATATCTGCGCACACGCGCGTGCCGTCTCGCAACGGTATCCACACATCCTTCTCGACGATCATGTTGTAATCTTTGGGCTGCGATATTTCGCCTTTGCAAATTTCCATTTTCAGGTTCCGTGTTAATCAGGTTTTATAGGAAAGATCGGTCTTATCAAGCATTCTCAACCCAATATCGTAATTATTCTGGTTCCTGCGGTTGTTGCAAAAACTTTCCCTCACCCTCGGTCGGCTTCGCCCCCCTCGCTACGCTCTCCCCGAAGGGAGAGGGATGAAAAGCCCTTCTCCCTCCGGGCTAATCTATGCACACATCTTCTGTAGCCAATTTCCGGCCTTGGTAGATAGCCTCCATACGCTGCAAACCGCGGAGCATGGTGATGGGGCCGGGCTTGGCCTCGGAGGCATATCCTTTCCAGCCGCCCAAACGA
>CAMBCF010000133.1 GCA_945864585.1 Bordetella parapertussis | reverse complement strand
CGCGCAGACCTTGCTGCGCATCGCTGCGCACGCCGAACCGCATCGGCTACGCAAACATCCGCGCGGCCCCAAGGCTCTTGTAAAAAAAGGCTTCGTGTCTCGCCGCGCGGCTCAACGACACGTCGCAACCGCACGCGTTCTTAAGGATGGGAAGATTATATGACCTTGAAAGGGCTGGCCCTAAACCCCTCACTCCAACTGCGCGCCCGATTCCTTCGCCACTTTCGCCCACTTCAGCGTTTCGGATTTTACGAAAGCCATCAGTTCGTCGGAGGTAGAGGGTGTGACATCTAATCCTTGCAGTGTCAGGCGTTCTTTCAATTCCGCGCTGTTCAATGCCTTTACCGTTTCTGCGTTGAGCCGCGCGACGATGGGTTTGGGTGTTTTCGCCTGGGTGAACAGCGCGTACCAGATGACCACCTCGTAGCCCGGAATGCCGGCTTCAGAGAGGGTCGGCACTTCCGGCAATTGCGCATTGCGCTTGGCAGTGGTCACACCCAGCGCGCGCACGCGTCCCGATTTGATGTGCGGCAGCAGGCCCGCCAGGCTGGAACACAGCGCCTGCAGTTGCCCGCCCAGCACATCGGCGAGCGCGGCGCCGGCGCCTTTGTACGGCACATGCACCATGTTGATTCCCGTCATGCTCTTGATCAATTCCATCGACAGATGCGGCGCACTGCCTATACCGGCCGAGCCGTAGTTGATCTTGCCGGGGTTGGCTCTGGCGTACGCGATGAACTCTTTTACGCTTCTGGCGGGCACGCTGGCATGCACCACCAGCGCATTGGGTACCGTGCCGATCATCGATATCGGAGCGAAATCGCGGATGTGGTCGTACGGCAGTTTCTTGTAGAGCGCGGGGTTGACTGCGTTGGTGGTGATGGAACCGACCAGCAGGGTGTAGCCATCCGGTGTGGCTTTGGCCACGATGTCGGTGCCGAGGATGCCGCCGCCGCCACCGCGATTATCGACCACGATCTGCTGACCGAGCCCCTCGCCAAGTTTGGCCGCGACCAGGCGACCGACGGTGTCGGTGCCGCCGCCGGGCGCCAGCGGCACCACGGCGCGTATCGGGCGATTGGGGTAGGCCTGTCCTGAGCCTGTCGAAGCGGCCGGCGCCTGAGCGTGTGCGTGGCCGAGGGGCAGCGCGCCTATGAGTAAGGTGAGCGCTGCAATTCCGAACGCTGTGTTTTTCATTTCAAGCGCCTTCCACGTGAGCGTGAGTGGTGATGCGGTCGATTTCCGACAGGTCTTCCTGCGTGAGTTCCCAATCGGCGGATTTGACATTGGCCTCGAGTTGCTCCGGTTTGGTCGCACCGGCGATTACGCAGGCCACCACCGGCTGTGCCGCCAGCCAACTGAAGGCGAGTTCCAGCAAGGTGTGGTTGCGTTGTTTGCAGAATGCTTGCAGTTTTTCTACGCGTGTCCAGTTGGCATCGGTCATGAACATGTCTTCGTAGCGCTTGCCTTTAGTGAGGCGTGCGTCTTCAGGCATGGCTGCGCCGCGCTGGTATTTGCCGGTGAGAAAGCCGCTGGCGAGCGGATAGTACGGCAGCAATCTCACGCCGTGCGCCTGCATCGCAGGAATCAGTTCGCGTTCCGGCGCGCGCGCGAGCAGGCTGTATTCGACTTCGCAGGTGGTGAGCGGATTGTAGCCGTGGTGTTTTGCTGTCCATTGCATATCGACCAGCCGCCACGCGGCGATGGATGAAATGCCGATGTAGCGAATCTTGCCCTGCTTGATCAGATCATCGAGCGCGTGCAGGGTTTCTTCGAGCGGCGTAGCCGGATCGTAGCGATGCAACTGGTAGATATCGATCCAATCGGTTTTGAGGCGTTTGAGACTCGCTTCGACCGCAGTCATGATGTAGCGCCGCGACGCGCCCTTCATGGCGCCGGAATCATCCATCGCGTTGCCAAATTTCGACGCGATAACGATGTCCTTGCGGCGGTCACCGAGAAACTGGCCGAGGCAGGTTTCCGAGCCGCCGCGATGGCCGTAGACATCAGCGGTATCAAAAAATGTGATGCCAAGGTCCAGCGCTTTGTGAATCACGGGTCGAGCCGCTTCACTATCGATGCGCAGGCCAAAATTATTGCAGCCCAGTCCCACGGTGGAAACTGTAAGCGGCGTTGTTCCGAATGCACGTTGTTTCATCAGGGTTTCTGCAAAAGAGTAACGCTATCACATTTGTGTTGTTTGCCGAGGGGTGGCTGAATTTTCACACGATTGACTGTTTGCCGGGCCGCGGATAGATTGCCGTTTGGTGACCATGGCATTTACATTTCCTATAACTCCGGTGTGTAGCGCGAAGTGAAGTACTGGGCGTTCATCAGCTATTCCCACCAGGACAATCGCCGCGAGCACAACGCGTGGGCCGACTGGCTGCACGAAGCGATCGAGAATTTCAGCGTTCCCGCGGAGCTCGTCGGCAAGGCGAACCGGCACGGAGAGACCTTGCCTGAACGGCTGTTTCCTTCGTTTCAGGATGAGAAAGAGCTGCAGACCAGCGCCGATCTCGGGGAATCGATACGGGACGCGCTCCGCCAGTCCCGTTACCTGGTGGTGATTTGTTCGCCCGCGGCCGCCCGCTCCATCTACGTTAACGAGGAAATTCTCGAATTCAAGCGGTTGCACCGGGAGCAGCGGATACTCGCGATCATCGTCGATGGCGAGCCCAGTGAATGTTTTCCGCCGGCGTTGCGCCATCCGCTCGGCGCCGACGGCAATCTTGATCTGAGCCGTCGCGCCGAGCCCATTGCGGCGGACGCGCGCGACGCCGGCGGCAGGCAAATCGCGGTCAACGACAAGGCGCATCACGCCGCACTCGAGCGCGAAAAGCTGCGGGTCCTCGCCGGCCTGCTGGGCGTCGGATTCGACGACCTGGTGCAGCGTGACCGCGAGCGGCAACTGCGGGAGGAACGTGCGTGCGGGCAGCGCTTGCGCAAGCTGGTCGCCGCCTTCGCGCTGCTGGCGCTGGTTGCCACGGTGGCCGGTGTCGCCGCGTTTCTCGCGCGGCAAGAGGCGCAGAAGAATTTGCTGGAAGCACGCCAGCGGCTGGCGCAGATCTACGTCGAACGGGCCGAAGGCGCGTATGCCGCGCGCGATGCCTCAAAGCAGGCGTTGTTTCTGGCGGAGGCCCGCGTACTCGATGCGGCGGCCGTGCCGGTGGCAGTGGTCGAGGATCTGGCGCAGCGAACCGCTGGCGCGATCTGGTCCGTGTTGTTGAAATCAGCGGCGCACGCGCTTGCTGTCGCGCCGCATCAACGCAGCGTCATCGTCGGCACCGATGACGGGCGCGTCGTCGAACTGGAGACCGCGGCGGGCAAGGAAACGCGCGCGCTCGACACCCGCCGCGGACCGGTTACGGCTGTCGCGGTATCACCGGATGCACGCCAGATCGCGACCGGGAGCGCGGATGGGATGGTGCAGTTGTGGGACTTGGGCAGTGGCCGGCTGACAGCGGCGTTGAGCGCGCACACCCGCCGTATCACTTTCCTGCGCTTTGCGCTGGATGGTCGTACGCTGTACTCGACCAGCGACGATCATACGGCCATCGCATGGCGACTGCCAGAGGGCCGCGTGAAGTATCGGTTGACGGGCCATACCGGCGGCGTGAATTACATCGCAGAGAGCGCCGGCCGCCGTCTGTTGGCGACGGCGTCGGACGATGGCAGTACGAGGTTGTGGCAAGCCCAGGATGGCAAGCATTTGAAAACGTTGCCGGGACATCAAGGCAACGTCGCGCGTGTCAACTTCACGCCCGATGGCGCCGAGGTGCTGACCAGCGGAGGGGACGCGACCATTCGCGTGTGGGAGACGGCATCGGGACGCAACCTGCGCCTGCTCAGAGGGCACGGCGCTTCGGTGAACGCACTCGCGCCCGCCGCGGATGGCCGCGCGCTGTTCTCGGCCAGCGCCGACCAGACGATCCGGGTCTGGGACAAAGAGAGCGGCGAGGAACGCCACCGTCTGACGGGCCATGCGGCGTGGATTACCGAGGTGCAGCCGCTATTGCAGGGGGAGTTTGCGATCTCCTGCGCGCGCGACGGGCGCGTGGTGTTGTGGGCGCTGCCGCTCGACGCTGACGCGCGGGAATGGCGTGGGGCGAGCAAGGTGGTGCGCCGGGCCGCTTTTGCAGCGGATGGAAAGTCCGCCGCAACAGGCGGTGACGAACACGTCATCCGGCGCTGGAGCGTGCCCGGCGGCGCGCTCATGGACCAGTGGATCGGACATGATGCGCCGGTCACTGCGGTGCGCTATCTGGACGGCGACCGCGCGCTGATCACGGCGTCGCATGATGAGAAGGTGAAGCTGTGGGACATCGCCACGCGCAGCGAACGCGCGCGCCCGTCTAGTCACACCTCCCTGATCTGGGGCGCCGCGGTCGACGCGGGCGGATCGTGGGTGCTCAGTGGCAGCGCCGATCGCAATATTCGGCTGTAGGACATCAAGGCCAATAAATTGGAAGCCTTGCTCAAAGGGCATACCGACACAGTCAACGCCGTGACCTTCAGTGCTGACGTCCGCCTTGCGGCGAGTGGTGCGAACGATCGCACGGCGATCATCTGGGATCTGCAATCGCGGCAAGCCGTACGGCGTATCGCCGCGCACACCGGCCAGGTGGCCGCGGTCGCCTTTTCCCCGGACGGGCGGCATCTTGCTAGCGCAGCCTGGGACGACAGGGTACACGTGTGGGAGACCGCGTCGGAGCGCGGGCCGCTAGATTTAAATTGTGGAAAAGCGGGTTGCGATGCGATCGTGTACTCGCCTGATGGAAAACGCATCGTCGGCGGCGGTCTGGATGGCGCGCTCAGGGTCTGGGATACGGCTGCGGGAGCGGAACTGTGGCGCATTCCCGCGCATGTCGGCCGGATTTATGGATTGGCCGTATCGCCCGACGGGCGCTACGTACTAAGCGTGGGGTTGAATGGCCGCGTGCGGTTGGGGGAGCTGAACTTGCCGTTGCTGACGGCCGGCGCGGATCGGCGGTCGATCACGGACGCGGCGCTGGTTAAGCAGATCGAATCGTCGACGGGGTTGTCGCTGGTGCAAGGAAGAATTGTACTTACCGCAGCGGGCCCCGACGCGCACCCGCGACTGCCAGCGCTGCTTGAAGGATTGCGCGAATCCCGTCATCGTTAGCCCCACTTCACTCACGCGTTCTAATATATGGGGTCAGGCACTATTCATTATGTTTTATCTTATTTTTTTGAAATTATCAATAAAAACAAATGGTTATGCGTATAATTAGTCTCTGACCCCATTTATGTGTGCGTAGCTCATGTCCACATGCTCGCGGGTGAGTTGGTCGATGCGGGTAACCCCCACCAGCGCCAGCACGCGATCGATCTCATCGCGATAAATTTGCAGCGCGCGCGCAGCACCGGCTTCGCCCGCAGCGGCGGTGCCATGCAGGGGTGCCCGGCCCAGCATCACCGCGTTGGCGCCCAGCGCCAGCGCTTTGATCACATCTGAGCCGCGGCGGAATCCGCTGTCGACGATGACGGTGATGCGTTTACCCACGGCATCGACCACGCGCGGCAGCGTCAGGATCGGCGCCGGCGCTGCGTCCAGCACGCGCCCGCCGTGATTGGAAATCACCACTGCATCGGCGCCGCAATCGGCCGCCAGCACGGCGTCGCGCGGATGCTGTATGCCCTTGACGATCAATTTGTGCGGCCACAGTTTGCGCAGTTCGCGCACATCCTCCCAGGTGATGCTGGCGTTCGATGCGGTGGAACGCCCCATCGGCAGGGCAGTGATTTTGGTCTGTGTTTGCGGCGGGAAATTCTGATAACGCGGGGTGCCGGTGGTGAGCATGTAGCGCGCCCACACGCCGAACAGCCAGCGCGGATGGGTCAGCACATCGACCACATTCCTGCTGGTGAATTGGAACGGGATGGTAAACCCATTGCGCAGATTGTACTCGCGTCCCGGTGCTACCGGCGTATCCACGGTAAACACCAGCGCTTCAAAACCGGCTGCTTGGGCGCGTGCGATAACCTGATGCGACAGCTTGCGATCCGGCCACATGTAAAACTGGAACCACAGATTGCCGCCGGCCTCTTGCGCCACCCGCTCCAGCTTGGTCATCGATCCCAGCGCCAGTGTAAACGGCACGCCATGTGTTCTGGCAGCGCGCGCCAGCGCGATTTCCCCCTCGTACCACGCGAGGCCGGTGGAGCCGGTGGGCGCAACTATCACCGGCATCTTCTGCTGTTTGCCGAACAGCGTGATTTCCTGACTGCGCCCGGTAACGTCAATCAGCACGCGCGGGCTCAACTTGATGCTTTCGAGTGCCATGCGATTCTCGCGCATCGCGACTTCATCATCATTGCCGCGATCCATGAATTCGAACAGGCCTCTGGGCAGGCGGCGGCGCGCCGCTTCGCGCAGGTCGGCGGTGTTGTAATAGCCTAGGGTGTCGTCGCTCATGGTGTTGGTATGCTGCTGGCAGATGCAGGTATTGTCCCTCATTACCGCGAAACTGAAAATCGTTACCGGCATGCGGTGCGGGCGGCATTTGCTGATAAGATTCGCGCAACGAAATTACGGGTGTAATCATGTCACAATCATCGCCACACAAGAGAGATCAACGCATAAAGTTGCTGCCGTGCCGCAGTTGATCACCGAGGAATTCATGCTGCCGGCGGTGGACTCCGGCATTGAGATTTACGTGCGCAACAAGCGCCTGCAGAGCCTGCGCAACTTCAACCCCGACAATATTGTGTTGTTCGTGCATGGCGCGACCACGCCGTGCGAGACCGGTTTCGATCTGAAGCTCGATGGCGTGTCGTGGATGGAAACGATCGCCCGCCACGGGTACGACACTTACTTCGTTAACGTGCGCGGCTATGGCCGCTCCACGCGTCCGCCAGAGATGCAGCAGCCGCCGCAGAGTAACGATCCACTCGTGCGCACGGAAGTTGCCGCCACGGACGTCGGCGCCGCGGTGGATTTCATTCGCGAGCGCCAGGGTGTGGCGAAAATCAATCTGATCGGCCACTCGTGGGGCACGCGCATCATGTCGCTCTACACCATCGGCAACAACGACAAAGTGAATAAGCTGGTGCTATTTGCGCCAGGCTGGCTGCGCAATAGCCCATCGCTGACCGACCCCGGCGGCACGCTCGGCGCGTATCGCGTGGTTGATCTGGCAGCGGTGATAAAGCGCCGCAACACGGGGCTGCCCGAAGGCATGAAACACAGCGAGCTGATGCCCGAAGCGTGGTTCAACATCTGGGCCGAAGCCGCGTTTGCCAGCGACCCGTGGGGCAATCAGCAGCATCCCAAAGTGCTGCGCGCGCCGACGGGATCACAGGCCGACACGCGCGATTACTGGAGCGTGGGCAAGGCGCAATATGATCCGGCGGGGATACGCGTGCCGACACCTATGTATGCGAAACAATGAATTATTGAGTCTTACGTATCTGTGTGACATCTTTTCCCGCCTGCGGCCCCCCCGCTACGCTCTCCCCACCCTTGTCCCGGAGGGCTAATCTATGCACACATCTCCCGTAGCTCGGAAGGAGTCCGAAGGACGTATTCCGGGAAGAAGCACAGCGCTTCGACAGCACGCGAGTTCATCCGCCCACAGTTCCCCGGAATACGGCCATGAAAAGCCATGGCCTTCTTCCGGGCTACAGGCTCTCACACTCAAAGTTGTGTGCATAGGTTAGCCCACCGGGACAAGGGAACACTTGCAGCGGAGCAGAGGGAGCGAGGGTGAGGGAAAGAAGCGCCATGCAGCAAATTGTCTCAAGGTAATGCAATTCTCACTAATTTGGCGAGCGCCATGCATCGACATTACGGCATTCAGATTACCGCCGCAACCGCGCAAAGCGGTATGGTATATTCATTTTTCCGCTTCCTGGGAGACTGGCAATGGCGCAAGAAGATAAAGCGGCCGTGAAGAAGACGCCCTTCAGCGGTTATTACAATCGCCCGCCCCAGGGCGAGGATACGTTGTTGACCCATGTCGGCCCGGGCACGCCCTGCGGCGAATACATGCGCCGCTATTGGCATCCTTTTCTGCTGTCATCCGAACTCGGCGAATTGCCGATTGCGGTGCGCCTGCTGGGTGAAGACCTGGTGGTGT
Organism: Bordetella parapertussis; assembly: GCA_945864585.1. Classification (GTDB taxonomy): domain Bacteria; phylum Pseudomonadota; class Gammaproteobacteria; order Burkholderiales; family SG8-41; genus UBA5216. The sequence goes on along the minus strand of CAMBCF010000133.1, from coordinate 4,037 downwards.
TTCGCGACCAATCCGGACGGCTCGGCCTGCTGCACAGGCACTGCGTGCATCGCGGCGTATCGCTGGAGTTCGGCATCATCGCCGAGCACGGCATACGCTGCTGTTATCACGGCTGGCATTTTGACTGCGACGGCACCATACTCGATACGCCTGCCGAGCCGGACAGCAGCCGCATCAAAAGCAATTTTTGTCAGGGTGCTTATCAGGTGCGCGAGGAGCACGGCCTCATCTTTGCGTACCTGGGGCCGCCCGAAGCGACGCCGGATTTTCCGTTCTACGACTCGTTCGAGGGTGCCGACCTGGTGGTTGCGCCGTTCAGAATGGCGTTGCCGTGCAACTGGTTGCAGATCGTCGAAAACGCGGCCGATCCGATCCACAACGCGTATTTGCACGCCATCATGAGCGCCAGCGGCAATCAGTTTTCCGCGCCGTTCAGAGTCTTGCCCGCGCTGGATTTCGTGGAGACGCCGCTGGGTTTTCTGTCGATGGCCACGCGCAAGATTCGTGATTTTGTTTTTATACGCGCCGGTGAGTTGATGTTGCCGAATGTTGCGCAGTTTCCGTCGGGCAACAACACGGTCGAGAAAGAATCGGTGCGAGCGTTCTGCTCGACCACACGCTGGGCGGTGCCGGTCGACGATAACAATTCGTTTTATATCGGCGCCTCGCACTGGGACGGACGCGGCGCAACGCGCAGCACAAGTCTCGACGATTATGGCGTCGACAAAATGCCGCTGATCGGCCAGACTGCCGAACGCCCGTATCACGAACGGCAGGTGGAGCCGGGCGACTATGATGCGATGGTCAGCCCCGGCGCCATCTTCAATCGCAAGGCGGAGCACCTCGGCGCCACCGATCGCGGCGTGGTGATGATCCGGCGCATGCTGGCCAACGCCATACACGCCACCTGCGACGGCAAGGTCCCGGTGATGCCGCGACTGCCGGTGGGCGAGGCGCCGGTGCGCACCTACGCGCACGAAACAGTATTGCGTTTGCCCGTGGCCGCGGGCTTGACGGATCTCAAGGCGCTGGCCGATTTTGGCCGGCTGGCGGCCAGGGTATTCATCGACATGGATGACATTCCAGCCGGGCGGCGTGATGAGGTTGCGCGGGAACGCATTGAGAAAATTCTTCGCGAGGCGTGTGCTGCCGTGAAGCAGCCGGTGCCGGTGTAATACGCATGGCGGAATCCCGTTTCATCACACTCGCCAGCGCAGGCGCGCGCAGCCGCTTGGCGAGCGACGTAGTGATCGCCGGTGAGCTGGGCTTTGTGTCCGGCGTGCGTGCGGCAGACCTCAACAACGAGCGCGTGCCGCTACCGGAAAAAGTAGAGGCGCAGACCGAAAAGATTTTCAGCAATCTCGATGCGATACTGCAGGCTGCCGGGCTGGAGCGCCGGAACGTAGTGGCTGTGCGTGTCTATCTCATTGAATTTGAACGATTATTTGAGCGCATGAATACAGCGTATCTGCGCTGCATAGCCGTCGCGCCACTGCCCGCGCGCAGCTGTGTCGGCGTCACACAGTTGACGCGTGGCGCGCAGGTGGAAATGGATTTCGTAGTGCGCACGATAGCCTAGCGGATAGTCGGTGCGGCACGTGTTACAACCAGCATGAGCGGGGCGACTCTGGAGATGCGGGTCAAGTCGGTGACGTATGAAGCCGAACGCATCAATGCCTACGAGCTGCGGCCCGTGACGGGAGGCGAACTCCCGCCGTTCACCGCGGGCGCCCACATCGATCTGCAACTCGCCAATGGCGCGACGCGCAGCTACTCACTGGTTAACCCGCAAGGCGAACGCCACCGCTATGTCATTGCGGTCGCAAACGATGCCGCAAGTGCGGGCGGCTCGCGTTACATGCATGAGCAGATTCATGCGGGCGCCAGGCTCACCATCACGCCACCGCAAAACAATTTTGCACTGATTGAAGAAGCAAAACATTCGGTGTTGATTGCCGGCGGCATCGGCATCACGCCGGTCTGGTGCATGCTGCAGCGGCTCGCTCTACTGGGCCGTTCATGGGAATTGCATTACAGCGCCCGCACGCATGAAGCGGCGGCGTTTCTCGAACCCATAGCGGCATTGCGCGGGCTGCATGCCAATCCGGTGGTGTTGAACTTCGACTTCGAACCCGGGGGCAGGCCGCTGGATTTGGCCGCCATCACTGGCCATGCTGCTGAAGACGCCCACCTCTATTGCTGCGGTCCAACCGGGATGCTCGAAGCCTTCGAGCGCGCCACACAACATCGTCCACGCGAGCAGGTACATGTCGAGTACTTCTCGGCGAAGGAAGCCCCTGCCCGTAGCGGCGGTTTTACCGTGGCGCTCGCCAAGTCCAAAGTGAAGGTTTTTGTTGAACAAGGCAAAACCATACTTGATGCCTTGCTCGCTGCGGGCCTTGATCCACCCTGCTCATGCACCGAGGGCGTGTGCGGCACCTGCGAAATGCGCGTGCTGGAGGGCATACCCGATCATCGCGACAGGGTGTTGACCGACGCCGAGCGCGCATCCAACAAGAGCATGATGATTTGCTGCTCTGGGGCGAAGAGTGAGACGCTGGTGCTGGACTGGTAAAAAGTAGGGGTCAGGTCTTTCATTATCGTACGATAATGAAAGACCCCTTCTTTCGTTACGGGCTTGCATCAAGCAGCCTGCTTGCCTTCATCGTGGCAAGTGCGTCGAGCGCCGCGCCATTGACACGCACAATGCGCCATTCGGGCAAAATGTTTGCGCCCAGCCCCTGGTAGAAAGAGATCGCAGGTTCGTTCCAATCCAGCACCGACCATTCAAAGCGTCCGCAGCCGCGCGCGACGGCGATACGCGCAAGGTAAACCAACAAAGCGCGGCCGATGCCTTGCCGGCGAAACACCGGCTTCACGTAAATGTCTTCGAGGTAAAGCCCCTTGCGTCCGAGAAACGTCGAGTAGTTGTGGAAATACAAGGCAAACGCTTCCGGCGTTTCTCCAACCAGTGCGGTGACGGCCTCGATCACGGGCCGCTCGCCGAATAATTCACTTTCAAGATTCTCGACTGTGCCACTCAGCAGGTGGGTCAGTTTTTCGTACTGCGCCAGTTCGTGAATCATGGCGTGGATCGCCGGCACATGTTTACGTTCAACGGGAACAATGTTGAATGCGTGCGGGCTGTTCATTGAGACTCAGGTCTAGCCTTTGCTCGGCGACCAGCCATAGGCCCTGGCGCACGCGCCGCCCATCAGCATCGCCCGTTCACTGTCGCTCAGGCGCTCAGTCAGGCGAAAGGGCTCGACCGCCTGTTCATAATTGACGACCGCAAAGGCGCGGGTCCAGTCGGTGCCCCACAGGCAGCGCTCGAAACCCCAGGCGTCAAACACGCGCGCGAGCGGGTCCCAGATGTCCGGGAAGGGATACGGTTCCCGCGACAACGTGCAGGCGCCGCTGACCTTGATCACCGCGTTCGAACGCTTGGCGAGGTCCAGCACCTTCGGCAGGTCCGCCCAGGGCTGCGGCGGGGCGGGAGGCGTGCGGGGCTGCATGATGGCCAGATGGTCGATGATGAACCGCGTGTCGGGGTGGCGGTCGATCAGCGCCGTACCCGCGTCCAGGTTGCCCCAGCACAGCATGTTGACCGGGAAGTTGTGGCGAACGGCTGCACGCATGATGTGGTCGAGGCCCGGGTCGTTCGGATCGCGCTTCGCCTCCTTGGTCATCATGATGCGGATGCCTACCGTGCCCGGCGTCGTCTTCCATTCGGCGATAACATCGGCCACCGCCGGATCATCCGGGTTGACCGGCTTGACGATGGCGAGCCGTCCGGGATGGGCGCGTTGCACTTCCACCGCATAGCTCGCGTCGTAGCGGTACATGGAAAAGGCGGAGATGAAGATCGCGCCGTCGACGCCGACCTTGTCCATCGCCGCCACCATTTCGTCGCCCGTGACGTGAGCGGGCCAGTTCGGCGAGCTGTGCCAGGGGCGTTGGGGCGTGTTTGCCTCGTAGACGTGGACTTGCGAATCGATGATCGGCATTGGGAGTCTCCTCTGACATTGGTTTTATTG
>CAMBCF010000132.1 GCA_945864585.1 Bordetella parapertussis | reverse complement strand
CATGGATCACTTTATAGCAGAGACCGGCGGAAAAAGCCAGCCCCCGGCAAGTCCGCCAAGCGATCAGCGCGTTACGCTGAACAATGACCCGGACTGTGCCTCAGTGAGTCCCGAGTTTTAAGCCCCAAGTTTTAAATTGAGAATTGCTGGCCCATGGCCGTCTGATCCACCACAAGCGCACAGCGCGGATTTGAATATCGCACGCGAGTCTGCCGCCGCAGTCACGTCCAGTTAAGTATTTCGTGATACGAGCGTTGTGCTGCGACTCTATCGTGCGCATCGTACGCATGGCGTCTGCGCCAGCGGCAAAAGGATGCGCCGATACGCGATTACCGAACACACCGCGCCATAAATAAAACCCTTAAAAATAATGAGTTATACTACTAAAGGCTTGCGCCAGCCGCATCAACGTTGCTGCCAAACGCCTGCGCAATTCACAGCGACATAATTGATGCACAAAATTTGCATACTTGATAGAATATTATTTTAGTAGTAGCTAATATATGTTTAGGGTGTCGGTGCCTGCGCACCTGCGGGACGACAAAAGTTTTGTAACGAAGGAGACGATATGTATCCGACTCGCAGGGCACTTTTGAAGTTTACCGGCAGCTTGGGCGCGCTCGCGGCAGTGTCTGTGGCAGGCCTGTTGCGCGCGGGGGAAGTCATTGCCGCGCCGTGGAACAAAAGCGGATTTGAATCGAAGGCGGTTGAAGACGCGCTCAAGAGCCTGGGTGCGTCGAACCTGATCGAGAGCAAGGACATCGTGATTACCGCTCCCGATATCGCCGAGAACGGCGCCATCGTACCGATTGCGGTCACCAGCAAAATCGCGAATACGCAAAGCATTGCCATACTCTCGGAAAAAAATCCGTTTCCGCTGGCCGCGAGTTTCGACATCATGGGCGGCGGAGAAGGCTATGTATCGACGCGCGTGAAAATGGGGCAGACCTCCAACGTGCGCGCGATCGTCAAGGCCGATGGCAAATTCTACACCGCTGTCAAGGAAGTCAAAGTCACTGTTGGCGGCTGCGGCTGATCGATGGTGATCGATTGATATCCACAAATACACGGAAAAGTTGAGGAGCAGATCATGGCTGAAGCAATGAGAATTCGTGCGCGGCTGCAAGGCGACACGGCGGATGTGCGCATACTGATGCGCCACCCGATGGAAACCGGCACGCGCAAGACCGCCTCAGGCGTGGTGCCGCTGCATTTCATTCAAAGCGTCGTGGTGCAGCACAACGGCAAACCCGTACTCGACGCGCAATGGAGCCAGGCTATTTCACGCGACCCGTTCCTGGGGCTGCGAGTCAAGAACGCCAAAGTCGGCGACAAGATCAGTGTCACCTGGACTGACAACAAGGGCGACACGCGCACCGACGAGGTGGCAGTAGAGCCTTCCTGATGGGTGGCGTATTTGCACTTGATTTAATTCCAATAATAGAAGGAGGATATCATGCAAAAATTGCAACGCATCCGTATTGCTGCATGTGCTGCTGTGTTTGTGCTCGGCGCGCAATACGCGGCGGCGCAAGCAGACCTGTCGGTGGGCCGCAGGATGCTGCTGGAAGACAACCCCGGCGAACTGTGGCTGGATCAGGGCAAGGCGCTGTACCTCGAAAAACGCGGGCCCAAAAAAGTTTCGCTTGAGCAGTGCGATTTCGGCATGGGGCCCGGCAAACTGGAAGGCGCCGCGGCACGCCTGCCGCGCTATTTTGCCGACACTAATCGTGTGGAAGACCTCGAATCACGGTTGTTGACGTGTATGACGCAGTTACAGGGGTTCGACCGCAACGCACTGATCAAAACCGCCATCAGCGCGCCGCAGAGCCGCGGCTCTGATATCGAGGCCATCGCGCTGTTCGTGACCTCCAAATCGAATGGCATGAAGGTCAATGTGTCACTCACCCATCAAAAAGAATACGATGCCTACAAGGCGGGTGAATACCTGTTCTACCGCCGCAGCGGACAGACGGATTTCGGCTGCATACAGTGCCACGGCGAAGCCAACAAACGCATCCGGCTGCAGGATCTCATACATATGACCAGCAAGGAGGGCGCGCAGGAAATTGCATCAACGTGGCCTGCCTATCGCGGCGCGCACTTTGTGGTGCGTACCATGCAGTGGCGGCTGAATGATTGCGTCTGGCAAATGCGTTTGCCCGATCTTAAATACGGCACGGACTATTCGATAGCGTTAACCACTTATCTCAATCGTCAGGGCAACGATGCAGTGATGCAAGTGCCCGGATTCAAGCGCTAAGGAGGCTACGGTGAATTCAACCTGGATCAAGGCCTTGTCTGTAACAGCCGGATTCGCGCTGGCGGGTTGTGCGAGCTACCCCGACGAAGCGGCCACGCGCCAGGCCGCGGAGGCCATGGTGTTCGAGGCTTTTGTGGTGTCGCCTGCGCACATGAAGCGCCTGGAACAAGACAAGTCCCAGCAAATTTGCAGCAAAATTGGCGATGCCAAACTGACGCAAGCCGAAGCGGCCGAAGTGGTGAAGCTCGCGCAGGCGTCGATGCGTTACCCCGCCGGCGGAAAATTTTCTGGTGACTGGAAAATTGGCGACAGACTTGCGCACGACGGCGCAGGCGATCGCATTCGCGACGGAAAAACCGAGGCCACCAAGCAAAACGGCGGCCTATGCCAGAACTGCCATGCACTTGCCCCCGGTGAAATCAACGTCGGCAACGTGGGGCCAAGCCTCACCGGCTACGGCGCGCAGCGCGGCAATTCGGAAGCCATCGCGAAATACACCTACGAAAAAATCTACAACGGGTGGCTCTACTTCCCCTGTTCAAACATGCCGCGCCTCGGCGCCACCGGCCATCTCACGCCCGAGCAGATCACCCATATGGTCGCCTATCTGATTGATCCGCAGTCGCCTATAAATAAAAAATAGTGTTTACAAACAAATAGTTAAAATATCCCGGTAATCCGGGATATTTTTTGGAGCGCAGGCGCATGAGCATGACCCGGCGGGAGTTTCTGGAAGTGCTGGCGGTGGCGGGCGCTGCGGGCATGGCGCTCGACACCCCGCGTGCGCTTTCCGCAAGCGGCGACGCGGGTTTTTACGATCTGCCGAAGTTTGGCAACGTGCCGCTCATGCACTACACCGATTGTCACGCGCAATTGCTGCCCTCGTACTTTCGCGAACCGGATACCAACATCGGTGTCGGCGAGGCGCGCGGCAGGCCGCCGCATCTGGTGGGTGAAGAACTGCTCAAGGCATTTCGTATCCCGCCCGGCTCGCGGCTTGCGCATGCATTTACTTACCTCGATTTTACACAGGCCGCGCGCACCTACGGCAAGGTGGGCGGGTTCGCGCACCTGGCCGCCCTGGTCAAGCGCGTGCGCGCTGAGCGTCCCGGCGTGTTGCTGCTGGATGGCGGCGACTCCTGGCAGGGATCGGCCACTGCGCTGTGGAGCAACGCGCAGGACATGATCGATGCGTCGCTCGCGCTCGGCGTGAACCTGATGACCGCGCACTGGGAATTCACCTACGGCGCGCATCGCGTGAAAGCGGTAGTGGAAAAAGATTTTGCCGGGAAAATAGAATTTCTCGCGCAAAATGTGCGCACCGCGGATTTCGATGACCCGGTGTTCAAGGCCTACAGCGTGCGCGAAATCAACGGCGTTCCGGTGGCGATTATCGGGCAGGCGTTTCCCTATATGCCGATCGCCAACCCACGCCATTTCGTGGCCGAGTGGACCTTCGGTATCCAGGAAGAGCGTATGCAAAAAACGGTGGACGAGGCGCGCGCGAAAGGCGTGCATGCGGTCATCCTGCTCTCGCACAACGGCATGGATGTCGATCTCAAGATGGCGTCGCGCGTGACCGGGATTGACGCCATACTCGGCGGCCATACGCACGACGCCGTGCCCGCGCCGGTGGCGGTGAAAAACGCGCGCGGCACGACGCTGGTCACCAACGCCGGCTCGAATGGAAAATACCTCGCCGTGCTCGATCTCGATGTGCGCAACGGCGCGGTACAGGGCCACCGTTATAAATTGCTGCCGGTGTTCGCGAACCTCATTGCACCCGACAAGGAGATGACGGAGCTGATCACCAAAATGCGCGCGCCGTACGAGGCCAGACTATCGCAAAAGCTCGCGGTCAGTGAAGGTCTGCTCTACCGCCGCGGCAACTTCAACGGCACTTTCGATCAGCTGATACTGGATGCGCTGATGGAAGTCAAAGGCGCGGACATCGCGTTTTCCCCCGGATTCCGCTGGGGCACCAGCCTACTGCCCGGTCAGGTGGTCACCGTCGAAGACCTGATGAACCAGACCGCCATCACCTATCCCCATGTCACGGTAACGGAGATGACAGGCGAGGCCATCAAAAACATACTTGAAGACGTGTGCGACAACCTCTTCAATCCGGACCCGTATTACCAGCAGGGTGGTGACATGGTGCGCGTGGGCGGCTTGCAATATACCTGCACACCGACGGCCAAAATCGGCGGCCGTATCAGCAACATGACGCTGCGCGGCAAGCCACTCGAAGCCGCGAAAAGTTACAAACTGGCGAGCTGGGCGCCGGTGGCCGAGGGCGTGAAGGGAGAGCCGGTGTGGGAGCTGGTCGAGCGTTACCTGAAGGATCGTAAAACGATCGCGCCGAGAACACCCAATACGCCAAAGCTTGCCGGCACGCATGGCACTACGGTGATTGCATGAGGCCTGCTTCTGCACTGATTTGTGCGGTGTGGTGTTTAGTCGCGCTGCCGGCGGCTGCACTGGAATCCGTGCGTCTGTCGCCCAGCGTGCATTACATTCGCGGCGAGAGTGGCGTGCCGTCGCTGACCAACCGCGGCCACACCTCCAACGCCGGCTTTGTGGTGACCCACGAAGGCGTGGTGGTGTTTGACGCACTCGGAACGCCGGTGCTCGGCAAGGAATTCATCGCTGCCATCCGCAAAGTGACGCAGGCGCCGATCAGGCGCGTCATCGTCAGTCATTACCACGCGGATCATGTTTACGGTTTGCCGCCGTTCAAGGCACTGGGTGCGGAAATCTGGGCGCATCCCGCGGCAGAGGTCTATCTGAAATCCGAAGCGGCGCAACAGCGACTCGCCGAACGGCGCACTACTCTTGCGCCGTGGGTGGACGCGGCGATGCGTCTGGTACCGCCCGATCGCTGGGTGGATCGTGAAGTGTCGTTCAAACTCGGCGGTCTCACCTTTCGCGTGTTTCCGGTAGGCCCCGCGCACACGCCCGAGGACCTCGCCATGGTGATCGAAGAGGAGAACGTGCTGTTTGTGGGCGATCTGATGTTTTCCGGGCGGCTGCCCTTCGTGGGCGAAGCCGACAGCAAGGCCTGGATCGCGGCGATTGATCGCATCGTCAAGTTCAATCCGAAAATATTGGTAGGCGGTCACGGCGATGCCTCGCGCGATGCTGCGTCCGACCTGCGCCTGACGCGTGATTATCTGGCCTATCTTCGTGAGAAAATGGGTGCGGCAGCAGTGGAGCTTGAGGAGTTTGACGTGGCCTACAAGCGAACTGACTGGTCACGCTTTTCACATTTGCCGGCATTCGATGTAACCAACCGGCGCAACGCATTTAACACTTACATTCGTATACAAGGAGGCGACAAATGATGAATGATCTGAAACTTCGGCTTTTCGCGTGTCTGGCGGTGGCGATGCTGGGCATCGCGGGTTGTGCCACTACCGGTGGTGGCAGTGCCAATGGACCGGTTGGGCCGGACCGGGTGGTGTATCACCTGAATTCCGGTCTGGAGCAGGCCACCAACGGACTGCGCAACATCCGCAACCATCTTGAGGTGAACCCGAAAGCGAAAATCGTGGTGGTGACGCACGCACAGGGAGTGGATTTCCTCATGAAAGACAAGAAGGATGCCAACGGCAATCCGTATGATATTACCGTGCAGGAGCTGAAAAGCCAGGGCGTTCAGTTCGACGTTTGCCTGATTACACTGCGCAATCGCAAGCTCAACAAGAATCAGTTCATCGAAGAAGTCACCTACGTGCCGTCGGGTGTGGCCGAGATTGCACGGCTGCAGCAGCGCGAGGGGTATGCCTACCTGCGGCCTTGACGTTTATTGAAGAGTGAACATGAAAACTATCCGCTATGTTGCGCTGCTGTTGTTCTGGGCGCATGCCGCTATTGCCGCGCCCGCTGTCATTGTCGATGGCGCCTATGTCGCCGAGGCGCTTAAGCGTTCACCCATCGTATGGGACGTGCGCGCAGCCGATAGCTACGCCAAAGGCCATATTCCTGGCGCCATCAACATAGGCGACGCCGCGCGCGTTTTGCGTGACGAAAATACCGAGGACTTCATTCCGACTGCGCGCATAGAAAAGCTGCTGGGGGACGCCGGACTGGACCCCGCGCGGGAAATTATCATCTATGGCAGCCGCGGCACATGGAATGCGTATTTCGGACTCTATACCGTGCAGTATTTCAGCGGCAGCAACGCACGCGTGTACCACGACGGCATCGAGGATTGGACCGCTTCCGGCCGTACGGTCAGCCGCGAGGCCAGCAAGCTTGCGCCCGTTACACTGAAATTGAGCGTCAATCCGGCGGCGGTGGTTTCAACTACAGATATGATCGCGCGGCTTAACCAGCCGAATGTGCAAATTATCGATGCGCGCACGCCACGCGAATTTCGTGGCGAGGACATCCGCGCCATTCGTGGCGGCCATATTCCGGGCGCGCTCAACATCCCCTACGAGCAGAACTGGATTGACCCCGAAACACTGCTCAAACTCGCGCGCAGGCAGGTCGCCGACAACGCCGGCATGTCGCTCAAATCGACCGCGGATCTGCAGAAGCTCTATGCCGGCCTTGATCCGAACAAGGAAACCATCGTTTACTGCCAGAGTCGTGTGCGCGCCTCGGAAACGGCAGGCGTTCTGCAACAACTCGGTTTCAAGAATGTGAGGGTGTATGACTCGTCGTGGCTGGGCTACGGCAACACGCTGGACGCACCGGCGGAAAACGTGACGTTTTTCAATGTGGGGCTGCTCAATTCCCGAATGTCCGCTCTGCAATCGCGCATAGACCAGCTCGAAAAAGAACTCGCCGATACCAAGGCAAAGAAATAGTCGGTCCAGGCACGTTCTATCCCAACCTTTCCCCCGGGCAGGGGACAAGGCTCAAGCTAATGCAGATGCTTGTTGCGCGGATGCAGCGGTATCACCGTCGATGAACCGCTTTGCTCCGACGCCGGTTGTTTGGGCGGTTGTGTTTTTCCGAACAGTTCGCTGATCAGCGTGGCGACCTGATCGACTTCGGATTTGCCGAGGTGACGTGACAGCAGTTGCGTCGCGTCCTCCACCACGCACTGCCGCCGGAACTCGTGTATGGCTTCGGGCGTAGGGCCGACAAACACCTGAAAAAATTCGTCGTCACCGTGATCCGGATAATAAGTCACTTCAATTTCAGAGGCATATTCGGTGAGCGGGCCAAGATTCTGGATTGCCGCGCCCAGCTTATCCTGAAAATTGCGGCCGACTTCGCCGGTCCAGCAGACGTTGAGCGTGCGTTCGTTCGCGTCGTACACAATGCCCGGTTCTTCGCGCTCAAGGCTGTGCGCGTCGGCCAGCGTTTCGACATCCAGATATTCGAGCCACGGCCGCAGCGCCTGTTCCACCTGCTTCGGCCGCACGCCCTTGCACAAAAAAATAGAGCCGTGTACATGTACTTCCGTTCTCATGAGCACCCCAATGTAACCGGCCCGCGCCAACAGCGAGCCGCGCGCACATTATAGCGCATCTACAAAAACGACAATAAAAACATATACTTAACTATTCCTCAGCGGCTGCCCAGTCCCAGCTCAAGCAGCACGCCGCGCATTTGCGTTTGCTCGTGCGCGAGATGCGCGCGCAGCGCCGCACCCGTCATCAGCATCGGCGTCCAGTAGTGCCGCGTGAGTTCGTGTGCCCACGACCGCGCGCGCGTGGCCGCGGCCAGCGCCTGTTCCCAATAAGCAATTTGCGCGGCGCCCAGCCCTGCTGCGCCATGCACGCCGCGCCAGGCGCCCAGCGTGCAGGGCGCGCCGAGTTCCAGCCAGGTTGGTGTTTGCGCGTAGCAACCGGCGAGCCGGGCAGGCGATGAGACCGCCAGCGCGCGCAGCGTGCCCGCTGCGAGTTCTTTCACCGCGCTGGCGGCGGTAACGGCGGCGACATCGGCGTTGCCAGCCACCACATCGGCCACCGCGTCGAGCGCGGAATCGAACACCCGTATCACCGGCGCGCGCACCTCGCCGCCGGCGTGGCGCGTCACCTGCGCCAGCGCAATGTGATTCGGATTGCCGGCGGCGGTAGACAGCGCCACTGTGACTTTGCCAGCCGCATCACGCAGGCGCGCAAGCAAATCGCCGCCGCTGCCATAGTAACGATTGGAACTGTCGCTGCGCGCCACAAAAGCGATGTATTCGTTGTACAGAATGGCGAGCGGCGTATAGCTGTCGTGATTGAATGCGGCCATCCCCGTCAGGTAGTCGGTGGTCAGGTTCGGCGAGCTGATGCACAGCAGGTGCGCGTCGCCCGCGCGCGCATCCACGCTCGCCCACACGCGGCGCGCGCCGTCGCCGGGGATGTTGATGACCTTTGCGGGCGCGGTAAGTGCTGCCGCCAGCGTACGCGCGGTGCGATCCAAACCGCCGCCGGGCGGCGTGCCGGCGAGAATTTCAATCTCGCGTTCAGGATGCCATGGAGATGAATTCAACATGGATTTCTTAAAAACGGATTAACTACAGATGAACACAGATTACCCCCAGACCGTCGTTCCAGCGGAGGCTGGAACCCAGGTTGTAACCAAGCCCGAAGGGCCAATAATTAAGATGCGTCGCATAGGTTATAGCGCCCCCAACCTTCCCCCAAGGGAAGGGGATACCAGCTTTGCGAGCAGCCGCTTCGCGGCTTGCCTGCTTACCCCGCTGCGCTGGAATGACGATAGTGGTCGTAAATCTGTGTTCATCTGTGTAAATCTGTGGCAAAGAGGTTTTGACCTCCAAGTCCTACAAACCAAACAACCGTCCAGCACCCGCGACGCTGCGTGCGTCCCCCATCAGCCGCAGCATTTGCCACATCATCGAGGCATTGCTGGTGACGACCGGCAGATTATATTTTTGTTCGATGCCGTCGATGATTTCCAGGGTGCGGAAATTCGAGCAACTGATAAAAATCGCCTCGGTGCCAGGGCGCATCACTTCATCCACCAGCGCCAGTATGCGTTCGCGGGTGATGGTGGAATGCGCTTCGGTGCTCAAGCCCTGCATCGCCAGCACCTCAAAGCCGTCGGCATTGAGATATTGTTTCAGCCGTTCGTTCAGCCAGGGTGCGTAGGGCGAGGCCAGGCTCAGCCGTTTTGCGCCCACCGCACGCAGCCCATCCACAATCGCGCGCGACGCGGTGGCGCAGGGGATGCCGGTTTCGTTTTTGATGCGCTCGGCCAGGGCCTTGTCCTCGGCGGGTGTATGTAAAAATCCGCTGGCGGTGCAGCCGTAGCCGATCACATTCACCTTGGCATGCGCCAGCAGTTTTGCCGCTGCGGGTGCTTGCGTCGACAGCCCCATCAGTTTTTCTTCGGTGTCCGCGGTGTGCGGTATGCGCATCGAATGCACCGATGCCCCCGCGCCCGCCAGGCGCTGCGATTCATACTCCATCACCGTGTTCCACGAGGGCACGATGATGCCGATTTTTTGCTGCCAGGTGTCCATAACCAGCCTTCGCGTTTTTTCTTGCGTGAAGGATAGCAGATACTTTATAAAACCATGACCGGTGTGAACCTCGTGCATGTGCCGTACAAGGGCGCGCCACCGGCGATGACGGATTTGCTGGCGGGGCAGGTGGCGCTAACCTTTGCCACCGCGCCGTCGGCGGTGCCGCATGTGCGCTCCGGCAAGCTGCGCGCGCTCGGTGTGAGCACCGCCACGCGCATCAAGGCACTACCCGATGTCCCCACTATCGCCGAGGCCGGTGTCGCGGGGTTCGAAGCAGCGGGGTGGAATGGGCTGGTAGCGCCCGCCGGCACGCCCGCGGCGATTATCGAGCGGCTGCACGGCACGCTGGTGAAAATCATCGAAGAACCGGCGATGAGCAAGTACCTTGCCGATCAGGGCGCTGATCCGTGGACCATGACGCCCGCGCAGTACGGTGATTACATCAAATCCGAAGTCGTGAAGTGGGCCAAGGTGGTAAAAATTTCAGGCGCCAAGATTGATTGACGGCGGTGAAGGGGTGAAGTGTAGTGGTGGCGATTTGATTTGACATGCAATGTCCGGTTGGGTCGAGAGCTTCGTTCCGCCACGGGTAGGGATCGACTCATAAGAGACAGACAATCTCCTCCGACAGCGGACATTCAACGTTGACGCTAACCGGTGCGCCGCTTGTCGGCGCGTCCGGTTGAGCGAGTAGTCAGGCTGGATTGTTTCTCAAACAGGCGGCCAGCGGCATACTTGTGCAATACGCTGGCGATAAAGGTCTGGTACGGAATACCTTCTTCCAGTGCGCGTGCCTGAATATCCATCAAATCTGGCGAAGACAGCCGGATATTGATTCGTCTGTCTTTGATAAAGGTTGCGGTAGCCGCAGCCTTGAATTTAGCCAGCTTGCTTTTTGAAGGCGAAGTGGACTTGAATTCGCCCTTTTCATAGGTCGTCAGGATGTCGCTCTCAAAGACATCAAGTTTTTTCATGGGGGTTGCTCCTAAGTAAATAATCTCTTGTAGCCTTTCTGCTGGGAATCACCGTTTTCAAGAAGTAGTAGTCCGGTTCTTCAACGTAAGGCATCAAATAAACATAACCATCAAGTGTCACAACCAAAACGGACTGGTTTGGATATTTTTCCGGGTTTGGATGACGCAACTCATCCAGCAAACCACCTGCTTCAATCGCCAGAACCATTTCCTCGAACGAAATGCCGCGTTCAATTTTCAACGCCTCGTTTTTTTCATGGTTCCAGCGAAATGGCTTCATGCCGCCAGTTTATCTTGATGTGTGCCTAATGTCACCTTTTGAGAGCAAAAGGCCTAATGTAGAGCTAATGGGCTGTGCGCGTTTGCACAGTCCCGCTTGAGCGCAGGGAGCTTTCTTTCGGCAACTCCTGAAATTGTGGCGGATTGTCGGTGATATCGTGCCACGGAGCCTTGCTGCCAACGAAGGCATGAAGCATTGGCTTTACCTTTGGGTCGTCGTCGAGAGCGCTAAGCAGCAAGCCGAACACAGAAGGGTTTTGATCGAAGCAATTCATCACCTTGGTAGCCGGCGAAATTCTTGTTGTCGCAGAATCGTGCGATGCGCGCCACCGCCTGCTGAATATCGAAAAGATACTTGCGAGCCTCAAGCTGCATACAGCAGGATTTTTTCTTGTTCCACGCGCTGGCGGAAATACGGATTTTGAAGACCGGGCGGTGTTACCAAATCAACCGGACGTGCGAACAATTCGCCCAGTCGTTCACGCAAGGCGAAATAGACACGCGCATACTCAGCGGGGAAACGTTCACCCAGATCGACCAAAAAATCCAGGTCATTCGCGATGTGGCAGCGCGCTGCTGAACCGAACAACTCAAGCCGGCGCACGCCTAAGTCTGCGCGCAGTTGAACGAGCTCAGTGCGCCGCGATGCGACGTCGCTATGCAGTTCGGCGGGCAGTAATGGTTGCATGCATCAAGGCTACCGCCATGCCACGTGCGGGTAAAGGAAAAGGCTCCTGTGCAACGGCGGCGGTCCGCCGACGCTCAATGAATAAGATAATAATATGCAATAAAAACAGATACTTACGAAATCTCACGCGCATATGGCAAGTATTGCCGCGGGCCAGCGAGATTAGCCGTTACCAAGCGACTCCTCCGCCCAGCGAATTGCCGCATTTCGGTCGCCAAGATACCTTGGAACGCCGGCGATCCGGAATGCGGTGCCGCCCCCCATGTCCTGCGCCCCTATGATTATTCCCCCATGACAATTTTCCATGTGGCATTGCGACATCATCGTTGCGTTGTTAACAACGAGAAAATAGTTCGGAGTGAGAAGAATCTCAACGCCATTGAAGAGAAAGCGTCCGCGGTTGATGACAATCTTGTTTGGGACATCAAATGTGATGTCGACGAGAATCTTGCGTGGAGCATCGCGAATCACGAGATTTCTTCCGACTAACCTGATGTCCCAGGACTCAACCGAATAGATAAGTTGATTATTCACTATCTGAAGAATGGGGTTACTGTTCAGGTCGCATTAAGCTGTTACGGGATCGGCTATCTGATCTCGAAATACCCCGGTGAGTGCTTCGAAGACATTGCGTCCCTGTTTGCGTAGTGTGGCGGTGTAGGAGCGGATCACGGCGAAGGCATCTGCACCCGCGAC
>CAMBCF010000131.1 GCA_945864585.1 Bordetella parapertussis | reverse complement strand
TTTCAGGCGCTGGTGCGCAAAAAATACGCCGGCAATCCGCAAGCCATGGCGGCACTCGGCGCGCGACTGCTGGTTGGACGCGACGCGCCGCGCTCGCTGGTGGACGGCAAGGCGTTGATCGCGGAAGCATCGCAACAAGGCGATGCTGAGGCTTGGTGTTTGCTGGCGCTGCTCGCCGCCGCGGGCGTAGACAGCGCGCGTGATTGGGATCATGCACTCGCCGCGCTGCAACGCGCCATTGAACTCGGCAGCACACATGCCGCGCAGCAAATGGAAGTGCTGCAGCAATGCGGCATCGGCGACGCGGCCGGCGTGGAGCGCTGGCTGGCTGCGGCAAATAACCACGTACTGCGCGAGTCACCGCGCCTGGTTACCGTCGCCGGTTTTCTGCCGCCCGCAGTGTGCGCCTATCTGATGCAGCGCTCCGCCGAGCGGCTGGTGCAGGCGCAGGTGTACGACGCCTATGGCGGCGGCCTGAAAATCGATCCCATGCGCACCAACAAGGGCGCTGCGTACTCGCTGATCGATAGCGACGTGGTCATGCAACTGGTGCGCGCGCGCATTGCGCAAGCCGCGGGGGTGGCGTTTGACACGCTTGAACCCACCGAGCTGCTGCACTACACGGCGGGCGAACACTACAAACCGCATTTTGATTTCTTTCACCCTTCGCTGCCCAACTACGCCGATGAAATGCGCGTCAAGGGCCAGCGCATCAGAACTTGTCTGGTGTACATTAACGGCGGATACCAGGGCGGTGAAACGGAATTTCCGAAAATCGGCATCAAGTTTCGCGGACAACCCGGCGAAGCGCTGATCTTTGACAATGTGCTCGCGGACGGCGCCGGCGATCCGCTCACGCTGCACGCGGGACTGCCACCCACCGCAGGCGAAAAATGGCTGCTGTCGCAATGGATCCGCAACCGGCCGCAGCCGGTGGTGTAAGACTTGCACAGGATCACCAGAAGTATTACCATATAAATATTGGTAATACCGGGAGAGTGGTATGGCACATCAAGTCACGGTAAAAGGTCAGGTCACCATTCCCAAGAAGGTACGCGAGTATTTGGGCATCGGTCCCGGCAGCGGCGTTGAATTTGCGATGGCTGCGCAAGGCGAAGTGCTGCTGCGCAAAGCGGGGCCGCTCAAGCGCGTCCGTGCGCGCAGCCGTTTTGCCGCGATACGCGGTGCGCGCAAGACCGGCATGAGTACCGATGAAATCATGCAACTTTTGCGCGGCTACGACGGCGATGCGCACGACCCGGGATTCAGCACCAGCAAGTAATGATACTGGTCGACTCTTGCGTCATTATTGATGTGCTGGAGAACGATCCCCGATGGGGCGGCTGGTCACAGAGACAACTCGAAAGTGCCGCACTTACACATGTGCTCGCTGTCAACGCGGTGATTTACGCCGAAATTTCAGTGGGGTTTAGCCGCATCGAACAAGTGGAAGCCCTGCTCAAGCAGACGCAAATCGCGGTGGAAGCTATTCCACGGGAAGCGCTATTTCTGGCAGGCAAGGCATTTGCGCGCTACAAGGCACGCGGCGGAACACGCACCAGAACACGCACCAGCGCGTTGCCCGACTTTTTCATCGGCGCACATGCAGCAGTGCTTGGCATTCCACTGCTCACGCGCGATGTGGGGCGCTATACCGGCTATTTTCCAATGCTGGAGCTGATTGCGCCCGAAAAGCAAGAGTAGGGCGGCGGTGACGAAGGAACCGCATCGGTCGCGTGGCGCACGCTGCGCGAGCGTGACGCCGTATGATGCGGTTCGCTGCGCTCACCCGCGTCCTACGTTTGTTGCAAGCCCCGCCGTGCCGTGCTTTCCGCCAGTATGCCTTGATACAGGCTTTCCAGATCGCGGGTGAATTGCGCCGTGTCAAATTGCGCTTCACTATCACGTGCCTGCACCACTTTCGCGCGCACCTCGCTGAGCGCGGCGGCGTCTGTCGCCAGCCGTAATGCCAGCGCCTCGTACGCCTCTATCGATGAGGTAATCAATTCACGCATACCGGCCGCGCTAAGTATGCTGCCGGCAACGCGCGCGGCGAACGTATCCCCGGTCAAACCCACGGTGGGACAGCCGCACCACAGCGCGTCGTTCAAGGTGGTGTGCGAGGTATAGGGAAAGGTATCGAGCGCAAGATCCGCGACGCGATAGCGCGCCAGATGCTCGCTATAGGGCCGGCGTGGCGCAAACACCAGTTGTTCCGCTTTGACGCCATGAGCCAGCGCGGCGGCGGCGAGATTACGCGTGGCGGTGGCGCCGCCATCGACCAGCCACAGCACGCTGTGCGGCACACGCTGCAGCAAGCGCATCCATGCCGCGTATACCTCCGGGGTGATCTTGTAGGTTTGATTGAAACAACAGAACACGAAGCCGCTTTCAGGCAATCCGTAGGCCTGCCGGCTTAACGGTTGCGCCACGTGACGCTTGCGGTCGTTGGGCTGATAACCATGGGGCATGCGCAATACGCGCTCCGAACAAGTGGCTTCTTCGCCCGGCCGGATGATGTAGGGGTCGGCAATCAGGTAGTCGACAAACGGCGCGCCGGTGGTGCCGGGATACCCGAGCCAGGTGACCTGGTTGTCGCACGGACGCCGCGCCATGATGGTGAGCCTGTCACCCACCGTATAGCCTTTGATGTCGATCAGGATATCGATTTCATCGTCGCGTATGCGTTGCGCGGCAGCGTCATCGGTGTCCCATGCGATATCGACAAAGTGTTCGCATGCCGCCAGCAGCCGCCGGCGCATCGGACTGTGATCCTGCGGCCCGTGCGAGTAGGCAAAAATCTCGAAGCGGCTGCGGTCATGCTGTTCCAGCACTTCGGCAATCAGGTAGGCGGCGGCATGCTCCTGAAAATCCGACGACAGATAGCCGATGCGCACGCGCTGGTGCGCGTGCGCCGGCGCCGCGCGCGCGGGCAGCGGCTGAATAGCGCTGAAGCGCTGTGCCGCCCACGCCCGCGTGTAGGTGAGCTGCTGCTGCGCGCTGATCGGTTCGCACAGCAGCCAAAACGGACTGCCGAGCGCCGCTTCGCCCTCGTTATCCACGCGCGGCGCCAGGGCGGCCCACGCGCGTTCCCATTTCGGCCAATCGCACAACTGGCGATAGTGAAAGGTCAGCATGCCGAGCAGCCCGCCGTCGCCGGTGCGCTGGTAGCCGTCTTCCAGCAGCGGCACCGCCTGTTCGGCCACGCCACGCACGCCGTGCAAACTGGCCAACAAGGCGTAGGCATCCGCCGCGTCGCGATCGAGTTCCAGCGCGCGCTGCGCTACGGCTTCGGCCTCATCGAGTTTGCCGGTTTCATACAGCGCGTTGGCCAGCGCCATCAGCGCGCCGCGATTTTCCGGCTCGGCCGCTACGGTGACGCCAAGATGCGCGATCGCCTCAACCACCCGGCCCAGTGCCAGGCATGCCAGCGCCAAACCCTCGTGCGCCGCGATGAAATCCGGCGCGTGTTGCAGCGTGAGCAGGTACTGGGCGCGCGCTTCCTGGTTGCGATGCAACAGGCTCAGCACGTGAGCGAGGTTGTTGCCCGCCGCCGCCAGGCGCGGTTCGATGGCAAGCGCCTCGCGATACGCCGCCAGCGCCGCCTCCAACTGTTGCTGGCGCTCGCGCACTATGCCCAGATTCACCCATGCCTCGGCATGACGCGGCGCCTGCGCCAGCGCTTTGTCAAACCACTCGCCGGCTGTCACCGACTGATTTTGTTCAAGAAAAATGACACCCATATTGAACAGCGCATCGGCGTTGCCGGGCGCCAGCGCCAGCGCAGAGGCAAACGCGCGGCGTGCCGCATCACCCTCACCGCCCAGGTGCAATGCGCGGCCCAGATTTATCTGGCAATCGGCGTCGTGTGGCGCCAGCGCGGTAGCGCGTTGCAGTAGCGTGATCGCCTCACCGGCCTTTTGTTGCTGCAGCAGCGCCACGCCGAGACGCATCAACACTACTGCCGGTGCGCGGGGTAATGCCACGGCCTTGCGCAGCACTTTTTCCGCGTCCTGAAATCGGGATTGCATGAGGTAGCACAGGCCGAGACTATCCAGCGCCGCGCCGTGGCGCGGATCGGCGCGCAGCGTGATTTCCAGCGCTGCCATCGCCGCCGGCGCATCGCCCGCCATCAGCCGCATGACACCGAGCAAATAGTTGGCTTCGGGGTTGGCGGGCGCCTTACGCAACAGCGCATCCACCAGCGCCATCGCAGCAGGTACATTGGCGTTGTGCAGAAAATCCCGCGCTCTTGCGAGCTGATCGTTCGGAGGTCGAGCCATGATGTGCGCTAGTGTAGCTGTCGGGCATTATAGGCGGTGCGCGCGTCACACTGCATCGATTACTGAGCGCCCGCCAGCGGCGTGTGGCGGGCGCATGGTATTCTCGCAGGGCGCAGCCTGGGCATTTCCTGCTAAATAAATTAAATTCTTCCGATGATACCCGTCACTATCGGCTACGACCCGCGTGAAGCCGTGGCGTACAGCGTTTTGGCCCACAGCATACAGGTGCGCGCCACTCAGCCGGTGACAATCGCGCCGCTGATGCTGTCGCAATTGAAGGGCGTGCTCACGCGCGAGCGGCACCCGCTGCAGAGCACGGATTTTTCGTTTTCGCGATTTCTGACACCGCAGCTGGCGGGCTTTGCAGGCTGGTCGCTGTTCATGGACTGCGACATGTTGATGCTCGACGATATTGCGCAGCTGTGGGCACTGCGCGACGCGCGCTATGCGGTGATGGTGGTCAAGCACCATCACGTGCCGCGGGAAACCACGAAATTTCTGGGCGAACCCCAGAGTACATATGAAAAAAAGAACTGGTCGAGCGTGATGCTGTTTAACAACAAAAAATGCAAGGCGCTGACAGCGGCATATGTGAACAGCGCATCGGGGCTGGCACTGCATCAATTCAAGTGGTTGAACGACGACGCATTGATCGGCGCGCTGCCGGATCGCTGGAATCATCTGGTCGGTTACCACGCGCCGCGCACCGATGCGGCACTGGTGCATTACACCCTCGGTGGTCCGTACTTTGCGGAGTATGCCGGCTGCGAATATGCCGCTGAATGGCGGCGCGAACAAGCGGCGATGCTCAGCACCTCCCGCCCGGTGGGCGGAAAAAAAACTTAGACAAAACAAGCGGATAGCCATAAAATCGGGCGCACCCCCGCAGGCCCGGTGCGCCCGGTGCGGGGACCTTGTGTGCGTGTACACCTCGTGGAAGTGTTATGGAGCCGGCCCGAAAATCCCCTGTCGCGGCACGCGAAGCACATGAGGTAAATGATGTGCACGAAGCGCTCGAACGCGCCGCTGATTTATTGCGCGTACACGACGGGTTTCTGGCATTGGCGGCCGCAGCCGCAGAAGAGCCGGGACGCGCGCCACCCGATGCCCGGCGCCAGGCGCAAAACCTCGACGACATAAGTGCGCTGCTCGATCCGCTGCATCCGGCGGACGTGGCCTACATTCTGGAAGCCCTGCCGCTGGCGCAGCGGCTGGTGGTGTGGGATCTGGTCAAGGCCGCTCGTGATGGCGAGATTTTGCTGGAGGTATCCGATGCGGTGCGCGAAACCCTTATCGAGTACATGGACGACCATGAACTGGTCGCCGCCACCGGGCAACTCGACAGCGATGAGATTGCGGATCTGGCGCCCGATCTGCCACGCGAGGTTATCGAGAATGTGTTCAAGCTGCTGCCGCCCGCGGAGCGCGAGCAGTTGCGCGAGGCGATGTCGTATGCCGAAGACACCGCGGGTGCGCTGATGGATTTTGACATGGTGCAAATACGCGAGGATGTCACGCTCGAAGTGGTGCTGCGTTATCTGCGCCGTCTGGACGAACTGCCCGCCCACACCGATCAGTTGTTCGTGGTGGATCGCGCCGAACAGTTGAAGGGCTTGCTGCCGGTCAACCGGCTGCTGGTGACCGATCCTGACGTGGTGGTGGGTGATGTGATGTTGAAGGACTACACCCGATTCAACGCCGGCGACGATGCCGAGGACGTGGCCGCCGCGTTCGAGCGCTACGATTTGCTGTCGGCGCCGGTGGTGGACGACGCCGGCAAGCTGGTCGGGCGCATGACCGTCAACGCCGTGGTGGACTACACGCGCGAAAAAACCGACAGCGAAAAGTTGAGCGCCGGCGGCTTGCGCGAAGACGAAGATCTGTTCGCCTCGGTATGGAAAAGCGTGCAAAACCGCTGGATGTGGCTGGCCATTAACCTGCTTACTGCGTTCGTTGCGTCGCGCGTGATCGGCATCTTCGAAGGCTCGATCGCGAAGCTGGTAGCGCTGGCGGCGCTGATGCCGATCATCGCGGGCATCGGCGGCAATTCTGGCAATCAGACGATTACCATGATCGTGCGCGCACTGGCGCTGGGACAAATCACGCGCGAAAACGCGGGCAAACTATTTGCCAAAGAGCTCGGAGTGAGCGCGCTGAACGGCCTGATTTGGGGCGGACTGGTGGGTATTTTTGCGTTTCTGATTTATCAAAACTGGCAGTTGAGCCTGGTGATGATGCTGGCGATGGAGCTGAATCTGCTGTTGGCGGCCTTCATGGGTGTACTGATACCGATGGCGATGGACAAACTGGGCCGCGATCCGGCGCGAGGATCCAGCGTAATGATTACCGCCATCACCGACAGCGGCGGATTTTTCATCTTTCTCGGGTTGGCAACGCTGTTCCTGGTGTGAGGCGGGCGCCAGGCCGAATCGCTATATGAAAAAGTGAAACGGCTGCGCGTGGCAACCGCAGTTTAAAAAGCAGTTGCATCTGCAGCCCTTGCGGCAACGCGCTTCGCGCCGGCGCCATCGCCGCCCCACGTTGAGGTACCCTATAAGTATTTGTTTTTAAACAAGTATTTATGATGTCTTGCCGATGGCATTTTTGCGCTGTGCGAGGATGTCCCAACCGCCACCACAAAAAACAACGGAGACCAAACATCGGTCTCCGTTGAGATTACACAACTGCTATTATTTTTTTGCTGCTTTTTTAGCTACTTTTTTCTTTGCTGCTTTTTTCTTCGCTGCCATGTGAGTCTCCTTTAAAGTTAACTTTGGCATCGTTTGCTACGGATATTTTTCCGCAGCCCCATCCATAATTCATCGAACGTTGCGCAACTGCCGCATCACTCTACTGTTGGCCGCACACCGCGTATGAGTACCAATTTCGTACAACAACCACACGCTAAGCACACAACACACCAGCGAAACCATGCATGGTGCGCCAATTCTATTCCACAGCATAAAAAAAAAGCAATACATTTGTTGACTTTCTTTTGTGATGGTGATCGCGATTGTGCCATTAGTACAACACCACGCTATGCGCTTCACTGTGGTGTGCGAGATAACGCGGCTCGAAAAATGTTGTATTCGTACAACGCCGAACGCAAATTTTCCGCGCTTCACGCAAGGATGCTTTCGCCGGCGTGGAGTTCCGGGATCGTTTCGCGCTTGCGTATGACGTGCATGCGCGCGCCGTCGATCATGATTTCAGCAGCGCGCGGGCGCGTGTTGTAGTTGGAACTCATGCTCATGCCATAGGCGCCGGCGGAGCGTATCGCGAGCAGCGCGCCCTCTTTTAGCGCGAGTTTGCGGTCACGTCCCAGAAAATCGCCGCTTTCGCAAACCGGGCCCACGATTTCCCACGTTTCCAGCGCATCGGCATTGGTGCTCACCGGCACAATGTCATGCCAGGCGTCATAGAGTGCCGGACGTATCAGATCATTCATCGCCGCATCCACCACCGCGAAATTGCGCTCATCGCCGCGTTTCAGGTATTCGACCCGCGTTAACAGCAGACCGGTGTTGCCGGTGAGGAACCTGCCCGGCTCGAACAGCAGTTTTTCCGTGCGCCCCGCAATACCCTCGAGTATGGCGGCGGCGTACTCATCAATGCTGCACGAGAGTTCTTCGATCTGATAGGCAATGCCCAGCCCGCCGCCAACATCAATGTGTGCCAGCACTATGCCCTCGGCGCTCAGTTGCTCTACCAGCGCGATCACGCGCTCCAGCGCTGCCGTGAACGGCGCAATTTCAGTGAGCTGCGAGCCGATATGACAGTCGATTCCGGTTATTTTCACGTGCGCAAGACCGTGCGCACGCCGGTACAGCGCCAGCGCATCGCCATACGCCACGCCGAATTTGCTTTGCTTCAGACCGGTGGCGATATACGGATGCGTTTTGGCATCCACGTCCGGGTTCACGCGAAAACTTATCGGTGCAATTTTGCCGAGCGTCGCGGCGATAGCGTCAATTCGATCAAGTTCCGACGCCGATTCCACGTTAAAACATAGAATTTCAGCGGTTAAGGCATCACGAATCTCGTTGGCGGTCTTGCCCACGCCAGAAAATACTGTTTTGCGCGCATCGCCGCCGGCCGCGATAACGCGCGCCAGTTCGCCGCCGGAAACAATGTCAAAGCCGCTGCCCAGCCGCGCAAACAGATTGAGCACGCCCAAATTGGGATTCGCCTTGACCGCGTAACACACCAAATGCGGGTGCGCAGCAAACGCCGTATCGAAGCCTTGATACGCCGCAGTCAGCGCGGCACGCGAGTAGACGTAGCACGGCGTGCCGTGGGCAGCAGCGACGTTTACCAGCGCTACATCCTCCGCATGAAGTTCACCGTTGCGGTAAACAAACGGATGCGCATAGGCCGCGCTCATTTCGTGTCACTCCCGGCCGGCGCGGCGGCCACCGGCTTGGCGTCGGGCTTGGGCAGCGACAGCGGCGTGCGGTAGCCACAGGCGGCCAACGTGCAAAAGATAATTATCGAGATGAGCAGCGTGCGCATGTCGTTTAACCCGAATGTCAACGCAAAGTCTATCACGCGAGTACAGGCTCAATCCACCAGGTAACGGTGCGATTCGCGGCGAATTTCGCGCCGCCGCACGGCGTAATCGGGAATCACCCCGCCCACCACCGCCCAGAAGCGCGGCGAGTGATTCATTTCGCGTAAGTGCGCCAGTTCATGCACGATCACGTAGTCGATCAACTGCTGCGGCATATGGATCAGCCGCCAGTTGAGCGAGATGCGGCCGCTGGCATGACAACTGCCCCAGCGCGAGCGTGCGTTGGAAAGGCGTATCGATACCGTTTCCAGCGTGACATGCGTGCGAAAATGTTCAACGCGACGGTGAAAATGTTCCAGCGCCTGTCTGCGCAGCCAGTGTTTGGCCAGTGCCGCGACCGCTGCCGCCGAAAAGTCGGTGGCGCGTATGTGTAATTGAGACTGTAGAAGCTGCACCTCGCTGGCGCCGGAAGTCACCTCAATCTGCAGCGGCAATCCGAGGTAAGCCACCGTCTCGCCGGACACCCAGCGGCGCGCGGGCGGGCGCTGGTTGTTCCAATCCGCGAGCTTGCGCACCACCCAGTGCGCGTGATCGCGCAGCACGGTTTCGATTTCGCGCAAGCTGGCGCGCAGGGGCGCGCCCACGCGCAAGCCGCGCTCATCAACCGACAATGAAATGCGCCGGCGCCCGTGGCTGCGATGCAGTATGTAATTCACCGCCTGCCCTTCAAGCACGGTGCAGGTCGTGACCAGCGGGTTCATCGACAACGGCGCAAACGGCAATTCGAGTTGCGCGTTCACTTGTGTGCTCACTTGCGTGCTCACTTGCGTGCTCACTTGCGCGCTACCTTGCGTGCTCACCGGGATCGCCATAGGTTTTGAGTTTGGGCATTTCAGCTTCGATCCAGTCTTCGATGCGTTGGTTAAGCTGCGCGGCGGACAATCCTGTGGGAGAAATCGGCTTGCCGATGCTCACGGTAATCAACCCGGGCTGCTTGATGAAAGCGTTTTTGCGCCAGCACTCGCCGGCGTTATGTGCGACCGGCAGCGCCAGCGCACCGGTTTTGACCGTCAGCCAGGCGCCACCGGGATGGTACGCCGCTCGTTGGCCCGGTGCAATGCGCGTGCCTTCGGGAAAAATCACGATGTAGAAACCGGCCTTGAGGCGCTCGCGGCCTTGCTCCGCCATCTGCCGTAGTGCCTGTACGCCGGAGCCGCGATTGATGGCGATGGGCGAGAGCATGGCCAGGCCCCAGCCAAAAAAAGGAATCCACAGCAGTTCGCGCTTCATCACCCACACCTGTGGCGGAAAAATCAGCTGCAAGGCCATGGTTTCCCACGCCGACTGGTGCTTGCACAGAATCACGCAAGGCTCGCGCGGAATATTCTCGGCGCCGATGACGCGGTAACGTATACCGCAGATCACAGTGGCCGCGCCCAGCACCCAGCGCGTCCAGGTGGTGATAATGCGATAGCGCGTCAGCCGTGCCAAGGGAAATGTCAGCAGCGCGATAACCGCAAAAACCGGCGTGATGACCAGCTGGAACAGCACAAACAGGCAGGCACGCAGAAACAGAAAGTGCGGCAAGGGGGGCGCGAATGATAAGGGTGGCAGGGACGGCAAGGGCAGTCACACCAGGAGCGCATCTACCGCTGCGGCCAGATCGGCATACACACGCGTGGCTGGCGGTAGCGCGCCGTCGCGCTGCGTTTTCCTGCCATTGCCGGTGAGTACCAGCAGCGGCAGCGCTTGCGCGGCATCCGCGGCCTGCAGGTCGCGGATGCTGTCACCGACCATCGGCACGCCTTTCAGCGCAGTATTCAAGCGGCGGGCGATGTCTTCGAGCATGCCGGTCTTGGGTTTACGGCAATCGCAATGGTCGTCCGCCGCATGCGGACAGAAAAAAATCGCATCCACCCGCGCCCCGGCCTGCGCCAGCGCCTTGTGCATTTTGTCGTGGATCGCGTTGAGCGCCGCCATTTCGAACAGGCCGCGCCCGATGCCCGACTGGTTGGTGGCGACTATCACATGAAAGCCCGCCTGATTCAGCTGTGATATCGCATTCAAGCTGCCGGCAATGGGCCGCCATTCGTCGGGGCTTTTGATATAGTTGGCGCTGTCGTGGTTGATGACACCGTCGCGATCCAGAATGATCAGTTTCATGCGGCGAGTTTGGAGATGTTGACCACACGGTTGGTGAGATTCGCGACCTCGTGCAACAGCGCAAAGCGGTTGTTGCGCAAGGCCGGGTCTTCGGCATTAACCATCACCTTGGCGAAGAATAGCGTCACCGGTTGATGCAGCTGCGCGGTAAGCAGCAGCGCTGCACCGAATTTTCCCTGTTGCAGCAACGGTTCGATCTGGGTGCGCAACTGGTGGGTTATGGCAAGTAATTGTTTTTCTTCGTCTTCCACCAGCCTGGTTACGTCTGCACGGGCCACTAGGGCGGCGCCGCCAGATTTGCTCAATATATTGCGTATGCGCGTGTCGGCCTCGGCCAATGCCGCTGATTCGGGCAACGCGAGAAACTGGCGCGCCGCCTCCAACCGGCTCACATACTCGAACGGCCTGGGCGACAGGTCGAGCACGGATTCTATTTCCAGCACGGCATAACCCAGATCGCGCAGATAACTTTTGGCGCGTTCCATCACAAAGGTCGCGGCCCTGGCGCAATTTGCAAGCGGACTGCCGTCGCTCGCCGGCAACGCCCCCGGGGGGAAAGTCTCGCGCGCAAGCGTGAGCAGGTCACTCACGTTGAGCGGTAGTTTGCGTTCCGCGAGTATGCGTATCACCCCCAGCGCATGCCGCCGCAGCGCGAACGGGTCTTTGTCACCGCTGGGAATCGCGCCCACGCCGAAGATGCCGATCAAGGTGTCGAGCTTGTCGGCCAGCGCAACGCAACATGCTACCGTGCTTGCGGGCAACTGGTCACCCGCAAAGCGCGGCAGATAATGTTCCGCGATCGCGTCCGCTACCAGCGCCGGCTCACCGTCATGCAGCGCGTAGTAGCGCCCCATAATGCCTTGCAGTTCGGGAAATTCACCCACCATGCCGGTCAGCAGATCGGCTTTGGCGAGCCATGCCGCGCGCTCCGCGAGCAGCGGGTCGGCGCCGATCAGGCGCGCGATTCTGCCGGAAAGCAACTGGATGCGCTGCACCCGCTCAAGCTGGCTGCCGAGCTGGTTGTGATACACCACCTTGCTCAAGCCCGGCACACGCGATTCCAGCCGCAGCTTGCGATCCTGGTCATAAAAAAACCGCGCATCGGCCAGCCGCGGGCGCACCACGCGCTGGTTGCCTTGGATAATATTTTTGGAGTCGGCGACAGTCATATTGCTCACCACCAGAAAACGCTCGGTGAGCTTGCCAGCCTGGTCAAACAACGGAAAATATTTCTGGTTGGTGCGCATGGTGAGTATCAGGCATTCCTGCGGCACCGACAGAAACTCGGCATCGAACCCCGCCACGTAGACCACCGGCCACTCCACCAGCGCCGTCACTTCATCCAGCAGCGCTGCGTATTCACCCAGCGCACAACCCAGTTCAGCCGCC
>CAMBCF010000130.1 GCA_945864585.1 Bordetella parapertussis | reverse complement strand
TACGGCTTGATGTATGTGCTGGGCTTCGCGCTGGTGTGGTGGTTCGGGCGACTGCGCATCAAGGCCAATGCCAACGGCCGGTGGAAGCAGCAGGATCTCGACGACGTGATGTTCTATGGCATCCTCGGCGTGATACTCGGCGGGCGCTTGGGCTACGTGCTGTTCTACAAATTCAGCGATTACATCAACGTGCCGTGGAAGATATTCTACGTATGGGAAGGTGGTATGTCGTTTCACGGCGGCATGCTCGGTGTGATCGTCGCGCTGGCGTGGTTCGCGCGCTGCCGCAAGCAGCATTGGCTGGATCTCACCGACTTCATGGCGCCGCTGGCGCCCCTGGGGCTGGCAGCGGGCCGGCTCGGCAACTTCATCAACGCCGAACTGTGGGGCCGTCCTACAGATGTGGCATGGGCAATGATTTTTCCGCTGGTGGATCGCCTGCCGCGCCACCCGTCGCAGCTTTATCAGTTTGCGCTCGAAGGCGTGCTGCTGTTCGCTATCCTGTGGTGGTACTCGGCCCGGCCACGCCCGCGCGGCGCGGTGTCGGCACTGTTTTTGATCGGCTACGGGGTGTTTCGATTTGTGGTTGAGTATGCCCGCGAGCCGGACAGCTTTCTGGGGCTGCTGGCGATGGGCTGGTCGATGGGGCAGTGGCTGTCGGCTCCGATGGTGCTGGTGGGAGTGGCGATGATGGCTGGCGCGTATCGGGTGAAGGGCCGTAGGGCGGGTTAGGCGCGCACTATGCGCCGTAACCCGCCATTTGCGAGTGACTGCCGAACGGCGGGTTACGACACAAACGACGCGTCTAACCCGCCCTATGTTTTGGCAGCGTTCGTGTTATTGGCGTGCCAGCGCAAGGGTGGGTTAGCGCAGCGCAACCCACCGTTCGGCGGCCGCCCGCGCATGGCGCGTTACGGCGCAAAGTGCGCGCCTAACCCGCCCTACCGGCAAGCCATCCGCTCGACGCATCTTTTAACCGGGCGCGCTGCGCAGCGTCCAATCCCGCCGGATCAAAGCGATAGCGGTTATGCAGCGCCACGACTTCAGAAAGTAAAGTGGTTTCCATCCTCGCTTCGGCTTTAAGCCGCGCAATCCAATCCTGTGCTGTTTCATGCGTGCGCCGACCCCAGCCTTGTTCCGTTAGCCGTTGCTCGATGCGGTAAAACTCCGAATCCACGCCTAGGCGAAGCGTTGATGTAACTATTTGTTTTTGCTCATTATTTTTAATGATTCTGCGGCTGCGATAAAGCCGCCACGCGAGCCATAGTACAAACGGAAACAACACGATCAACGCGACGAGAAGCAACTGCCGCTCATCGCTGTTGGCCCATGCCTGCGCTGCGCGAAAGCGCAGCCATGACCACAGATCAGTTACTTTCGTCCACGCGCCGCTGTCCGCGGCTTCGAGCTCGGACCATGATGGCGGTGTGGTGTCGATTTCGATCCATGCGCCGTTTACATACGCGCGCACCCATGCATGCGCATGGCGCGTGCGCACGAGGTAGGCGTTTTCGCGTTCGCTTTTTTCCAGCACCGCGAAGCCCGTGGCGTAACGCGCGGGTATGCCGCCGGCGCGCAACAGCAGCGTGGTGGCGGTGGCGAAATATTCACAGTGTCCCGATTTCGAGCGATGCAGAAAATCGACGATAGGCGAACCGAGTAGCGGTGCGTTCTTCTGAAACGTGGCATAGCGGTAGCCATTGGCGAAAAATTGTCTTACCGCGGTGACGGCATCATCAGGCTTTATTTGTTTCAGGCCCATTTCCATGGCCAGCGCTTCGAAGGATTCGCGCTCTTTCTGCGGCACGCGCGTGTCGTCCGCGGTGGGCGGGCCGTCGAATGCCTGCTCGCCCGAGTAGGCGGCAACATAGGAAAAATATCCCGGCTCACGCACAATTTGCACCGCCCCCAGCGCATTGCGCTGCAGGGTGATCGCTTTGAGCGCTTCGACAGCGGTGGCGCCGGCGGGCAAACTGAGCACCGGATTGGGACGCGCAGTGTAGTCGTGAATCGTCGCGCGCGTGGCTGCAGTGTCGGCTGGCGCCAGCGGCCACACGTCGTTGGCGGCGCCGGGCACACTTTGAAACGCCACGCCGCGTGCGAGCCACGTTGCGCCAAAATAGGTGTTGTAACTTGCGCGGTGTAACAGCCTTGGTGGTTTTGCATCGGCGGACGTAACCACGCGCAGCACAATCGCATCCGAATCCTTGAGCCTGCCGATGTGACCGATGTCCGTATTGGCGCGATAGGGATCGGTGCTCGAGCCGCTGGCGGTTATCCAGTCCGGCACTGCGTCTTCCAGCCAGGCCTGCGTTTGGTGCAGGCCATACTGCAAGCCGAATCCCAAAACGATCGCCATCGAAAATGCCACGCCCCAACTGCCCACGCGATACGACCAGGGGCGTATGCGCACCAGCGGCCAACCTGCCAGCGCGACGAGGCCGGCGTAAAACCACTCGCTGCGGCCATTGGCGGCAGCCGCGGCGATGATCCACACGGCGTAGTACGGAAACCACGGATCAAACGTCGGCGGCTGCGCGTAGCGCTCGCGACGCAGGCTCCAGAACAGCACGCTCAAATCCATGCGTTGGGCCGCGCCGTAAGCGTGAGTGAGCGCCAGCGGCAAAAACATCAAGGGCAGCCACATGAAAAACGCGATGATCGCGCGCGGATTGCCGTAGCTCACGTACAAATAGCCGCCCAGCAGCAGCGCCAGCACTGAACAAAAATCCGCCACGCGACGTAGTGTCGCAGTGTTTTGCTGCCACCGCAGCCGCGTGTAAAACGACGCGCACAACAGCGCCGCCGCGGCGGCGGCGGGAAACCATTGTGCGCATTGCCAGCCCCAGAAAGCGACGGCGGCCAACAGCATTAGCGGGTGGATTTTCACAGCCGCGCCAGTCCTTCCTGCACTTTACCCGGCTCGATCACGCGCAGCCACGGCGGGCGCTCGGCGGGCGGCGCGCTGCTCACCAGCAGCGCCAGCACCGGTACGCCGAGCATTTGCAATTCGCGGATGAACTCGCGGCGCGCCTCGTCCCACGCCAGCAGTATGCAAATGCTGCCGGTAAACAGACTGCGCCGCGCAACGACGGCGCTGCGCAGGGTTTGAAAGGGCTGGCTTGCGCACAACTGCACGCCCGCCAGCACTTCCATCAGACTGCCCGCCGGCAACTGCCCGCGTCCGGCGGTGTAGCAATACGATGCATTGCCGACGAACATCAAATCGAGCAGGCATTCCTGCGTGTTGACGGTGTAGGCGAGCGATGCGGCCACCGACACCGCTTCTTCAAACGCAAGCGCCTGCGTGTGGGCGCCAAAGGTGTCGAGGATCAGCGCATGCCGCTCGAAATATTCATCCTGATACTCACGCACCACCGGTGCGCCGGTGCGCGCATAACTTTTCCAGTGTATGCGCTGCAGCGGATCGCCGGGACGGTAATCGCGCAGGCCGACAAATTCCTCGGAGTCGCCGATACCAGAGGCCAACGCCACACCGCCCGGTTGATGGCGGCGCGAGCCGGGTAGCGTGATCGGCGGCAGGGCATAGCGTCTGGGCAGCACCAGCAGATTGGCGGCTTCAGCGTGCAGCGACAAGCCGCGCACCAGCCCCAGCGGATCGGCACGCGCCACCGTCAGGCCGGGAAAATGCTGATTGCCACGGCGCAGTGCGTGGCCCGCCACGGTCACTTCGATGGTGCTGCGTGGTGCGATCTCGGGCAAAGCCATCTCCTTGATGTCGCAGGCATTGCTGTCGCGTATCATCTGCTTCCATGAGCGGTAGGTGGGTACTTTGTAGCGCGCGCGAAACGCCGCCAGGGTCGGCCGCGCATCGGCCAGTTGATCGATCAGCGTCAGCCCGTCACGCGGCGCGCTTGCAAGGTTGCCGATGGTGACACGATACTGAAACGGCTCGCCGGCCGTCACCACGCGCGGCAGCTTGCGCGCAACGCTGTAACGCCCGCGCTGCAACAGCGCGCCGGCCAGCGCCACCGCCAGCAGCGCCACCGCGAAACTGAAAATGCGATACGCGACCGTTTGATTGGTGTCTGCGCCCAGCGCGCCGGTAGCGACCAGCACACCGCTTACCAGCATGCCGGCGCGCGTCAGCCGCCGCTCCAGGATGCGCTGGCTGGCGGCGACTAAACCGAAAATCCAGTGTGCAAATTTCCACATGCAGGTCAAAACCCTTTCGCCACAGATTTCGCAGATTTACACAGATAAGAACCAAGACACGCTCCCCTGTCGTTCCCGCCCCCGATTAAAGCATTCGGGGACGGGAACGACGGGAATGGGTTCATCTGTGTAAATCTGTGGCTAAAATGTTTTTAATCCCGTCACGCTGGCACCGGCACGGTCTTGAGCAAATCCGCCACCACATCCTGCGCGCTGAGTCCCGAAAACTTCGCCGCCGGATCGAGTGACAGGCGATGTGCCAGCACACTCACCGCCATATCGCGGATGTGATCGGGGGTGACAAAATCGCCACCTTGCACCAGGGCCAGCGCCTGCGCCATGCGCACAAGCGCGAGTGAAGCGCGCGGTCCTGCGCCCAGTTGCACCGACGGCGCGCCGCGTGTGGCGCGCGCGAGATCGACAGCGTAGCGCTTGAGTTCAGCGCTGACGCGGCTGTGTTTGACCTGCTGCTTGAGGGTGCGCACGTCCTGCACCGTCACACAGGCTTGCAGCGCGTCGAGCGGATGCGCCTGCTCCTGCGCGTTGACGATGGCGACTTCGGCTTCAGCGCCGACATAGCCCAGCGACAGGCGCACCGCGAAGCGATCCATTTGCGCTTCGGGTAGCGGATAGGTGCCGCGAAACTCCACCGGGTTTTGCGTGGCGATGACAAAAAACAAATCGTCGAGCGGGTGCGTCTTGCCTTCGATGCTGACCTGGCCTTCGCCCATCGCTTCGAGCAGCGCCGATTGCGTGCGCGGACTGGCGCGATTGATTTCATCAGCCAGCAACACCTGGGTAAAAATGGGCCCCGCATGAAAATTGAAATTCTGATCGCGCGGGTTGAATACCGACACCCCCAGAATATCCGAAGGCAGCAAATCCGGCGTGAACTGCACCCGGCGGAATTCACCGCCCACGCTTTTCGCCAGCGCCTTGGCCAGCGTGGTCTTGCCGGTGCCGGGATTGTCTTCCAGCAGCACATGCCCCCCGGCCAGAAACGCCGCCAGCACTTTGTCTACCGTTTGTGCTTGGCCAGACATCACGCGCTCGATGTTGGCGCGGATTTTGGCGGCTAGTTCCTGTGGTTGGTTCAAACCTTAGCTTCCGCCTTGCGCACCGGCGGCTGCGCCCGTGCCGCCCTGCGCGTCAGCAGCCGGGTGAAGTTCGACATCGACATCAGGTGCGCGTAGATGCGCGGCAGCACGCCGTTTTGCACCAGTTCTTTCACTTTGTCGCCGGGCAGTTCGGTGATTTTTTGCTCGACCACGCGGAACATGCCGGCCAGTGTAAATGGCTCGCCGTGGTCGGGTTTGGCTTGCAGGGTAAACGGTTCCAGCAGGCCGACATCGACCATAATTTTGCACATCGCTTCGGTGCGCGCCAGATCGGCCTCGAATTCAAACAGCAGTTTGCGCAGGCCCTCCCACACCGGCAGCGGCTCGCCTTTGGCGTCATACAATGCGTCGCCCTTGGCGCTGATCGCGCGTTTTTCGATGCAGACGATGCGTTCGGGTTGTTCCTGTCCGCTGACCTTCACGCGCGTCATGCAAAACGGGTAGCGCCGCACGTAGGCGGGCACGTAAAAGTTGCGATCCCAGGTCAAATCGGGCGCGACAAAAAGATTGTGCTGTTGTTCAAGGCCCACCACCGCCATCGCCACCGCTGTTTTACCCTGGTCTCCGCTGACAAACACCACCGGGTAGTCGTGGCAGGCGACGCTGAATCGCTGTACGACAGCGGTATCACCATCATGCCGCGAAATACTGGCGGCAATTTGTTTTGGGCCGGCAGCACCACGCGATGGTCTTTGGTCAGCGGGACAACTTCCTGATAGCCGTAGGGCGGCGTGATGTCCATGATGGGCTTTCTGTTAAGGGTGTAGATGGCATTATAGCGTGCCGCGCAATAATCAAAATCCATTTAAAAACAGATGGTTATTACGATTCTCGTGAGTCTCGGCAGACTGTCATATTGTCGTCACATGGGCCACCTATACTCGTGGCCAACTTCAATCACGCAAACAAAAGGACGATCATGATCAAAGCATTATTCAATTTCACTGCGCCGGCATTGCTGGCGATGGTGGCGGTAGGCCCGGTGTACGCACAGGCCAATCTGGTGAAAGTGGATGGCTCCAGCACTGTCTATCCGGTAACCGAAGCGGTGGCCGAGGAATTCCAGAAAGCGAAAAAGAACGCGATCAGGGTCACCGTGGGCGTATCAGGCACCGGCGGTGGCTTCAAGAAATTCTGCCGCGGCGAAATCGATATTTCCAATGCCTCGCGACCGATTCTCAAGCAGGAAATGGACGATTGCGCGAAGGCGGGCATACGCTATTACGAACTGCCGGTGGCGTTTGATGCACTCACCATCGTGATCAATCCGAAGAATGCCTTTCTCAAACAAATTACGGTGGAAGAGCTGAAAAAAATCTGGGAACCGAGCGCGCAAGGCAAGGTGACGCGCTGGAATCAGGTCAATCCGCAATGGCCGGATCAAGCGATCCGGCTGTTCGGGCCGGGCGCGGATTCAGGCACGTTTGACTACTTTACCGAAGCGGTGGTCGGCAAAGCCAAATCCAGCCGTGGTGACTTCACTGCCTCCGAAGACGACAACGTACTGGTGCAGGGTGTGGCGCAGGATGTGGGTGCGTTGGGTTACTTCGGTTTTGCTTACTACGCCGAGAACATGAGCCGCCTGAAAGCGGTGCCGGTGATGGGCAAAGGCGCCAAGGCGGCGGTGGGTCCGTCGATGGAATCGGTGCTCAACGGCAGCTACACGCCGCTGTCGCGGCCGATCTTTATCTACGTGAACGAAAAATCGTACCAAAAACCCGAAGTGCGCGAATTCGTCGAGTTCTACATGAAGCACGGCAGCAAACTGTCCAGGGAAGTGAAATACGTGCCGCTACCCGACCGCGCCTACACGCTGAACATGGAACACCTTAAGAAAGGCAAGCTCGGCACGGTGTTCGGCGGCACCCCCGAAGTCGGCATCACCATCGAAGAACTGATGAGGCGGGAAACCAAGCTCTGAGTGGTTTTCCGACGTTTCACGCACGGCGCCAGCCCTGCGGCTGGCGCCGTTTCGATTTGACCCCTGGTTTCAAAAGGCGATCAACACCATTACCCGCGTACGCCTTCATGTAATATGAGCGCCATCTACGTCACCCAAGAAGCACCTGCCACGCCCATGGACTTCCGGCTGTCGTACAAAGCCTCGCGCCACATCAAGGAGCGCGCGATCGAAAGCCTGCTGTTCCTCGCGGCCCTGGTGTCGGTGTTGACCACGCTGGGCATCATCTACGTGCTGGTCAAGGAGTCGGCGGTGTTCTTCACCAAAGTTTCAATTTGGGACTTTCTCACCGATACCCAGTGGACCCCGCTGTTCGACGACGCGCATTTTGGCATCATGGTGCTGCTCTCCGGCACACTGGTGAGTTCCGCGGTCGCACTGCTGGTCGCCATTCCGATGGGCACTATCATCGCGATTTATCTGTCGGAGTTTGCCGCCAGCAAGGTGCGCGAGATCGCCAAACCGCTGCTGGAACTGCTCTCCGGCGTGCCGACCATCATCTACGGCTATTTTGCGCTGCTGTTTGTCACGCCGCTGTTGCAGAAAATATTTCCCGGACTGCCCGGCTTCAATCTGCTGTCGGCGGGGCTGGTGATGGGCATCATGATCGTGCCTTATGTGAGCTCGATCAGCGAGGATGCGATGCGCGCGGTGCCGATGAATCTGCGCGAGGGATCCTACGCCATGGGCGCGACGCGCCTGCAGACCGCGCTCAATGTGGTGGTGCCGGCGGCGTTTTCAGGCATCGCCGCGGCATACATTCTTGGCGTGTCGCGCGCCGTGGGCGAGACCATGATCCTCGCTGTCGCCGCCGGTATGCAGCCCAATCTCACCTGGAATCCGCTGGAACCGGCGGCTACTATTACCGCCTTTATCGTGCAGGTCGCGCTGGGCGATCTGCCGCACGGCAGCTTAGGCTACCAGACCATTTTCGCGGCGGGGCTCACGCTGATGCTGATCACGCTGACATTCAACATTCTCGGCCACTGGTTAAGACACCGCTACCGGGAGCGCTACTGATGAGTCTCACCCCGCAGGATATCCGCGCCCACATCGTCCACCACAAACGCTGGGACTTGCTGTTCATGGTGGTGGGCGTCCTCGCGCTGGCGCTGGGCGTGCTGACTTTTCTCACGTTGTTCGTCGATATGATCATCGACGGCTGGTCGCGGTTGCGGCCCGAATTCTTTACCGAGTTTCCGTCGCGTCGCGCAGGGTCCGCCGGCATTCTGAGCGCGTGGGTCGGCACCACGCTGGTGATGCTGGTCACCGCGGCCGCGGCCGTGCCCATCGGCGTGGCGGCGGGCATTTATCTCGAAGAATACGCGCCGCGCCACTGGATCACCGACGTGATCGAGATCAACATTTCAAATCTGGCGGGGGTGCCGTCGATCATCTATGGCCTGCTGGCGCTGGGGCTTTTCATCTACGAGTTTGGCCTGGGGCAGAGCATACTCACCGCCGGGCTGACGCTGGCGCTGCTGATCCTGCCGGTGGTGATTGTCGCCACGCGCGAGGCGATACGCGCGATTCCCGGCCACATCCGCGAGGCCGCGTACGCACTGGGTGCGACGAAGTGGCAGGTGTGCCAACACCACGTGCTGCCGTACTCAATGGGCGGTATCATGACCGGCGTCATCATCGGCTTGGCGCGCGCCATCGGCGAGACAGCGCCGATCATCACCATCGGCGCGCTCACGTTCATTGCGTTCCTGCCGCCGTCGCCGATCGGGGCGCAGTTTCCATTCCTGTCGTTCGAGTGGCTTACCTCGCCGTTCACCGTGATGCCGATACAGATCTTCAACTGGACTTCGCGTCCCGACCCCGCCTTTCATGCCAATGCGGCGGCGGCGGGTTTTATTCTCGTACTGATGACGCTGATGATGAACGGACTGGCGATCTGGCTCAGATATCGCGTCCGTCGCAACATCAAGTGGTAAAAAGGGTAAGCAAAAAATAATCCCATGAGCGCACCCAAACCCAATATCGATACCCTGCCGTTAAAAGCGCAGGCGGATCAACTGAATTTTTTCTACGGCGCCTTTCAAGCGCTTAAGAACATCAACCTCACGCTCTACGACAAGCGCGTTACCGCTTTGATCGGCCCGTCCGGCTGCGGAAAATCGACGTTTCTGCGCTGCTTCAACCGCATGCACGACCTGTATCCGGGCAACCGTTACGAAGGCGCAATTCGCTTGCTGCCGGATAACGTGAGCCTGATCGACCCCGCGGTCGATCCCATTGAAGTGCGCATGCGGCTGTCGATGGTGTTTCAAAAGCCGAATCCGTTTCCCAAATCCATTTTTGAAAACGTCGCTTACGGCCTGCGCGTGCGCGGCGTACATAAGCGTACGGTGCTCGAAGAAAAAGTCGAAGAAGCGCTACATAGCGCGGCACTGTGGAACGAGGTGAAAGACCGCCTGAATGACATGGCATTCAATCTCTCCGGCGGCCAGCAACAGCGTCTGTGCATTGCGCGCGCGCTGGCGACCGAGCCGGAAATTCTGCTGTTCGACGAGCCCACATCGTCGCTGGACCCGATCGCCACTGCCAGTATTGAGGAGTTAATTTCTCAATTAAAACAAAAGGTTACGATACTCATCGTGACCCACAACATGCAACAGGCGGCGCGCGTATCGGATTTTACCGCGTATATGTACATTGGCGAGCTGGTCGAGTTCGGCTGGACCGACGACATCTTCATCAAGCCGAAAAATCCGCAAACCGAAGCCTACATCACCGGGCGCTTTGGTTGAGTGGACCTAAACATCGAAGGTAAATAAACCATGGCTCCCAGCGAACACCTTTCCCGCCAATTCGACGCCGATCTTGAAGATATCCGCTCGCGCGTTTTGCAAATGGGTGGGCTTGTCGAAGCGCAGATACTGGGAGCGATCAACGCCTTTTCCAGCGGCGACAACGACGTCATCTCGCGCGTGATGGACGGCGAGCGCCGCGTCAACACGCTTGAAAAAGAGATTGACGATGCCTGTGTACACGTCGTGGCGCGGCGTCAGCCGGCGGCAGGCGATCTGCGGCTGATTATGGGTATTTCCAAGATCGTCACCGATCTCGAACGCATCGGCGACGAAGCCGAGAAAATCGCGCGCATGGCGCGCTCGATCTATGACCGCGGCGCGCTGAGCATTCCGCACTTCGTCGATGTACGCCAGACCGGCAACATGGCGGTCGCCCTGCTGCGGCGCGTGCTGGACGCGATGGCGCGCCACGATGCCGACGAAGCCGAAAAGCTGATCGCCGAAGACCGATTGATCGATACGGAATTCCGCGCCATCGTGCGCACGTTGATTACCTACATGATGGAAGACCCGCGCACCATTTCCACAGCGCTCGACATCGTGTGGATCGCCAAGGCGATTGAACGCGTCGGCGACCACGCCAAGAACATTGCCGAGCAGGTGATCTACATCGTTCACGGCACCGATGTACGCCATCCGGGCGCAGCTTCCGAAGAAGGCAAGCCCTGATGGCGGCACGCATACTCGTGGTCGAGGACGAACCGGCGGTGCAGGAGTTGATGCGCTACACGCTGGAGCAGGCCGGCATGGAGGTGTTCACCGCGGCGAGTGCCGAGGATGCGCTCGAGTCGCTGCGTAATGAACTGCCGGATGCGGTGCTGATCGACTGGATGCTGCCCAACAAATCAGGGCTTGCGCTGGCGCGCGAGTTGCGCGAAACGCAGCGCACGGCCGAGCTGCCGTTGATCATAGTTACCGCGCGCGGCGAAGAAGCCGACCGCGTGAAGGGCCTCGATCAGGGCGCCGATGATTACGTGGTCAAACCGTTCAGCCCGCGTGAGCTGATCGCGCGCATTCAGGCGGTGCTGCGCCGGCGCGCGCCGCATGCAGCGGACGCGGAACTAACGGTGGGCGATCTCGTGCTTAATCCGGTGAGCCATGAGGTAACGTTAAGTAGCACGGCCATAGCACTCGGCCCGACAGAATTCAGACTGCTGCATTTCTTTCTCGCGCATCCCGAGCGCGTTTACTCCCGCGCGCAACTGCTTGATCAGGTATGGGGCGACCACGTGTTCATCGAAGAGCGCACGGTGGACGTGCATATTCGCCGGCTGCGCGTGGCGCTGGGCGACGAAGGCGAAGATGTCATCAAGACCGTGCGGGGATCGGGCTACAAACTCTCGGCCGCCAAGGCGGCACACTAAACACACTGGCCGCACGCGCTATAATCGCCGCCCCCGGCTTATGGAATAAGGCGACGCGCGCACCATGATGCCTGTCTGGTTTTCCCTGACCCTGAAGTTTATTGCCATCGCGCTGGTGGCGATTGCCGTGGGCGCGTGGCATGGCGCGGTGGCGGCGTGGGCGACGGCTTGCAGCGGTCTGTTGCTATTGCACGTGGCGCATGTGCGTCAGCTCACGCGCCTGGAACGCTGGCTGAAATCGCCCCATGCCGATGACGTGCCGGATGCCTGGGGCGCCTGGGGCCTGGCATTCGCAGGCATTTACCGCGCGCTACGCCATGAAATCAAAAAA
The DNA here is from genome assembly GCA_945864585.1 of Bordetella parapertussis. Classification (GTDB taxonomy): domain Bacteria; phylum Pseudomonadota; class Gammaproteobacteria; order Burkholderiales; family SG8-41; genus UBA5216. The sequence goes on along the minus strand of CAMBCF010000130.1, from coordinate 929 downwards.
CACGAAGCCGTCACCAGAGAACTGGAACTGTTCATGCAGGCCGCGCAGGCCTTGCCCGACGGTATCGCCATGCTGGACAGCGGTGATCAACTGCTGTGGTGCAACGACACGGCGGCGGCGCACCTTGGCTTGCAGGCTGGGCGCGACTACGGTTTGCGTGTAACCAATATTGTGCGCGTGCCTCGCCTCGCCGCGTTTCTGCAGAGCGCTCAGCCTGACGATATTCTCGAATATCGCCCGGCGCACAACCCCGGCCAGGTGCTATCGCTCGAAGCCATACCATTCAGCGACGGACGCAAACTATTGGTGAGCTTTGATGTCACGCAGATCGAGCATGCCGATACCATGCGTCGGGACTTTATCGCCAATGTGTCGCACGAGCTGCGCACGCCGTTGACCGTGATCCACGGTTTTCTTGAACACATGAACGATGCGCCGATGGCGCCGGCCGAGCAGGCGCGCCGCCACATTGGGCTGATGGCGCAGCAATCGGACCGCATGCTGAAGCTGGTGGATGATCTGCTGATGCTGTCGCGCCTCGAAGGCGGCGACCATCCGCCGCGCGAAGCGCGCGTGGACATACACGCACTGGCGCAGGGGCTGGCCGAAGACGCGCGGGCGCTCAGCGCGGGGCGGCATCATATCGAGGCGCAAGTTCCCGCCGGCGCCGGCATCAAGGGCGGCGCCGACGAACTGCGTAGCGCCTTCGGTAATCTGCTAAGCAACGCCGTGCGCTATACGCCGCCGGGCGGAAACATCACGCTCGCGTGGCGCACCGACGAACAAGGCCGCGGCGTGTTCAGCGTAACCGACAGCGGCATCGGCATCGCCGCCGAACATATACCGCGGCTTACCGAGCGCTTCTATCGCGTCGATCGCGGTCGCTCGCGTGAAACCGGCGGCACCGGCTTGGGCCTGGCTATCGTCAA
>CAMBCF010000129.1 GCA_945864585.1 Bordetella parapertussis | reverse complement strand
TGCTTCATGCGCACCGCCGTGCCGCTGATCGGGCAGTCGAGCGTTTGCGCGCCGGCGCGTGCAAGAGTCTGTTGTGCGTGTTGTTTGTCGGCGAGGGTGAGGGTGCTGGTTTCGATGACCACCAGCGGTGCGCGTGACTTGGCGCGCTTCGCCAGACAAATTTTCTCAACGACGTCTTCCAGCACGCTTGCTTTGGCGAGCGAAGTGATTATGACATCCGCCGTCGCCGCTACCGCGGTGGCCGACGCGAGTGCGCGGCCGCCTGCTTTTTTCAAACGTGCGCGTGCTGCTGCCACCGGATCGTAGCCCACCACTTTGTTGCCTGCGGCACATAAGGCTTCGGCCATCGCACCACCCATGATGCCGAGGCCGATGACACCTACTGTTTGTAGATTATTGATTTTATTCATATTTACCCTATCACCAATGCCGCCCGCCCGATAATCAATTCCTTATCCAGCCGTTGATGCAGCGCCTCGGCTTGTTCGAGCGGCGCCTTGTCGGTGACCAGCGCCTTGAACTCACCGCGCGCAACCAGTTCCAGCGTTTCCATCACTTCCTGGCGCGTGGCATAGCGGCTGCCGAGGATTTCAATTTCATTGCGCAATATTTTTGCCGGATCGGCGGTGAACGGTTTTCCGTGGCCGCCCAGTGTGACCAGCCGCCCGCCTTTGCCGAGCGAGGCGAGCGCGGGTTCGAGGGTGCTGGCGCTGCTGACAAAATCGATGGCGACATCGACGCCTTTACCGCCCGTGGCTTCCAGCAATTGTTCGGCGACGCGTCCCGCAGACGCATCGATGGTGATATCAGCGCCACACTTCACCGCGGTCTCAAACTTGGCTGCGGATTTATCCACCGCGATAATTTTTTTCGCACGCGCCCAGCGCGCGACCATCAGCATGTGTATGCCCAGGCCGCCGCCCGCGCCGAATACCAACACCGTGTCATGCGGTGTCACGCGCGCGCGGCGGATCACTTTCACCGGCGTTGCCAGTGCATCGCAGATCACGCCGGCCTCAGCCGGGTTTTTGCGCCAGTCGATACCTTCGGGAAATTTCAGGAAACTGCGCGCAGGCAACTTGATGTATTCAGCGTAGCCGCCGTCGGATTCGCGGCCCACGTAGCCGCCGAAATTCTCGCACAGCGTCTCGCGATTGATGCGGCACCAGTGACAATGCCCGCAGTTGAAATAAAAATACGCAGTGACACCATCGCCCATTTTGACATCCGTGACACCGGCGCCTACCGCGACGATCTCGCCCGCGATCTCGTGGCCGATGATGCGCGGATAGTGGTTGAGCTTCAGGCGTCCCGCGCGCGCGTGATGTATGGTGAGGCCGGCGCCGCACGCCAGCACGCGCGCTACGGCCTCAAAGGGGCCGGGTGTGGGGTCGGCTACGGTGGCGAGTTCAAAGGGCTGGCCGGGGCCGGTGAGTAGTACGGCTTTCATGATTATTTGATCCTTTTGATATCTGGACGCGGCATAAGGCCCTCCGGGATTGGTAAAACTCAAAGAGTGTAGGACAGAATTCGCGCACTGTCGCGTATCCGCAACGACAGGCAGGGTAAAATCGGTCACGTCGTTTCGCCTGTATCCTCGCTCGCTTTCCTGCTCACTTTCTAACCAACTCCAAGGCTCGTGATGGCGTTCATCCGCGTTCGTGGCGCGCGACAGAATAATCTCAAAAATCTGTCGCTCGATCTGCCCACCAATGAATTGATCGTCGTCACCGGCGTATCAGGCAGCGGCAAATCGTCCTTGGTGTTTGACACGCTTTACGCCGAAGGCCAGCGGCGCTACGTGGAAACGTTTTCGCCTTACGCGCGGCAGTTTCTGGATCGGCAGGACCGGCCGCAGGTCGATGCCATCGAAGGCATACCGCCCGCCATCGCCATCGATCAGACCAACCCGGTGCGCACCTCGCGCTCGACTGTTGGCACCATGACGGAACTGAACGATCACTTCAAGCTGCTGTATGCGCGCGCCGCCGAACTGTATTGCCGGGGTTGCGGGACGAAGGTGGTGCGCGATACGCCGCAAAGCATTTTGCAAGCGCTGACGGCGCGTGCGGCAGCGGCGGGGGATCCGCGCCTGACGGTGGCGTTTCCAGTGCCGGTGCCGAAAAACTTTAGCGTTGCAGAAATCAAAAAACTACTGGCAGCGCAGGGCTACACACGCTTTTTGTATGAAGATGCGCAACGGCTCGAAGTGATTCAGGATCGCTTGCGTGCAGGCACTGCGGAGCCGGTGCGCGTGGTGGAGGCGATCGAGGCCGCGCTTAAGGTAGGGCAGGGGCGTGTGAATGTGCATGTCGCGACACGGGATGTTTCCCTTCCCCTTCAGGGGCAAGGGAACACTTGGAGCGGAGCAGAAAGTTGGGATGGGGGTGGGGTCCAGGGAGCGCTGCTGCCCCACCCCCATCCCCACCCTCCCCTTGAAGGGGAGGGAGCAGTAGTGTGGAAGTTTTCCACCGGCCTGCACTGCCCCGATTGCGATATTCATTATCAGGAGCCTTCACCCAGTCTATTCTCATTCAACTCCCCGCTCGGCGCCTGCGACACCTGCCGTGGTTTTGGCCGCGTGATCGGGGTTGACTACGGCCTGGTGATTCCCGATGAATCGAAAACGCTGCGCGAGGGCGCGGTCAAACCCTGGCAGACACCGAGCAACAAGGAATGTCAGGACGACCTTGAAAAATACGCAAAAAAACGCAGTGTCCCGCTCGATACGCCCTGGCGTGAACTGTCCAGGGCGCAGAAGCGCTGGGTGATCAACGGCGAAGCGGAATGGATCAGCTGGCGCAAATCATGGCCTGGCGTGTGGTACGGGGTGGCGCGCTTTTTCAAATGGCTGGAGACCAAGGCCTACAAAATGCATGTGCGCGTGCTGCTGTCGAAGTATCGCGCCTACACGCCGTGCAACAGCTGTGGCGGCGCGCGTTTGAAGATTGAGGCACTGTCGTGGCGCCTCGGTTCTGACGCAAACGCGGCAGAACACTTTCTGCCGCGCGGCGCAGGCTTCGACGAAAAGAAACTCGCGCAACTGCCCGGCCTCACGGTACACGATCTGATGCTGCTGCCGCTGGACACGGTGCGCAGCCGCATGCAGCAACTGCGCTTGCCGCAAATGGCGGACGACGCCACGGCGATGCTGCTCAAAGAAATCCGCACGCGACTGGATTACCTGGCGGACGTGGGCCTCGGCTATCTCACACTCGACCGCCAATCACGCACGCTGTCCGGCGGCGAAGTGCAGCGCATCAATCTCACCACGGCACTGGGCACCTCGCTCACCAATACCCTGTTCGTGCTCGACGAACCGTCGATCGGCCTGCATCCGCGCGACATGGGACGCGTGATCGGCGTCATGCACAAGCTGCGCGACGCGGGCAATTCACTGGTGGTGGTCGAGCACGATCCGCAAGTGATGCTGGCCGCTGACCGCATACTCGATATGGGGCCGGGGCCGGGTGAACGCGGCGGCGAGATCGTTTATTTTGGGGATGCAGATAGGCTGATAAAAACCAGCGCGTCCAGAACCGGGCAATACCTTGCCGGCAGCTTGCGCGCCGACCATGGCATGCGTGGCGTTGCTCCACATCCCGGCACACGCAAACTCGAATTGCGTGGCGCCAGCGAGCACAATCTAAAAAACATCGACGTCGCGATTCCGCTGGGGCATCTGGTGTGCATTACCGGCGTGTCGGGTTCCGGCAAATCAACGCTGGTGCAGGACGTTTTGTATGCCGCACTGTTGAAAGCCAAAGGCAAACCTTCCGAAAATCCGGGCGCGCATCGCGCACTCACCGGCCACCAACAGGTTACCGACGTGGTGATGGTCGATCAGTCCGCAATCGGCCGCACCACGCGTTCCAATCCGGCGAGTTATGTCGGCGCCTTCGACGCCATCCGCGACCTCTACATGAAGGCGCCGCTGGCACGCGAGCGCGGCTATACCGCGGGCACCTTCAGCTTTAACTCCGGCAACGGCCGCTGTCCGGCGTGCGGCGGCAACGGCTTCGAGCATGTCGAAATGCAGTTCCTGTCGGATGTGTACCTGCGCTGCGCCGATTGTGACGGCCGGCGCTATCGGCCGGAGATTCTGGAAATCACCCTCGACGGCAAATCGATAGCCGATGTGCTCGACCTGACAGTGCATGCAGCGCTGGCATTTTTCGCCGCGGAACCCAAGGTGTGCGCCGCACTGCGTCCGCTGGCGGACGTGGGTCTGGAATACCTGCGCCTCGGACAACCGGTGCCTACCTTATCGGGCGGCGAAGCGCAGCGGCTTAAGCTGGCCGGGCATCTGACTGAGGCCGCGCGCAAGACGTCCTCGATGGCCTCGCGCGCTGCTCTGTTTTTGTTTGACGAACCCACCACGGGACTGCATTTCGAGGACATCGCCAAACTGCTGCGCGCGTTTCGAGAGTTGATCGCTGCGGGGCATTCGCTGGTGGTGATCGAACACAATCTTGATGTGATACGCGCTGCCGACTGGATTATTGATCTGGGGCCTGAAGGAGGCGCGGCGGGTGGCGAGGTCGTGTGTGTCGGCACGCCGGAGCAGGTGATGGCGCATGCAGAGTCGCATACGGGCAAAGCATTGCGGCAATACAATCATGAACTAACGCCCGCAAAGGCTGCTGCTCTCAACCCTCAACCCTCAACACTCAACCCTCAACACTGCATTTCCATCCACCACGCCCGTGAACACAACCTTAAAAACATCGACGTCGATATCCCGCGCGGCAAATTTACCGTGGTTACCGGCGTCTCAGGCTCCGGCAAATCCACCCTTGCCTTCGACATTCTGTTCGCCGAAGGGCAGCGCCGTTATCTCGAGTCGCTCAACGCCTATGCGCGCCAGTTCGTGCAAGGCGCATCGCGCCCGGATGTGGACAGTATCACCGGCATACCACCCACCGTCGCTATCGAACAGCGCACCAGCCGCGGCGGACGCAAGAGTACGGTAGCCACCCTCACCGAGATTTATCATTTTCTGCGCCTGCTGTATGTGAAACTCGGCACGCAATACTGCCCGGACTGCGACGTGGCGATCGAGCCGCAGAGCGCGCAATCCATCGTCGCCAGCATCATGCGCCGCTCGCGCGGCGACCGCGTCGGCCTGCTGGCGCCGATGGTGGTCAATCGCAAGGGCTACTACACCGATCTGGCGAAGTGGGCAGCGACCAAGGGCCACACCCATCTCAGAGTCGATGGCGCGTTTCTGCCCACGGCACAGTGGCCACGCCTTGCACGATTCAGCGAGCACACCATCGAACTGCCGGTGATGGAGGTGCATGTGTTGCCCGAGAACGAGCACCTGCTGCGCGCAGGCGTGGCGCAGGCGCTGGATCACGGCAAAGGCATGGTTTACGTCATCGGCCGGCTCGACGCGCTCGCGCGCGCTATCAGCAAGCACGATAAACACATGCCGCAGTTGCCGCAAACCGCGTACTCGGCCAAGCGCGCCTGCCCTTCGTGCACCCGCAGTTTTCCCGAACTCGACCCGCGCCTGTTTTCATTCAACTCACGTCACGGCTGGTGTACTGCGTGCTACGGCACCGGCTTGAAGCTCGCCGGTTTTGAGTGGGACGCCGAGCGCGAAAAAACCGGCACTGAAGAACACGTGCTCGATTCCTGGCTCGAATGGCTGCAAATTGAAGAACCCTGCCCTGCCTGCAATGGTGAGCGGCTGAATCGCGACGCGCGGGCGGTGCGCCTCAACGGGCAATCCATCGCGCAGCTTACCGCTTTGCCGGTGACCAAAGTCGCCGCCACCTTCGGCAAGCTTGCCTTGAAAGGCCGCGCCGCCGCCATTGCGCGCGATGTGCTCGCCGAAATACGCACACGCCTCACCTTTCTAGATGAAGTGGGTCTCGGCTATCTCGCACTGGATCGCGCCGCGCCCACGCTCTCCGGCGGCGAAGCGCAGCGCATACGCCTCGCCGCGCAGCTGGGTTCCAATCTGCGCGGGGTGTGCTACATCCTCGACGAGCCCACCATCGGCTTGCATGCACGCGACAATAAAATCCTGCTCGACACGCTGCAAAAACTCGAAGCCAAGGGCAACACGCTGGTGGTGGTGGAGCACGACGAAGACACCATACGCCGCGCGGCGCACGTGATCGATCTCGGCCCCGGCGCGGGCAAACGCGGCGGCGCGGTGATCGCCGAAGGCACGGCGGATGACCTTATGCGCAATCCGCAATCACTGACCGGGCGCTTTCTGTTGCAGCCGCTGATGCATCCGCTGCACCCGCCGCGCGTGGTGAACCGCAGCACACCCGCCATACGCATACACCGCGCAACCTTGCACAACCTGAAATCCATCAGCGTGCGTGTGCCGCTGGCGCGCTTTACCGCGATCACCGGTGTATCGGGTTCGGGTAAATCCACGCTCGCACGCGATGTGTTGCACGCGCAGCTCTCGCATCTATTGAGCCAAACTCAAAGAAAAAATAATTCAATAAAAACAGATAGTTACAAACCTCTAACCGATTGGCAAGCAGTAGGCCGGGTGCTCGAAGTCGATCAAACACCGATCGGCAAAACCCCGCGTTCCTGCCCCGCCACCTACGTGGGATTCTGGAACGCGATACGCCGCTTGTTCGCGGAGGTGCCCGAAGCGCGCATGCGCGGCTACAGCGCGAGCCGCTTTTCCTTCAACACCAACGGCGGGCGCTGCGAAACCTGCGAAGGCCAGGGCATGCGCAAAATCGAGATGAGTTTCCTGCCCGATGTGCGTGTCGCCTGCGAAACCTGCCGCGGCGCGCGCTTTAACGCCGACACACTCGCCGTGTTGTTCAAAGGCAAATCCGCCGGTGAGGTGCTGCGCATGAATGTGGATGAAGCAGTGGAATTTTTCGCCGCGCATGCAGCGATACATCATGCGCTGACACTGCTGCAGGATGTAGGCTTGGGGTACTTAACCCTAGGCCAGCAAAGCCCCACGCTTTCGGGCGGCGAAGCGCAGCGCATCAAACTGGTGACAGAACTCGCCAAGGTAAGAATTCTCCCCTCTCCCCCCGGGACAAGGGAACACTTGGAGCGGAGCAGAGGGGTCGGGGGTGAGGGAAGAAGTTCCAACCACACGCTGTACGTCCTCGACGAACCCACCGTCGGCCTGCACATGGCCGACGTGGAAAAACTGCTGCGCGTGCTGCACCGGCTGGTCGATGCCGGCAACACGGTAGTACTGATCGAACACAACCTCGATGTCATCGCCGATGCCGACTGGATCATCGACCTCGGTCCCGAAGGCGGCGACGCGGGTGGGCGCATAGTCGCGCAAGGCACACCGCAGGACCTCGCGCGGCTGCCGCAACGCTCGCATACCTCGCGCGTGCTGGCGGCGTTTTTGGCAACCCGCTCCCGGTAACATGTAGCCCGGAAGAAGCGCAGCGTATTCCGGGGCCACTGTGAGGAACGCCCTGAAAGTTTGCTTACCCGAAGGCGATTCCCGGATTTCGCTGCGCTGCATCCGGGCTACAACTTCAAGCTACGCGGTCCATGTAGGGCAAGCTAATCCAGCGTAGCCCCAAAATCCTCCACTACCTTCGCCCATTTCAAGATGTCGGTGCGTAGCACCTTGGCGTTTCGTTGTGCTCATACACGCCCCCGGAAAAGTTATCGTGGGCGGTCCCCCTGCAGGGTAATTCTGTGCATCACGCGTCGATAGCCGTGATAATCGTTTACCGGAAAATGCAGTGCCGCTCGGTTATCCCACAGTGCAATCGAGCCAGTGCGCCACTGGAAGCGGCAGGTAAACTCGGCGCGCACTTGATGCTGGTGCAGATAGTTGAGCAACGGCGCGCTTTCTGCTTCGCTCCAGCCTTTAAAGCGCACGGTATGCCCGCCATTGATATACAGTGCGCGGCGTCTCGTTTCAGGATGCGTGCGCACCACCGGGTGCTCGGCCTCAAACACCTCGTGCGCGCGCGCGGTGGGACTGTCAGCCAAGCGATCCTCGCGCGATTTCGAGACGTCGGCTTTGGCACTGCTGCTCACGCCCGTCAAACCTGCCAACGTCTGCTTTAAGCCATCGGACAACGCCTCGTACGCCAGATACTGATTCGCGAACAAGGTGTCGCCGCCGTGCGGCGGCAGCTCGCGCGCGATCAAAAAAGTGCCCATCGGCGGCTGTTCGAGATAGGTGGTATCCGAATGCCACATGCCACCGAAATTGGTGCGTTCGTGTTCGAGCTTGATCACCGGCGTGATCACCGGAAAGCCCTCCAGCCCGCGGATAAACGGATACTCCACCGGCTTGCCGAAACGTTCGGCAAACGCGAGAAACTGCGCGCTGGTGAGTTCCTGATCATGAAAAAAAATCACCACATGCTCATGCCACGCACGGCGGATTTTGGCGATGACTTCGTCCGGGAGCTCGCGCTGCAGATCGACGCCGCCGATTTCGGCGCCGATGGCGCCGGCGATTTTGCTGATGGCAATTTCGGACATAGCTTTTCCTCAGTGTGCTGCCGCTGCGCAGTATAGCGGATGCGGGGTTATAATTTCTTGCAATCCACTCGAGGACACCGCCATGACACGTCGTCTCATATTACTTGCTGCTCTGCTGCTCACGCTCGGGGGCTGCGCCACCCACAACACCGTCAGCGACGGTGACGATGGCAGGCTCATGCTCAAGGGGCACGACCCGGTGAGCTATTTCATCCTCGCCAAGCCGGCGCCCGGCAGCCCTGCTTTCAAGGTCGAGCACGAGGGCGTTACCTACCGCTTTTTGAACGAGGAAAACCGCGCGCTGTTCGTGAAAAGCCCGGACAAATACAAACCGCAGTACAACGGTTTCTGCGCCAACGGCCTGGTCTACGCGATACCGCTCGGCGGCAATCACGACACCTTCAAGATCGTGAATGGCCGGCTGTTCATATTCGGCGGCGGCAACTCGAAAAAATATTGGGAGATGGACGAAAAGCGCAACCTCGAACTCGGCGGCAATTACTGGAAGACCGAAGTGCAAGGCAGTATCCCGCGCTTGCAATCGTGGAAGCGGCTCGCCTTAAAAGTACCGCACTACAAAACCAATCGCGAGCTTGCGGCCGAGTGGGAAGCGCGGCAGGGCAAGAAGTGAAATATCGTTGAGCGCTATCCATCATGCTTGATCTCGCCCACTTGCGCCAGGAGTACATGCGCGACGGACTCGACGAAAATGAGGTGTTGGCCGATCCGCTGGCGCAATTCGCGCGCTGGTTCGACGATGCCATGAAAGCCGAACTGACCATGCCCAACGCCATGTCGCTGGCGACCGTTTCGCGCGAACACAAGCCGTCGCTGCGTCTGGTGCTGCTCAAAGGCGTGGATCACGGCGGCTTTATTTTCTACACCAACTATGAAAGCCGCAAAGGCCGCGACATCGACGCCAACGCAAACGCTACACTGCTTTTCGGCTGGCTGCCGCTCGAACGTCAGATACGCATCGACGGCGCCTTGAGCCGCGTCAGCGCCGCCGAGTCGGATGCCTACTTCGCCACCCGTCCGCTGGGCAGCCGCCATGCGGCCATTGCCTCGCCGCAAAGCGAGGTGCTCGCCAGCCGCGCGGCGCTGGAGCAGCGCTATGTGGAAGTTGCCCGCACCACCGGCGACGCGCCGCCGCGACCCGCGCAGTGGGGCGGCTACCGTTTAATGCCCGTGGAAATTGAATTCTGGCAGGGCCGTGAAAACCGCCTGCATGACCGGCTGGTCTACCGCCAGTCAGCGCAAGGTTGGACGCTGCAACGGCTGGCGCCGTAAAAACAGGACTGAGGACTGAGGACTGAGGGACGCGACGTCGCGTGATGTTGCTCAGTCCTGAATCCTCAGTCCTGATCCCTGCACTTAAAAAATGTGCGTGCCGATCCACCATGCTACTGCCGCCATGAATGCGGAGCACGGTATGGTCAACAGCCAAGCCCATACGATAGTGCCCGCAACACCCCAGCGCACCGCCTTGTAGCCGCGCACGGTACCCACACCGACGATGGCGCCGGTAATCGTGTGCGTGGTTGAAACCGGGATACCCAGCCCGGTGGCCATAAACAAGGTAATCGCGCCGCCGGTTTCCGCGCAGCAGCCGTGAAACGGCTTCAACTTGGTGATGCGCTGCCCCATGGTTTTCACGATGCGCCAGCCGCCAAACAGGGTGCCGAGCGCAATCGTCACGTAACACGCGATCACCACCCAGTACGGTATCCCGTCCTTGGCCCCGCTTGCGCCATAGGCGATCAACAGCATCCAGATAACGCCGGCGGTTTTTTGCGCGTCGTTGCCGCCGTGGCCGAGCGAATACATCGCCGCCGATACCAATTGCAGCCGCCGCGACCATTTATCGACCCGGTACGGCGTCACCCGGCGCACCAGATGCGTGGCGATCACCAGCAGCAGCGACGCGAGCAAAAACCCCATCAGCGGTGAAATCAGAATAAACGCCACCACCTTGATCAGTCCGCTGGACACCAGCGAACTGGCGCCCGCCTTGACGATGGCGGCGCCTACCAGCCCGCCGATCAGCGCGTGCGACGAACTCGACGGAATACCGTAATACCAGGTGATGATGTTCCATGCGATAGCACCGGACAGCGCGCCGAACACCACGTAGTGATCGATGATATCCGCGTCGATTATGCCTTTGCCCACCGTGGTGGCGACCTTCAACTGGAACACAAACAGCGCGATAAAATTAAACGCCGCCGCCATCAATACCGCCTGATGCGGCTTCAGCACGCCGGTGGACACCACCGTTGCGATCGAATTGGCGGCGTCGTGAAAGCCATTCATGAAATCGAACAGCAGCGCCACGGTAATCAAAAACACCAGCACTTCGAAACTGAAGGTCATGTGCCACTTTCTCGCGCGTGATTGTCCGAACGCCCCATCAGCAACAATCAGGAGTTATCCAGCACTATGCCTTCGATGATATTGGCCACGTCCTCGCAACGGTCGGTCACGGTTTCGAGCAGTTCAAAAATAGAGCGCAGCTTGATCACTTGCCGCACGTCGGGCTCGTCGCGAAACAGCGTGGCGATAGCCGAGCGCATCACGTGGTCGGCATGGGATTCGAGGCGGTCAATTTCATCGCAGGCCACAAGAATCGCCTTGGCGTTTTCCATATTGGATAACAAGTCCACCGCGATCTTGACCTGTTCGCAGCACGCCACGCACAATTCCGCGAGCTTGGCGGCTGCGGGCGGTATGATCTGCACATCATACAAAAAAATCGACTGCGCTGCGTCTTCCATCAGGTCGAGAATATCGTCCATGCGCGTAATCAACTGGTGAATCTCGTCGCGATCCAGCGGCGTGATGAACGTTTTGTGCAGCAGTTCAATCACGCCGTGGGTGACCTTGTCGGCCATTTTCTCGATGGACTCGATCTGGTAAGCGCGGCGCTGAATGTCGTCGCCATGGGTCATCAACGCTGCGAGTTCGTGGCTGCCCTGCACGATAAATCCCGCGTGAGTATCAGCCTCATATTTCTGCTCACCATATTGCCGCACATGGCGTTCGCCTGTGCGCGCGTTACGCTGTCGCTGTTTGCGCTGCATTTGGGCGCCACACCGCTCACGATAGGTATCATCATTTCGCTGATCGCGGTGGTGCCGATGGTGTTCTCGGTGCGCTGGGGGCGCCGCATCGATCGCAGTGGCGTCTACAAACCCATGCTGCTCGGTGCGGCGCTGGTGCTGGCGGGCATGCTGCTCGCGTTCGCCTTGCCGCGCATTGAAACGCTGTTCGCGGTGAGCGTGCTGGCGGGCAGCGGCTTTATGCTGTATCACATCTGCGTCAATCAGGCGGCGGCGCTGGTGGGCCGGCCCAAGGATCGCACGCGCAATTTCAGCGTGCTGGCGCTGGCGTTTTCTACCTCAGGTTTCGTCGGGCCGGTAACCGCGGGCTTTGCCATCGACGGCTTCGGCTACCGCAACACGTTCTTGTTGTGCGCGGGCTTCGTCGTCGCCACACTCGCCTTGATACAGCTGCGCAAGCCCGCGATCACGCAGCATCACAAACCGGCCGCCGTTACGCCCCATGCCGCCGAAAAACGCATTGCCGATTTGTTGCGCATACCCGCCATGCTGCGCGTCTTCATCATCAGCGGTCTGCTGTCGATGTGCTGGGATTTATACTCGTTTGTGATGCCGATACACGGCTCCGGCATCGGATTGTCAGCCTCGACCATCGGGCTGATATTGGGCTCGTTTGGCGCCGCGACTTTTGTCTTCCGCCTGATTCTGCCGTGGGTGGTGCATCGCTTCGATGAACGCAAACTGCTGATCTGCGCCCTGCTGCTCACCGGCGTGATGCTGGCGCTGATTCCGCTGGTGCAAAGCGTGCCGCTGCTGATGGCGGTGTCGTTTGTGCTGGGCATAGGCCTCGGCGGCACCCAGCCCATCCTCATGGCCATGCTCTACGAGAAAGCCCCCGCCGGACGTGGTGCGGAAGCCGTCGGCATGCGCACACTGCTGCTCAACATCACGCAGGCAGGCATCCCGCTGATTTTTGGCGCGCTGGGCGCTGCACTCGGCATGACACCGGTGTTCTTCGCCATGGGCGCGGCGCTACTGTGGGGTGCGTGGTACGTGCGGCGCGAGTAGTTTCAACCGCTTCACCGCAGAGGCGCAGAGACGCAGAGAACTGCACGCAAAGGTTTTCTCTGCGTTTCCTCTGCGCCTCTGCGCCTCTGCGGTGAGGGGGTTTGAGCCTCAGCCCTTTCAAGGTCATATAATCTTCCCATCCTTAAGAACGCGTGCGGTTGCGACGTGTCGTTGAGCCGCGCGGCGAGACACGAAGCCTTTTTTTACAAGAGCCTTGGGGCCGCGCGGATGTTTGCGTAGCCGATGCGGTTCGGCGTACGCAGCGATGCGCAGCAAGGTCTGCGCG
>CAMBCF010000128.1 GCA_945864585.1 Bordetella parapertussis | reverse complement strand
CGTTTGGGCGGCTGGAAAGGATATGCCTCCGAGGCCAAGCCCGGCCCCATCACCATGCTCCGCGGTTTGCAGCGTATGGAGGCTATCTACCAAGGCCGGAAATTGGCTACAGAAGATGTGTGCATAGATTAGCCCGGAGGGAGAAGGGAGGGCATCACGGGTTGTTGCTCGTTGGATAATCATGATTCCAGGATTTCGGTGACGTTGCTGGCAATCGTGGCTTCCAGTTCCTGTGCTGCGGTATTGAGGACTTCGAGTTCCTCGTTCATTGTTTCGAGTTGTTCCTTGAAGTCCTCGTCGCTCACGCTTTTCCGAATTCCGACAGCACATGCGGAATTTCAAAATGAAAGCCCTGCACATAATCCACGCCCAGGGTGGCGAGTATTTTGAGCGTGGCCTCATCTTCGACGCATTCAGCGATGGTGGTTTTGTGCAGCCCGCGCGCGACCGTGACGATGGCCTGCACGAACAATTGGTTCTCGCGATCTTCCGGCAGGTCGCGAATGAACAGCCCATCGATTTTGATGGAATCAACATTCAGGTGCTTGAGGTAAGCAAACGATGAAAACCCGGTGCCAAAATCATCCAGACTCACGCCGCAGCCGGCGGCTTGCAAAGCTTCGATAAAGCGCCGCGCGTCATGCAGATCCGACACCGCCGCGGTCTCGGTCAACTCCACCCACAGGCGTTCCGCCGCTACGCCGTGGCGCTGGAGCTCGGCTGCGATAAACGCGGGTAGCGTTTCGTCATCCAGCGAGCGGCCGGAGACGTTCACCGCGAGCGCCGGAATGCCCGGCGCCGCGCCCAATTTTTGTATCGCCTGCGCCAGCATCCAGCGGTCGACATCCACGATTCTGTCGGATTTTTCCGCCATCGCAATGAATTCGCCGGGCAGCAGCATGGCGTCAGGATTTTCCGGGGCGCGCACACGCATCAGCACTTCATAGTGCCGCAGCGCGCCGCTGTCGATGGCGTAAATGCCCTGGATATGCGGCACCAGCAGATTGCTTTCCAGCGCGTGCCGTATGCGCCCCTCGGGCGACAGCGGCGACAGCATCGAGGCTTGCGTGGCATCAGCGGACGAACGGTAAAAGCGCCAATCATTCTTGCCCGCCTCTTTGGCCTGATACATGGCGGCGTCAGCGCACGCCATCAGGGTGTCGGGCGTGGTGGCGTTGTCGGGAGAGACCGCGATGCCGCAACTGCAGGAGACGCGCATCGTCTGCCCCTCGAACACAATCGGCATCTGACTGATCGAGCGGGTGATTCTTTCCGCCAGCACTCTGAGTAATTCGTCTACCGCGTCCGGCACCAGAATCGCGAATTCATCACTGCCGAGCCGCGCAAATATCTCGTTGCGGCGCACCTGGCCGCCAATCTCGCTCGCCACCTTAATCAGCGTGGCGTCGCCCGCGCGGTGGCCAAAGGTATAGTTGGTATGCTTAAACCCGTCGAGATCAAAAAACAGCAACGCCAGCCGCGTGCCATTGCGTTGTGCGTCAGCGCTCATGCGCACGATTTCTTCGTTGAAGCGGTGACGATTGTAGAGCCCGGTCAACGCATCGCGCTCGGCCAACTGCACCAGCTGCTTGGCATTGCGCCGCTCCACCGTCACATCTTCGAACACCCACATGCGGCCCAGCGCGCAGCCCAGCGCATCGTTCACCGGATGGCTTTGCTGCGTGATCAAGCGTCCGTCGGCCATCGGCAAATCGAGCTTGACTTCGGCACTGTCGCCGGGCGGCGCGCGCATCACAAACCGCGACTGTTCGCCGGGCCGCGCCAGCGTGCAGCCGGTTACCGTGAGCAACTCGTCCAGCGCCGCACCGATCACGCCCGGCCCCGGCGGCACTTTCCAGATGCGCAGAAACGCGGGGTTGCAATACACCACACGCTCGCGCTCCGACATGAAAAGAATGCCCAGATCCATGGTGCTCAGCAGCGCCCACATGCGCGCGTGGTCCTCCCGTTCGCGCGCGCTGTCGTCGTGCGCAGCCCCGTGCACCGCGCCGGGCGCAGGCAGGGCGGCGGCCAGCGCACCCAGGGTGCTCGCCGCCGTGCCGCGCCACTGCGCCTGCGTCATCCGGTTCATCAGGGTCATCGCCGCCGCTATCACCAGCGTCAGCGCTGCGGCGCCCGCCGCGCAAACCCCGGCGCCGCTGGATTCGCTGTCGCCGCCGTCCGTCCACGCATCGAAGCCGGCGGCGGCCACCACGCCCAGCACCAGGCACAGCAACAGCAGACCGGCAAAGGGCCCATGTTTTTGCAGCAGATGCTTGTGGTTTGTACTCATACCCCAGCCCTTACAGCTTCTTGGTGAGCACGACCGAGCGCCGCTGGTAGTTGTACATCTCGCGCTTTTGCGCGGGTAATTCATCGACATCCACTTCAACGAAGCCGTGTTCGATAAACCAATGTTCGGCGCGCGTGGTGAGCACGAACAGTTTCTTGAAACGCTTGCGACGCGCGCGTTGTTCCATCGCCGCCAGCAGGCGCTCACCCGCATCGCGGCCGCGAAAGTCGGGATGCACCACCACGCAGGCCAGTTCCACGGCGCGCTCCTCGGCGAACGGATAAAGCGCCGCACAGCCGATAATCATGCCATCGCGATCGAGTACACTGAAGCGCCCGATTTCCATTTCCAGCAAATCGCGGCTGCGCTTGACCAGGGTGCCGTCGGCTTCCAGCGGCTCGATCAGCTGCAAAATGCCGCCGATGTCGGTGATTTTGGCGTCACGCAAATTCTCTACCGGGTCCGGCGCAATCATGGTGCCCACCCCCTGGTGCGTGAACAACTCCTGCAACAACGCGCCGTCGGCGTGACGCGAAATCAAATGCGCGCGCGCCACACCCTGTTCACACGCGCTCACCGCGCACGGCAGGTAAAAGCGGGCATCACCGTCCAGCGCACTGCTTTTGCGGGTGAGAAATTTGCGCGCCTGCAGCGGCGTCAGTTCACGCATCAAATGTCCGCGCGGGCTGGTGACACCAGGCTTATCCATCATGAATATCAGCTTCTCGGCGCGCAGCGCCACCGCCACCGCCTGCGCAATGCTTTCCAGCGCCACATTGAAAATTTCGCCGGTGGCCGAGTACCCCAGTGGCGACAGCAGCACCAGTTCGCCGAAGTTCAGCCGGTCGCGTATTGCCGCCGCGTCGATTTTGCGTACTTCGCCGGTGTGTTGAAGATCAACCCCGTCGAGGATGCCGATGGGTTTAGCGGTGACGAAATTGCCGCTGGAAACGCGAATGTCAGCACCCGCCATCGGCGAATTCGGCAGCCCCATCGACAGCAACGCCTCGATTTCCACGCGCAGCCGTCCGCTCGCTTCCTTGGCAACGGCGAGTGTGGCATCGTCCGTCACGCGCAGGCCGCGCACGTAACGGGTGGTGTGGCCGACTTCCTTCAACTTGGCATCGATCTGCGCGCGCGCGCCATGCACCACTACCAGCCGCACGCCCAGCGCTGCCAGCAGATTCAAATCGTGATTGAGGCCCACAAACCGCGCCTCCGACATCACCTCGCCGCCAAAGGCGATGACAAACGTGCGCCCGCGAAACGCGTGGATGTACGGCGCCGCCGCCCGGAACCATTGGACGAATTTATCGGTTGCTGCAACCGCCATCAGCGTATTCCTGTAATCCTTGTAAAAACAGGAGTTTACGCGGGATCACGCGGCAAACCAAGTCAGCCCCGACCGGCGCGGCTGCGTGGTCACCACAGACGACATCAAAAATCCCCCCACACCGCCTGCAGGGCCGCCAGCGCCGCCACGGCCGCAGTTTCAGTGCGTAACAAACGCGGCCCCAGTCTTAGCGGCAGGTAGCCTGCCAAGCGCGCGGCATCCGTTTCCTCTTCGTTCCAGCCGCCTTCCGGACCGGCCAACAACGTTACCGCGCCTTGCGGCCGTTCAAGTTCGCGCAATCGCGTACCGGCGCGCGGCGACAACAGATAACGCGCGCCGTCACTGGGCACGCCCAGCCAGTTCATCAGCGGCTGCACCGGCAGGATTTGCGGTACCTGGTTGCGGCCGCATTGCTCGCATGCGGCGGCGGCTACGCCCTGCCAGTGCGCCACGCGTTTACCGGCACGATCCGACGACAGGCGCACCACGCTGCGTTGGGTGATCAGCGGCTGGATCGCGGTGATGCCAAGTTCGACACATTTTTGCACGGTGTAATCCATGCGTTCGCCGCTGGAGATACCCTGCGCCAGCACCACCTTGAGCGGCGATTCGCGACTCACCGCCTGGCGGCCGCTCACGCTGAGTGTCAAGCCGGACTTATCGATGCGTTTGATCAGCGCTGCGTACTCCACCCCGCGTCCATCAAATAAGGTGAGCGCGGCACCAGCCTGCAGGCGCAGGACATGAATCACATGGTGCGCTTGCCCGGCCACCAAGCGACACTCGCCGTGGTCGGTGATTTCTCCAGGAAAATATAATCGAGTCAATGAGTTACCTTCGGCTTTGCGCGATGATTATGCCATAGGACGGCGGCGCGCCGGGCGCCTGCGCGCATAGCGCAGCCACGGCGCAAAGACTAGAATCGCCCACTACCGTGGAGATTGCGTTGTGAAAATCGTCATCCTGGGCGCGGGACAAGTGGGTTCGTCCGTCGCCGAAAATCTGGCGTCGGAGGCCAACGACATTACCATTGTGGATACCAACAATGAACGCTTGCGTGCGCTGCAGGACCGCCTCGATGTGCGCACCGTTTGCGGCAACGCCGCGCACCCGTCGGTGCTGGAACAAGCGGGCTTGAACGATGCCGACTTGCTGTTTGCGGTGACGCAAAGCGACGAAACCAATATGGTGGCGTGCAAGCTGGCGGCCACCTTGTTCAACACGCCGACCAAGATTGCGCGCATCCGCTCGGCGGATTATCTGTCGCACCCGGAAATTTTTTCACGCGACAATTTCGCGGTGGACGTGCCGATATGCCCGGAGCAATTGCTGACCGACTATATCGTCAAGTTGCTGGAATTCCCGGAGGCGCTGCAAGTGCTGGAATTCGCGCACGGCAAAGTCAGCCTGGCGGCAGTGCGCGCCTATCATGGCGGCCCGCTGGTGGGCCACGAAATATCCTACCTGCGCACGCATATGCCGCAGATTGATGCGCGCGTGGCGGCAATTTTCCGGCAGGATGCGCCGATCACCCCCGAAGGCAACACCATTGTTGAAGCCGGCGACGAAGTGTTTCTGATCGCGGCCACCGAAAACCTGCGTGGCGTGCTGCGCGAATTGCGGCGCATGGACAAACCCGTGAAGCGCGTGATGATTGGTGGCGGTGGCAATATCGGGCGGCGGCTGGCCAAGGCCATCGAACACAAGTGCGAGGTCAAGGTTATCGAATACAGCAAAACCGGCGCCGAGCGCCTTGCCGCCGAACTGGGCAAAGCGCTGGTGCTGCAGGGCGATGTCACCGACGAGGAATTGCTGGAATCCGAAAACATCGGCGAGATGGACGTCTATTGCGCGCTCACCAACGACGATGAGAACAATATCATGTCGGCGCTGCTCGCCAAGCGCATGGGCGTGCGCAAGGTGATCGCGCTGATTAACCGCACCTCGTACGTCAACCTGTTGCAGGAAGGACGCATCGACATCGCCATTTCACCGGCACAAGCCACCATTGGCACCTTGCTCGCGCATGTGCGCCGCGGCGATGTGGCGGCGGTGCATTCGCTGCGGCGCGGCGCCGCGGAAGCGCTGGAACTGGTGGCCCATGGCGACGCCAAATCGTCGCAAGTGGTCGGGCGGCGCATTGAGGAAATTGATTTGCCCCAGGGCGCCACCATCGGCGCGATTGTGCGGCGGCGCGCTGTCGCGGGCGCGGGCAGCGTGAAGGGCGAGCACGCTCAGGGTGATGCGGACGATCAAGTCATCATCGCCCATCACGATACGCTGATAGAAGCCGACGACCATGTGATTGTATTCGTGGTGAATAAACGCATGGTGCCGAGAGTCGAAAAATTGTTTCAGGTTTCCGCGGGTTTCTTCTGAGCGTTGCATGAGAACCCTGCTCGCGGTGTTGCGGCCCCTCGGCATCATCGGCATGGTGATGAGCCTATCGCATATCGTGCCCATCATTGCGTCCATTATCCATGACGATGGCGCGTTGCTCACCTTCTGCATCTCGATGTCGTTCAATTTCACTATTGCCATGGTTACTTATATCGCCACGCGCAACCTGGATTACGATCTGAAGCCGCGAGACGGCATCTTACTGGTGGTGCTGGCGTGGTCCGGGGGCGCCGCCTTCGCCACGCTTCCGCTGCTGATGCTGATTCCGGGACTGTCATTCACTGACGCTTATTTTGAAACCATCTCCGGACTGACCGCATCGGGCGGCACCGTGTTGAGCGGGCTGGATGCGCTGGCGCCGTCGCTCAATATCTGGCGCGCACTTCTGGTTTGGCTGGGCGGCATGGGCGTGATTGTGTTGGCGGTGGCGATTCTGCCATTGCTGGGCGTAGGCGGCCGCCAGATTTTCAAGGCGGAGACGCCGGGCCCGATGAAGGATCAGAAACTCACGCCGCGTATTGCCGAAACAGCCAAAGGCCTGTGGTTGGTTTACGTGCTGCTTTCAACCGTGTGTTTATTTGCCTACCACTTCGCGGGCATGAGCTGGCTCGAGTCGTGGATACACATGTTCACCACCATGGGTCTGGGCGGTTTTTCAAATCACGATGCGAGCTTCGCGCACTGGAACTCGCCCGCCATAGAAGCGGTCGCCATCGTATTTATGTTGATTGCATCAGTAAATTTTAGTACGCATTTCCTCGCGTTTCGCGGACACAGTCTCAAGCATTATCTTCATGATTCGGAAATGCAGCTGTGCCTGCTGTTGATCATTGGGAGTTGCTTCGCAATCGCGGGCTACCTGTTAGTGAAGGGCATCTATCCTGATTATTGGACCGCACTTCGATTCGCCGCATTCAATGTGGTCTCGGTCGCCAGCACCACCGGCTACGCCAACACCGATTACAACCTGTGGCCGGTATTCGCGCCGATGTGGATGCTGTTTCTGGGCAGCTTTGCGACCTGCTCTGGTTCCACCGGTGGCGGCATCAAAATGATTCGCGCGCAATTGCTGTACATCCAGATTTACCGCGAGTTCGTCAAGCTGTTGCACCCGAGCGCCGTGAGTCCGGCCAAGCTGGACGGTCAGGTCGTTGAAAACAAAGTGATATTCGCAGTGCTGGCGTTTCTGTTCATATACGTTGCAAGCCTGGTCAGCATAACCCTGGCGCTGCTGGCCAGCGGGCTGGACGCGATTACCGCTTTCAGCGCTGCCGCTGCAAGCCTCAATAATCTGGGGCCGGGGTTGAATCAGGTTGGCCCGGCAACCACCTATGCTGCGCTGACGGATTTTCAGACCTGGGTGTGTACCTTTGCCATGCTGCTCGGCCGGCTGGAACTGTTTACGCTGCTGATTATTTTCACCCCCGCATTCTGGCGTCGATAACCGATATGCAAGCGGTGAATCTCACGCAGCATTTTCTGATCGCCATGCCTGCGATGAGCGACCCGCATTTCTCGAAAACGCTGACCTTCATCTGCGAGCATAACGAGCAAGGCGCGCTCGGCGTGGTGGTGAACCGCCCCATCGATCTGACCTTGTACGCGCTGCTTGAGCAAATTGAAATCACACCGCAAACAGATGCCGCCAAGCGGATTCCCGTGCATTACGGTGGCCCGGTACAGATAGACCGCGGCTTTGTGCTGCACCAGCCCGCGGGCGCGTGGCAATCGACACTGGTGGTCCGCGACCAAATCGGACTTACAACTTCCAAAGACATACTGCAAGCGGTAGCGCGCGGCGACGGCCCGCGGCAGATACTGGTAACGCTGGGTTATGCCGGCTGGGCGCCCGGCCAGCTCGAACACGAGCTGGCGCAAAACGCCTGGCTTTCGGTCGCTGCCGACATGCGCATCCTGTTTGATATGCCTGCCGAGCAGCGCTACGACGCCAGCCTGAAATTGCTGGGCATTGATCTGGCGATGTTGTCGGGTGACGCGGGACATGCGTGATAACTGCGTGAAGGGTGAAGGGTGAAGGGTGAAACGTAAGGCGTGGGCAATTTGATGGCTGGCGCGGAAATTACGCCTCACGCCTCACCCCTCACGCTTAGCGGCGGCACGGTGCTCGCCTTCGATTTCGGCGAAAAGCGCATCGGTGTCGCCGTCGCCGATCTTGCGCTGCGCATCGCACACCCGTTGCAGGCGATTCATGCTGAAGACAATAAAACGCGCTTCGCCGCCATTGCAGCACTGATTGCGGAATGGAAACCCGTTCAACTCATCGTCGGCGAACCGCATCACGCGGACGGCGGCACGCACGAAATCGCGCGCCTCGCGCGGCGCTTTGCACAACGCCTCGAAGGGCGCTTTGGCTTGCCGGTGGCGCTGGCGGATGAAACGCTAAGTTCGCAGGCGGCAGCGTCGCGGCTGGCAGAGGCAGGGGTGCATGGCGGCGATCTCAAAGCCGCGCTCGACTCGGCGGCGGCCTGCGAAATCATGGTAACCTGGCTGGAACAGCAGCGCAAAGCGCGGGCGAGTCCGTGACCCGCCGCGCGCGCACACCTGGTATTGCGCCCGCCGCAACACCCGCCGCGAAAAAAGTTGCCGAAAACGGCTGGCGCCCCTTAATCACAGCGGTGCCTTGTGTTACGCTTGCGCCCCAATAAACGCCCATGAATGGTAACTCGATAGCGAATCCGCTGCCGGACGCCGAGCAATTGCTGGCGCGGTTGCTGGATCAAATGAAACCCCTCGTCGGGCCCGACACGGGCATCATCGGTATTCATACCGGCGGCGTGTGGGTGGCGCAGCGCCTGCACACAGCGCTCGGCATAAAAATCCCGCTGGGCACGCTCGATGTCTCGTTTTACCGCGATGATTTCGAGAAAATCGGCCTGCATCGCGATGTAAAAACCTCTGATCTGCCGTTTGCCGTCGATGGCCGCCGCCTGATCGTGGTGGACGACGTGCTCTACACCGGGCGCACCATACGCGCCGCGATGAACGTGCTGTTTGACTACGGCCGTCCCGCCAGCATCCAGCTTGCGGCACTGGTGGATCGCGGCGGGCGTGAGCTGCCGGTGAGAGCGGATTTTCTCGGCGGCGAAATTACGCTTGCCGTTTCGCAAAGCATCGAATTGATCTGCGATAGTCAGGATGGCCGCGGGGGCGCGGGAAAACTGACTTTCAAGCTGCACGAAAACTAGACGCCCGCATGTGGCTTAATCCCAGAAACCCTCAGCTCAACAAAAACGGCGAGCTGCATCACCTGCTGTCGCTCGACGGCCTGCCCGCGGACGTGCTGCGGCAAATCCTCGACGCGGCTGAATCCTTCGTTGGCGTGACGCAACGCGAGGTGAAAAAGGTGCCGCTGTTGCGCGGCAAGTCGGTATTCAACATCTTTTTCGAGAATTCCACGCGCACCCGCACCACCTTCGAGATCGCCGCCAAGCGCTTGTCGGCCGACGTCATCAACCTTGCGATCGCGCAGTCGTCCACCAGCAAGGGCGAGAGCATGCTGGACACCGTGGCCAATCTCGCCGCCATGCAGGCCGACATGCTCATCGTGCGTCATGCGGCGAGCGGCGCGCCGTACCTGATCGCCAAGCATGTGGGACCAGACATTCATGTCATCAACGCCGGCGACGGGCGCCATCAGCACCCGACGCAGGGCCTGCTCGACATGTTTACGATCCGCCACTACAAAAAGGATTTCACCCATCTGCGGGTGGCGATCATCGGCGACATTCTGCATTCCCGGGTGGCGCGCTCGCAGATACTCGCGCTGACCACACTGGGGTGTCCGGAAATCCGCGTCATCGGCCCGCGTACACTGATTCCCGCAGACATAAAGAGCCTCGGCGTGCACGTGTATCACGACTTGCGTGAGGGTTTGAAGGATGTCGACGTGGTGAGCACGCTGCGATTGCAAAACGAACGCATGGAAGGCGCGCTGCTCGCATCCGGGCAGGAATTTTACAAATACTACGGCATCACCGAAGACCAGCTCGCGCTCGCCAAGCCGGACGCCATCGTGCTGCACCCCGGCCCCATGAATCGCGGCGTGGAAATCGATTCCAGCGTGGCCGACGGCAAGCAATCGGTGATTCTGCCGCAGGTGAGTTTCGGCATTGCCATCCGCATGGCGGTGATGAGCATCGTCGCGGGGAACTGGCGCGGATGAAAATCCACATCAAGGGTGGCCGCCTCATCGACCCGCGCAATAACATCGATGCCGTGCGCGACCTTTACATCGCCGCCGGCAAGATTGTCGCAGCGGGTGTGGCGCCCGCGGGATTTAGCCCCAACCGCACCATCGACGCCACGGACAAAATCGTCTGCCCCGGCCTGGTGGATTTGTCGGCACGCTTGCGTGAACCCGGCTTTGAATACATCGCCACGCTGGAATCGGAAATGGATGCCGCCTGCGCCGGCGGTGTTACCAGCCTCGCCTGTCCGCCGGATACCGATCCGCCGCTGGACGAGCCGGGGCTGGTGGAAATGCTCAAGTATCGCGCACGCAACCGCAACAAGGCGCGCGTGTATCCGATCGGCGCGCTCACCCAGGGACTCAAGGGCGCGCGGCTCACTGAAATGGCGGAACTGCGTGACGCGGGGTGTGTTGCGTTTTCGCATGCCGATGTGCCGCTCACCGACAATCAGGTGTTGTTCTTCGCCATGCAGTATGCGGCCACGTTTAACATTCCGGTATGGCTGCGGCCGCAGGATGCAGCGCTGGCGCGCAACGGCGTGGCGCATGACGGCCAGGTCGCCACGCGGCTGGGCCTGCCGTCAATCCCGGTGTGCGCGGAAACCGTGGCGCTGGCGATTATTCTGCTGCTGGCGCGCGAAACCGGCGCGCGCGTGCACCTGTGCCGTTTGTCGAGTGCGGAGGGCATCAACATGGTGCGGCGTGCGCGGCATGACGGCGCAGCGGTCACGTGCGATGTGGCGGTGCATCACCTGCATCTATCCGAAATGGATATCGGTTACTTTGATCCCAACTGCCATTTGATTCCACCGCTGCGCAGCCAGCGCGACCGCGATGCGTTGCGCAAGGGCTTGGCCGATCACACGGTGGATGCCGTGTGTTCCGATCATTGCCCGGTGGACGAAGACGCCAAGCAGTTGCCGTTTTCCGAATCCGAACCGGGCGCTACCGCTCTTGAATTGCTGCTGCCACTCACGCTGAAGTGGGCTGAAGAAGACCGCATTGCACTGCCGACCGCGCTCGCGCGCATCACCACCGACGCCGCGGGCATACTCGGTATCGATGCCGGGCACCTGTCCGTGGGGACGGATGCCGACATCTGCATATTCGACGCGGAACGCTACTGGAAAGTCGAGCCCGCTGCGCTGCTGAGTCTAGGCAAGAACACGCCGTTCAGCGGGCTGGAACTCAAGGGCCGGGTTACCCATACGCTGGTGGGCGGGCAGATCGCGCACGAAGCGAAGTAGCGCGCAGTAGAGTAATCGCAGCGCCTCATATAACCAATTGTTTTTATTGCATTTTTAATCAATGCGCCTTGTCCCAGTTAGGCCCCTCTCCTAACTCCACCAGCAACGGCACGGCAAGTTTTGCTACGCCATTCATCAGGCCCGGCAGTTGCTGTTTAACCAAATCACGCTCGGCTTGCGGCACCTCCAACACCAACTCGTCATGCACCTGCATGATGAGCCGCGTGGCGAGACGTTCGCTCATCAGCCATTGATCCACAGCGATCATCGCCAGCTTGATCAGGTCCGCCGCGGTGCCCTGCATCGGCGCGTTGATCGCCGCACGTTCCGCGCCCTGCCGCCGCGCAGGATTCGGGCTTTTGATTTCAGCCAGCCACAAGCGGCGGCCGAAGACGGTTTCGACGTAGCCCTGAGTACGTGCGGTTTCGCGCGTGCGCTTCATATATGCATCCACGCCGGGATAGCGCGCGAAGTAGCGTTCCATGTATTGCTGCGCGGCGCTGCGTTCAAGGCCGAGCTGGCGCGCGAGGCCAAACGCGGACATGCCATAAATCAGGCCGAAGTTAATCACCTTGGCGTAGCGCCGCTGTTCGCTGCTGACTTCGGCGGGTGTGCCGCCAAAGATTTCAGCAGCGGTAGCGCGGTGGATGTCTTCTCCGGCGGCGAACGCTTTCAGCAGGCTTTCGTCCTGCGAGATGTGCGCCATGATGCGCAATTCAATCTGCGAGTAGTCGGCGGAGATGATCACGCAGCCCGGCGGTGCGATAAACGCCTCGCGGATGCGGCGGCCTTCGGCGGTGCGGATGGGGATGTTCTGCAGATTCGGATCATTGCTTGACAGGCGTCCGGTGACGGCTATCGCCTGACCGTAATTGGTATGCACGCGCCCGGTGCCGGGGTTGGTCATGCCCGGCAACTTGTCGCTGTAGGTGGACTTCAGCTTCGCGAGGCTGCGGTATTCGAGGATCAGCTTAGGCAGCGGGTGATCGAGCGCCAATTGTTCGAGCGAATCTTCGTCGGTGGACGGCTGGCCGGTCGGCGTTTTCTTGAGCGGCTTCAGACCCTGCTTATCGAACAGGATTTCCTGTATTTGCTTGGGCGAGTTCAGATTAAACGGCTGCCCGGCCTGCGCGTGTGCGTTGGCTTCGATGGTGAGCATTTTTGCGCCAAACTCGCCCGACAATTCCGCCAGCAGTTTCACATCGAGCAACACGCCATTGCGTTCCATCGCCTGCAGCACGGGCATTGCCGGCAGTTCGATGTCGCGATAAATGTGCAGCAGTTTTTCGTCGGCCGCCACCTGCGGATAAAGCACCTGGTGCAACCGCAAGGTGATGTCGGCGTCCTCGGCGGCGTATTCGGCGGCGCGCTCGATGGACACCTGTTCAAACCCGATGCGCGCTGCGCCCTTACCCGTTACCTCATCGTAACTAATTGTTTTTATTGATAAATGCCGTTCAGCCAGATCATCCATATCGTGTGACTTGTGACTCTCCAGCACGTAGGATTGCAGCAACGTATCATGCGCCGCACCGCGCACGTGGATCCCGTGGTTGGCAAATACATGGATGTCGTATTTGAGGTGTTGTCCGAGCTTGGGCGCTTGTGCGTCTTCGAGCCACGGCTT
>CAMBCF010000127.1 GCA_945864585.1 Bordetella parapertussis | reverse complement strand
CACTTAACGAAGGCGCTTTTTCTGTCTAAACGAGTGGAGCCACCTCTGGAATCACTTAAAATTAATTCCTTAACCCTCGGTCAACCTGAACACCTAAGTCCTTAACATTAGCCCCCCCCTTCAGGCTCATACCTGGATTGGAAAATACTGTACTTAGCGTTGCCGTTGCGGCTGGGCTTTTGTGCTTCTGGAGATCGAAATTCAGAAAGTCCGCAGGTCGGTATAGGCGCCGCGGGTACGAACCCAAACTAATACAAGTACTGCTGGAACCCCACAAACACGCTCCTGATCTGTTCCGGACTACCTAAGTCGGCGATGGCATCGGCAATCGCGTTGTTGTACTTAAGGCGTAGCAACGGCGAGAGCTTTTCCTGATCGAGTTCGTCCACACCTTCTTTCACGTATTGCGCCAAAACGAAATCCAGGAAGGCTCGCTGCTTGTCGTCGAATCGGGATTGAATGTTTTCCCTGGCTTTTGCCGCTCGATCAGTGCGCGTGATCGGTGGGGAGGTAAAGCGCACGTAGGCCAGCACGTCGAACAGATCGCTGTTTTCGGCATCGATGATTTTTTGCATTTCAGCCATTTGATCCCTGCCGAATCCCTTTTCGGCGAGCTTGGATAGCAGCGCCTTGCGCGTATCGGGGGCGCTCCAGATGGCTCGCAACTCATCCTCGTCCTTGAAAAACTCTGGCAGCGTGCCGAACAAAGCTTCAAGGAACTGCGCCGCGGACATCGGCTTGCCATCCGGTCCCCAGAACGTGGTGGCCATTATGTGCTGTATGTTGCGCTCTTTGCCGTCGGCGAGTTTTACCTTGGCCTTCTTCTTGCACACGCATGGGCGCTGCCCGCATATCGGACAAGGCGTCTTTACGCATTCGCATGGCTGTTGCCCGCATACGATGCAAGGCGGTGTGGGTTCCCTGATACACACACAAGGATAGCGATTACACCTTTCGCACAACTCAGGCTCTACCGGTTCGCCGTCCCACTCCGCATCATTGAAATGATGGTGCGCCTTCACGAAGTCGTAGATGGTGAAGTAATCCTTGCCGTCGTAAAGCCGCGTGCCGCGCCCGATAATCTGCTTGAACTCAATCATTGAGTTTATCGGGCGCAGCAGCACAATATTGCGTATGTTCCGCGCGTCCACGCCCGTCGAGAGCTTTTGCGAAGTGGTCAGGATGGTCGGAATACTCTTTTCGTTATCTTGAAAATCGCGTAACCATTGCTCACCCAAGTTCCCATCGTCGGCAGTTACCCGGTGACAATAATTCGGGTCTGTGCTTTTCTTCGTCTGGTTGATGAGATCGCGAATTACCAGCGCATGGGCCTGGTTGGCGCAAAAGACCAGTGTTTTTTCCCGCTGGTCGATCTGCGACATGAAAAGTTCCACCCGCTTCTTTTCCCGCTCCCTGATTTCGATGATGCGGTTGAAGTCTTTTTCTTCGTAAAGCTTACCTGCCTCGATTTCTCCTTCAACGACAGTATCGTCGGGGGTGTAGACGTACTCGTCCAAAGTGGTAACGATCTGCTTCACCCGAAACGGCGTCAGGAAACCATCGTTGATGCCTTCCTTCAGCGAATAGATAAATACCGGATCGCCGAAATAGGCGTAGGTATCCACATTGTCTTTGCGCTTGGGCGTAGCGGTCAGGCCAAGTTGCACGGCGGGTGCAAAGTAATCCATGATGCCGCGCCAGTTGCCTTCGTCGTTGGCTCCACCGCGATGGCATTCGTCGATAACGATGAAATCGAAGAAGTCGGGGGGATACTCCCCGAAATACGGCGAGGGCTTGCCATCCTTCGGCGGGCCGCTCATAAAGGTCTGAAAGATCGTAAAGAAGATGCTGCCGTTCTTGGGTACCTTGCCTTTTTTACGAATGTCGCCCGGCTCGATCCGCACCAGCGCATCTTCCGGGAAGGCGGAAAAGGCGTTGAACGCCTGATTGGCAAGTATGTTGCGATCCGCGAGGAAGAGAATGCGTGGCCGGCGTGACGGTTCGCGGCTCAGGTTCCAGCGGCTGTGGAACAGTTTCCACGCAATCTGGAACGCGATGAAGGTCTTGCCCGTACCGGTGGCAAGCGTCAGCAGGATACGCGGTCGCTTATCCGCAATCGCCTGCATCACCCGCTCAACGGCAATGTCCTGATAGTAACGGCTCGGATGCGTGCCGCCTTTATCCTCGAACGGCACAGCGCTAAAGCGGTCGCGCCACACGTTCGCATCGGCGAAGGTCATCGCCCAAAGTTCATCGGGTTTGGGATAGGCAGCCACTTCGCCTTCCTGCCCGGTCAGCATGTCGATACCGTAAATGCCTCGCCCATTCGTGGAGTAGGTAAACCGAACGGCCATCTTTGCGGCGTAGTTCTTGGCTTGCCCCACACCCTCGGTTAGTTCCGCATCCCAAGCCTTAGCCTCGCCGTGGCGAGCTTGGTATTGCGATACTCCAGAACGTAATCCGCGAAAAGCGGCTTGCCGCGCCTTCCTTGGCCTTCAAGGCGACCGGGCGAAATGGGAAACTCGCGCCGGATGCGGCTGCCTTCCACGACGCCCCAACCCGCTGCCTTGAGGGCGGGGTCTATATGCTCGGCGCGGGTTTCAGCTTCGTTCATGGAGGATCGCGTTTAAATAAAAAAAGTGTTTAAAAACAATTACTTAAATAGAATTAAACCTCAAGGAAGGATTTGCGTTTAAAGAGAATTTCAGGCCCAAAATGGCACATAGCTGCGGTAACGGGTCGAAGTCTGTGTCGGATCGGCCAGCTTTATTTTCCCGGCTTCTACCGTTGCGACGATGATCTGCGAGACCGTAGCTGCCTTGTCTTCCGGCAGCTTGAACCGCTCACGCAGACTCTGGTTGGTCATCTTCGCATTCATCACGTACCCTTAACGTCTACCCTCGGTCGGCTCCGCCCTCCTCGCTTCGCTCTCCCCGGCGGGAGAGGGATGAAAAGCCTTTCTTCCCTCGGGCAGTGGCGCAGAAAAAGTCTTCCCAAAAAAAAGGCGATTCACCTATCCGATGAATCGCCGTTCCAGTTTTTGCTTTGCGCAGCCTCGGCGTCTTTGCGCCTCAGCGGTGAAGTTGTTGTTTTTGAATCAGCCCTCGTTATCCAAAAAGCTGCGCAGCCGTTCCGAGCGCGACGGGTGACGCAGTTTGCGCAATGCCTTGGCTTCGATCTGGCGGATGCGCTCGCGCGTGACATCGAATTGCTTGCCGACTTCCTCCAGCGTGTGATCGGTGTTCATTTCAATGCCGAAACGCATGCGCAACACTTTCGCTTCGCGCGGGGTCAGGGTATCGAGCACGTCTTTGGTCACGCCGCGCAGGCTGGCGAACACCGCTGCGTCGTTGGGCGCGATGGTCGATTGATCTTCGATGAAATCGCCCAGATGTGAATCGTCATCGTCGCCGATGGGCGTTTCCATGGAGATCGGTTCCTTGGAAATCTTGAGGATTTTGCGGATTTTTTCCTCGGGCATTTCCATTTTGTCGGCGAGCGTCGAGGGGTCCGGCTCCAGTCCGGTCTCCTGCAGAATCTGCCGCGAGATGCGGTTCATCTTGTTGATGGTCTCGATCATGTGCACCGGAATGCGGATGGTGCGCGCCTGATCCGCGATCGAGCGCGTGATCGCCTGGCGTATCCACCAGGTGGCATAGGTCGAGAACTTGTAACCGCGGCGGTACTCGAATTTATCCACGGCTTTCATCAGGCCGATGTTGCCTTCCTGTATCAAATCCAGGAATTGCAGGCCGCGATTGGTATATTTTTTGGCGATGGAAATCACCAGCCGCAGATTGGCCTCGGTCATTTCGCGCTTGGCGCGGCGCGCCTTGGCTTCGCCGTTGGTCATCTGGCGGTTGATTTCCTTCAGGTCCTTGATCGGTATGCCGACGCGGACCTGAATATCCAGCAGTTTCTGCTGCTGTTCGACCACATGCGGCTCGAAGCGCGCGAGCACTTCGCTCCACGGGTGAGCGCCTTCGATTTCGGTCTTGATCCAGCGCAGGCTCACTTCCTTGCCGGGAAACTCCTTGATGAAATGCGTGCGCGGCATGTTCGCCTTGTTCACGCACAGGTCAAGCACACTGCGTTCGTGGCGGCGCACTTCTTCCACCCGTTTGCGCACGGCGTCGCACAGCGCTTCGATCTGCTTGGCCGAGAAACGGATGTTCATCAGTTCGCCGGAAATATCCTCGCGCGACTCCAGGAAGGCGGGGCTGCGCGGGCCGTTTTTCGCCAGCACCTTCATCATGCGGTTGTAGTGCGTGCGAATGATACCGAAGCGCTTGAGCGCCTCGGTCTTCAGGCGCAGCAGGTCGGCGGTTACTATGGCCGCAGCGGCCTCTTCATCGACCTCGCCCTCTTCCTCGCTGGTGATTTCGTCTTCGGTTTCGACATCATCGTCGCTACTCGCGCCGGCGACATTGCCGGCGTTACTGCTGATGGCGCGCAGGGCTGCCTCTTCAGGCGCATTCGGGTCGATCAGTCCATCCACCACTTCGTCAGCGCGAATTTCATCCTTTTCGATGCGGTCGGCGAGCGCAAGAATATCCGCGATCGTGGTCGGGCACGCCGAAATCGCCTGCACCATGTGCTTCAGGCCATCTTCGATGCGCTTGGCGATTTCGATTTCACCTTCACGCGTGAGCAACTCCACCGAACCCATCTCGCGCATATACATGCGCACCGGATCGGTGGTGCGGCCAAACTCGGAATCGACGGTCGACAGCGCGGCTTCGGCTTCAGCAGCGGCTTCCTCGTCGGCCACCGGCGGCGTGGCATCGGACATCAACAGCGTTTCAGCATCCGGCGCTTCGTCGTATACCAGAATGCCCATGTCGTTGATCATGCCGATGATGGTTTCGAGCTGCTCGGCGTCGAGCATTTCATCCGGCAAATGGTCATTGATCTCGGCGTAGGTCAGGTAATTGCGCTCCTTGCCCAGCATGATCAAATTTTTCAGGCGATTGCGGCGCGCTTCGGCATCCGCCGGCGAAAGTTCGCGGCGTTCAAATTCTTTCACCAGCGCTTTTTCTTTTGCGGTGAGGCCACGTGTTGATTTTTTGCCGCCTTTACCCATCACCCCCGCCGGCAGTGGTATTGCCCCTGCCACCGGTGCAACCTCCACGCTCGCGGCTTTGCCGGCCTTGGTCTTGGCCATTTGCGCGGCGACCGCCTTCAGTTTGGCGAGGCGCTCTTCTTTTTCCGACAAGGGCTTTGCCTTGGCCGCAGTACGAAGCAGCGCACGCGCCTGCTTTTCCGCGACTTGCGCCGACAGCTTTTTCAGTTTGGCTGCATCACCGGCTTTGACCAGCGCTTTTTTGGGAAGCTGCCGCACCGGCGCTTTTTGCGCCTTGGGTTTGGCGGGCTTGGCTACCGGCTTGACCACGGGTTTGCCGGCGTGTTTCGACAGCTTTAATTTCGCTGCAGCGGTTTTCACCTTCGGCGCTTTGTGCGCGACCGCGCGCGTGGCCGTTGATTTCATCACCGACTTGGCCTTGCCCTTGGCGCCGCCGCCTGAAACACGCGACACGCTCTTGGATTTGGATGATTTCAACGCTTTCTTGGGTTTGACCATGGGTGAAATTCCGCTGAAAAATGACGCCAATAATTGCTTAAAAAAACGCGCTGATACACGGCACCCGCAAAGCCGCCCACGTCGCGCGAAGGAAAGCGGGCGATTATACGCCAAAGTGCGCCGGTACTCACTGCAAATTACTTCGGCGGCGCTACTGTAACCTGTTGTTGTAAAAGAAGA
The DNA here is from genome assembly GCA_945864585.1 of Bordetella parapertussis. GTDB lineage: Bacteria > Pseudomonadota > Gammaproteobacteria > Burkholderiales > SG8-41 > UBA5216. Next base: position 7,355 of record CAMBCF010000127.1, on the reverse strand, counting down.
AAATTGGATTGATCTTCGGCGCTCCAGCCCTGCCGCTGCGACTTCTCCAAAAGCACGTTCAGACGCGCGCGGCGGATGCGATCCAGCAGTTGCCGCCACGCACCCTGAAATTCCGCTTTAACCTCTTCGCCAGCAAGCCCGCTCTCCTGCCAGCGCAGGGTGCCGGCTTCAATCGCGGCAAACAGCGCCTCGTCTTCGGTTCCTCTAAAATATTCACCTATATTCAATGATTTGCCATCCAGGTTGCCATCGCTTCCAAGCACCTCCAGCAATCGCTGCAGGGCGCGCAGTTCCGTCTGATCCACGCCCTTCACGCCCAGCCCCGCGTTCAGCTGCGCGCGATCCACCTGACGCGCCAATGCAGGATCAAGCGCCGCCAGTTCCATCACCGTCTGCGCCATCGAGCGCTGCGCGGGCGGCGGCCGGCGATGCGACGGCGCCGCCAATGGCTGTGCTTTGATTTGAAACTCGGCATCGAGTTCCTGCTGGGTGACGCCGGTGAGCTCAGCCAGTTGTTTGCGCAACAGCAGCGACACCATCGGCGCTGCGATCTCCTTCACCAGCGGTTTGGCCTCCTGCAGCAGACGCGCGCGGCCTTCGGCAGTGCCAAGGTCCACGCGCGACGATAATTCGTTCAGCAAAAATTGCGACAAGGGAATCGCTTCCGCAAGGAATTTTTCGAACTGTTCCTTGCCGTACTGGCGCACATAGCTGTCCGGGTCTTCGCCCTGCGGCAGAAACAAAAACCGCACCTGTTTGCCATCGGCGATCTGCCCCAGGCTGTTTTCGAGCGCACGCCACGCCGCGCGGCGGCCCGCATTGTCGCCGTCAAAACAATAGACGATTTCGTCGGTCTGCCGCAGTAGTTTTTGCACATGCATCGGCGTGGTCGCCGTGCCCAGCGTCGCCACCGCGTATTCGATGCCATGTTGCGCCAGCGCCACCACGTCCATGTAGCCCTCGACCACCAGCACGCGACCGGCATCACGAATGGCGCGCCGCGCCTGGTACAGCCCGTAGAGTTCGCGACCCTTCTCGAACAGCGGCGTCTCCGGCGAATTCAGGTACTTGGGTTCGCCCGCGTCCAACACGCGTCCGCCAAAACCGATGACGTTACCGCGCACGTCGACAATCGGAAACATGATGCGGTCACGAAAAATATCATAGCGCCGGCCTTCCTCGTTTTGCTTGACCAGTCCCACCGTGGTGAGCGCGCCCGCTTGATAATTCGCAAACGCGCGCTCGAGATTTTGCCAACCGTCCGGCGCATACCCCACGCCGAACTTTTTCGCAATGTCGCCGGAAAGTCCGCGTTTTTTCAGATAGGCTATCGCCTGTGGCGCATCCTTCAGCGCGCCGCGATAAAACTGCGCTGCGGTGAGCATGATGTCGTTCAGGTTTTCGCCGTCTTCACCTTCGCTGCGGCGGCGGGTATCGGCTTTGTCGCTACGCTCTTCGGGCACCACCATGCCGATGTTTTGCGCGAGGTCTTTCACCGCCTCGACAAAGCCAAGGCCCGAATATTCCATCAAAAACCCAACCGCCGTACCATGCGCGCCGCAACCAAAGCAGTGATAAAACTGCTTGCTCGGACTCACCGTGAAAGACGGCGATTTTTCGGAATGAAACGGGCAACACGCAGCGAAATTCGCTCCCGCGCGTTTCAACTTCACATGGCGGTCGATCACATCGACGATGTCGACGCGATAGAGCAAATCCTGGATGAACGACTGCGGAATCATGGTGTGTCAGCGAAGTATAACCAGCGCTGAGCCGACTCAGGCACGGATTCGCGCAGGCCGCGCAAACGCCTCAGTCGCGGCAAAAGCGGAAAGTTAAAAACTATTCAAAAACAGATAGTTAAAAAATCAGCCTGTCACTCACTGCGCCAATTTGGCTTTGACCAGCGCGGACACTTTCGACATATCTGCGCGCCCCGCAAGTTTGGGCTTAAGCAGTGCCATCACCTTGCCCATATCCGCCGCACCTTTGGCGCCGCTTTCCTGGATCGACGCCGCCACCGCCTCGTCAATCTGAGCCTCGGAAAGCGCCTGCGGCATGTACGCCTGCAACACGCTCAACTCGTATTTTTCGGTATCGGCCAAATCCTGGCGGCCGCCTTTTTCGAATTGGGCGATGGAATCGCGGCGCTGCTTGATCATTCTGTCGATGATCGCCACCACGTCTGTGTCGGCCAACGTCACGCGCTCATCGACCTCTTTTTGCTTGCAGGCGGCCGTAAGCAAACGAAGGGCGCCGCGCTTGCGGGCATCGCCCGCGCGCATGGCATCTTTAAGATCGCTGTTGATTTGGTCTGTGAGCGGCATGGTTTGACTCCTGCAAAAAACAAAAAGGGCGAAGGTGCTTTACCTCACCCTTCACCCTTCATCCTTCACCCGGTCATGCTGTGAAGGTCTGATGCCCGACAAGGATCAATACATTTTCGGCGGCAACGTCTGCGAGCGCAAACGCTTGTGCGTGCGTTTCACCGCCGCTGCGAGCTTGCGCTTGCGCTCGGAGGTGGGTTTTTCGTAAAACTCACGGGCGCGCAAATCGGTCAGCAGGCCGGTTTTTTCAACCGTGCGCTTGAAACGGCGCAAGGCAACTTCGAATGGTTCGTTTTCTTTCATACGGATGGTCGTCATGAGTGCCCTTCGTTCCTTGGCGAATCGAAAAACCCGTATTATAGCAAGCAGCCGGACTTTACTCAAAGTACGCGCACCCCTCTCCCATGCCGCCAGACCACCCTAAGCCCTTGTTAATACTCGGCATTGAGACCTCCTGTGACGAATCCGGCGTGGCCTTATTCGACACCCGGCGTGGCCTGCTGGGCCACCGGCTGCATTCCCAAGTGGCCATGCACGCGGATTACGGCGGGGTGGTGCCCGAGCTCGCCTCGCGCGACCACATCCGGCGGGTGCTGCCGCTCACGCGCGAGTTGCTGGCGGCGTGCGGGCACGCGCTTGCCGATATTAATGCCATCGCCTACACCCAGGGGCCGGGCCTTGCGGGCGCGTTGCTGGTGGGCGCCAGCATTGCCCACGGACTGGCCTACGCGCTCGACATTCCGGCTATCGGCATACATCACCTCGAAGGCCATTTGCTGTCGCCGCTGCTGGCCGATCCCGCACCCACCTTTCCATTTGTCGCGCTTTTGGTTTCAGGCGGACACACGCAATTGATGCGCGTCGGCGGCGTGGGTGACTACCAGTTGCTCGGCGAAACCGTGGATGACGCCGCCGGTGAAGCGTTCGACAAAACCGCAAAACTGTTGGGGCTGGGCTACCCCGGCGGCCCTGAGATAGCGCGACTTGCCGAACGCGGCAAGCCGGGTAAATTCCGCCTGCCACGCCCCATGCTCAACAGCGGTGATCTCAACTTCAGCTTCAGCGGTTTAAAAACCGCGGTGTTGACGGCGGTGCGCGGCAAACTGCTTGATGAGACCGATAAGGCCAATCTGGCGGCGGAGTTTCAATCTGCAGCGACCGATGTTTTGGTTTCCAAAGCGCTGATGGCCTTGGATAAAACAGGATTGAATCAATTGGTCGTCGCCGGCGGCGTAGGCGCGAACCGGCAATTGCGCGCGCAACTTAGCGCAAAAGCGAAAGCACAGGGCTGTCGTGTGTACTACCCGCCGCTGGAATTGTGTACGGATAACGGAGCGATGATTGCGCTGGCGGGGGGGCTTAGACTGAATGCTGCTCAGAACAACGCGCCAAGTGCCACGCGCGCTTTCAATGTTCGCCCGCGCTGGGATTTAGAGGCCTTGCGCCCGGCGTGGTTGCCAGATCAGATTTTGTAGGGTGCGATCCCATCGCACCGAATGCAAGCTGAACGGCGCAATAGGACAAGGGAACACTTGAAGCGAAGCATTGCGCCCTACGCGCTTCACCCTTCACTCTTCACTGCATCAAGAAGGCATCCACGGCGTCGGCGCCTGCGACGCAAACTCTGTTTTGCAGTCGATCACCGCCGGCAGATCGGATGCCATTGCCTGCTCGAACGCTTTTTTGAAATCCTGCGGTTTATCAACGGTGACACCCAGGCAACCGAAGGCGCGTGCTATCTGCGCGAAATCGGTTTCGAGAAACTCGTAACACTCATCTTTGCGGTTGGGTTCCGGCGTGTTGCTATAAGCGATGCCCAGATTCTTCACGCCCTGCGCCAGACATTTGTTGTTATTGACGATGGTTACGGTTTTGATGCCGCGGCGGCGCGCGGTTTCGAGTTCGGGCAGATGGTAATAAAAGCCGCCGTCGCCGGTGAAACAAACCACCGGTTTATCCGGCGCGCCGCACTTGCCGCCGAGCGCTGCCGGGAACGCCCAGCCGAGCGAACCGGCCGCGCGAAAATAACGTTGCGCCGGATGATTAAAATACACCATGGTATTGGTCCACAGCGCGGCAAAGCCGGTGTCGGCGAACAGGATCGCATCTTTCGGCAGCAGCTCGGTGAGTTCCTTGCACAGGCGTCCGGGATTCATCGGCACGGCGTCCGACGAACGATGCTTCTCGGCCTCGGCGGCCCAGGCCGCGGCATGCGCGCGTGCGGCCGCGAGCCACGCGTCATGCCTGGCGGGGTCGGCCGACACCGCAATCGCATCCACTGCCGTGCGCACATCGGCATGCACGCCGATCACGCCACTGTAGTTACGGCCGATTTCCACCGGATCAATGTCAATCTGAATGATCGGTGTGCCGTCCTTCGGTAATTTATAGACGCCCGTGGTGTGATCGCTGGTGTTGCTGCCGCAGTAAATCACCAGATCGGCCTCGCTCACGATATGGTTGCCGCCGCCGCGGCCATACAAGCCCATGGTGCCGAAAAACAGCGGATGATTTTCGGTGAGTATCGCCTTGGCATCGGGTGTCGCCAGCACCGGCGCCTGGATTTTTTCGGCGAGCTTGGCGATCGCCGCACCCGCATCGGAAATCGTCGCACCCCGGTCGGCGATGATCACCGCGCGGCTGGAGGCTTTGATCGCCGCCACCGCACGCAGCACGGCGGTGGCATTGGGCGCCGAGCGAAACGCCGGATAACGGGTGTGCGCTTCATCGGCAATAACATCGAATTCGCCTGTGAGATGCGTGATCGCATCGCCGGCATAGCCCGCCATGTCCAGATGCACCGGGCGCGGCGTGCCGGTGGTCGCTTCGCGAAACGCCTGGCGCATGAGTTGCTGCATGTGTTCCAGCGCCTCGATTTTCCCGTGCATCTTGGTCACCGCTGAGAACAGTTGCTGGTGATCGACCTCCTGATAGGCATTGCGATGCTGCATGGTGCTGATATGGCGGCCGGTGAAGGCCACCACCGGCGAGTGGCCGAGATACGGATCCTGCATGCCGGCAGCCAGATTCGCCGCCCCCACCGATTGCGCCATGCACACGCCAGGCCGCCCCGAGGTGCGCGCATAACCGTCGGCCATGTAGGCCACCGCTTTTTCAGAGTGTCCGAGTATGCGATGGATACCGGTGTCTTCCATCTCGGCCAGCGCGCGCCGCAACACCGCGTCCATGAAAAACAGGTGCGTCACACCATAGGATTTCAGAATTTGTCCGAACAGCCGCGCACCTGTCATTTTTTGAGCCATGGCTCCCCCCTTGAAGTTGACAACGATAATAACCCGGATTTTTTGCGTAGATTGCAACACCCGGCAGCGACGCGCCCTTCAGTCGCGACTGATCACTTGCTCTATCATCAGTTCAATGAAAAGGCCCAAGGTACCGAAGCGCCTTGGGCCGTAGCGCGGAGGCCGGCGTGATCTATAGCGGCTTGATCTGCACTTTGCGGAATTTCACGACGCCGCTGCCGTACTGCAGCGAAAACGGCCCGTGAAAAAACGAGCGATCGGTCATATCCACCGTCTGCTGGCCGTTCATCTTGACGATCACGCGCGGGCCTATGGCGGTGATCTCGAACGTGTTCCACCTGCCGCCGGCTTTGGGCATGGGTGAAACCTTGGCGAAATTCACGATCGCGCCGGTGCCATATGAAGGGTCGGGACGCTTGTCGTAAATGTTCACTTCATAGGAATTTGTGGCAGTGATTTTCTCGCGGTCGGAAAGACGTATGAAAATGCCGCTGTTGGCATCGTCACTAACCCAAAATTCAGCGTAGAGCACGAAATCCGTGAAACTCGCGCGCGTCACCAAGTGGCTAGATTCCTTGCCGCCTTTGTCGGCCATCACCGCGCCGTCCTGCTCGCGCCAGTTGGCGTCGCCGACGCGCACAAAGTCGGCGAGGCCGCTGCCGCCGTCAATCAAGGTAACCCACCCGTCGCTGGCTCTGTTGGCGTTGCCGGCACAGCCGAACAAGGACGCGGCAACGACAAGCAACCCTGCGCCCAATACGAAAAATCGTTTCATGATGATCTCTTGGTGAAGTAGGCCACACACAGTTGAAGCAAGCAGGATAGCAGAATAGGGCACACGCCCGGTGAGCGTCAAGATTTTGCTGTGAGGGTTTCGAATTCAATCCGCCTTCGCCCCCGACAGCTTGATTATGCGCGCCCATTTCGCAAGATCATCACGTATCTGCGCACGGAACTGCTCCGGCGTGTTACCGATCGGCGTAGCACCCAGGCTGTCAATGCGGCTGCGCATGTCGCTGGTGTTGATGACCTGCAGCGCGTCGGCATGGATTTTTTTCACCAGGTCGGGCGCAATTGCCGCCGGCGCCACCAACCCAAACCACGATATCGCCTCATAGCCCGCCAGTCCGGATTCGGCGACGGTCGCAATTTCCGGGAACTGCGGCAGACGCTTGAGCGTCGTCACCGCGATAATTTTCAGCCGCCCCGCCTGCGCCTGCGGCAACACCGCGGTGGTGGTGGTGAACGTCATCGATACTTCGCCCGACACCACCGCCAGCGTCGCGGGTGCGGCACCTTTATACGGCACATGCGTCATGCGCAAACCGCCGCTCATCGTTTTCAGCAACTCGCCGGCGAGATGTCCCGGCGATCCGGCGCCGTTGGTGGCAAAAGTGAGTTGATCCGGCCGCGCGCGCGCCAGCGCGATCAGCTCCCTGACGTTGCGCGCCGGGACCGCGGGATGCAATGCGATCACATTCGGCACCGCCGCCATCAGGATGATCGGCGCGAAATCTTTCAGCGGATCGTAGGGCAACTTCGCATGCAGTCCCGGAATGATAGTGAGCGGCGCTCCCGACCCCATCAGCAGCGTGTAGCCGTCTGGCTGCGCCTTGGCGCCTAGCTCGGTGCCTATAATGCCGCCTGCACCGGGGCGGTTGTCGATAATGACTTGCTGGCCCCACACCCCGGAGAGCCTGACGCCCAGCAAACGCGCCAGCGTTTCGGTGCTGCCGCCGGGCGGAAACGGCACGATCAGGCGCAC
>CAMBCF010000126.1 GCA_945864585.1 Bordetella parapertussis | reverse complement strand
TCGCGCCGTACTTCGAACGTCGCTGCTTGCGATCCGTGTCGCCTTGCGTGTCGAGCACGCCGCGCAGGATGTGATAGCGAACGCCGGGAAGATCCTTCACGCGGCCGCCGCGGATCATCACCACGGAATGCTCCTGAAGGTTATGGCCTTCGCCCGGAATGTAGCCGATGACTTCAAAGCCATTGGTCAAACGCACTTTGGCGACTTTACGCAGCGCGGAGTTGGGCTTTTTCGGCGTGGTGGTGTACACCCGCGTGCACACGCCGCGGCGTTGCGGCGATCCAGCCAGCGCAGGCACCTTGCTCTTGGAGACAGGCGCCTGGCGACCTTTGCGGACCAGTTGGCTAATTGTTGGCATAAAGCATTATTTCCATTATTTACTTGCACGTAGTTACCGCTAATTTACCACCCGACTTGGCGCACACAACGCATAGCGGGATAAATGAATGGATTTCGCGATTCCCAAAAAGCGGGGACGGCGCTTGGTTGAGCACCGTCCCAGCTTGAAACTACTGCTGCGCTGCACCCCACCTTGGAGCCGTTCGCGACCTAAAAAGACTATCGATTTTATGGGCTTATGCTACTCCTGTCAAGCAACTTGCTCCTGGTTTTCGTCTTCCTGCGCGGGTGCGGCCGCGGCCAGCGCCGCTTCGGCAGCTGCCTCTACAGCTGCCGCGGCCTGAGCACGACGCACTCTGTGGTAGGCAAGCCCGGTGCCCGCGGGAATCAGCCGGCCAACGATGACGTTTTCTTTCAATCCACGCAACTCGTCGCGTTTGCCCATGATGGCCGCTTCGGTCAGCACGCGTGTGGTTTCCTGGAACGACGCCGCCGAGATGAACGAATCGGTGGACAACGATGCCTTGGTAATGCCCAGCAGCATGTAATCGTACAGTGCAGGTTTCCTGCCCTCACGTTCGGCTTTTTCGTTTTCTTCCAGAACCTCGGCGCGCTCAACCTGCTCACCGGTGATAAAGCGCGATTCGCCCTGATCGACAATCATCACGCGGCGCAGCATCTGGCGCACGATCACTTCGATGTGCTTGTCGTTGATCTTCACGCCTTGCAAACGGTAAACGTCCTGCACTTCGTTGCAGATGTAACGCGCCAGCGCTTCCACCCCCAGCAAACGCAATATGTCGTGCGGATCGGCCGGGCCATCGACGATAACTTCGCCGCGGTTCACCACCTGCCCGTCATGCGCCATCACGTGCTTGTCCTTGGCGATCAGAAACTCGTGCGCAATGCCTTCGAGGTCGGTAATCACCAGACGTTGCTTGCCTTTGGTGTCTTTGCCGAACGATACGGTGCCGGTGACTTCGGCCAGCAGACCGGCATCCTTCGGTGAACGCGCTTCGAACAGTTCCGCCACCCGTGGCAAGCCGCCGGTAATGTCACGCGTTTTCGAGGACTCTTGCGGAATACGCGCCAGCACTTCGCCCACACCGACCTCCTGACCGGAGCGCACGGTAATAATCGAGCCGATCTGGAAGGTAATCGCAACAGACACATCCGATCCCGACATTTTTATTTCGTTGTCGGATGCATCAAGCAATTTGACCTGCGGACGCAAGCCCTTGGATTGCGAACCACTCTTGCGCTTGGGATCAACCACCACCAGCGTCGAAAGCCCGGTCACCTCATCCACCTGCCGCGCAACCGTGACGCCTTCTTCGACGTTCTCGAAGCGCACACGGCCCGCGTATTCGGTAATGATCGGGCGCGTATGCGGATCCCACGTCGCAAGCACGCGGCCCGCCTTGAGCGTTTCGCCTTCGCGCACCATCAGAATCGCGCCGTACGGCACCTTGTGACGCTCGCGCTCCCGGTTGCTCTCGTCGTGAATCACCACTTCACCGTTACGCGAAATGACCACCAGCTCGTTGCGCGAGTTGGTTACGTAACGTATACCCGAAGTGTAGTGCAACACGCCCGCCGATTTGCTGTCGATCTGGCTCACCACGGCTTGCCGCGACGCGGCGCCGCCGATGTGGAAGGTGCGCATGGTCAACTGCGTGCCCGGCTCGCCGATGGATTGCGCCGCGATCACACCGACCGCCTCGCCTATATTCACCACGGAACCGCGGCCGAGATCACGGCCGTAACATTTCACGCACAGGCCGTGGCGAGTTTCACAGGTCAATGGGGTGCGTACCTTTACTTCATCGATGCCCAGCGCTTCAATCACATCCACCGCATCTTCGTCGAGCAAGGCGCCCGCTTCAAACGCCGTGGCGCTGGATTCAGGATTGATAATCTCGGCCGCGGCGACGCGGCCCAAAATGCGCTCGCGCAGCGACTCAACCACTTCGCCACCTTCAACCAGCGCTTTCATCACCACGCCCAGTTCCGTGCCGCAGTCGTCAGTGGTCACCACCAGGTCTTGCGTAACGTCCACCAAGCGGCGCGTGAGATAACCGGAGTTCGCGGTTTTCAACGCGGTATCGGCCAAGCCTTTACGCGCACCGTGCGTCGAAATAAAGTACTGCAGCACGTTCAGACCTTCGCGGAAATTCGCTGTGATCGGCGTCTCGATGATTGAACCGTCCGGTTTAGCCATCAGCCCGCGCATACCCGCGAGCTGGCGAATCTGCGCCGCCGAACCACGCGCGCCAGAATCCGCCATCATGTAAATCGAGTTCAACGACTCCTGCATCACCGGCTGGCCTTTGGCGTCCTTGCGCTGCGACCAGGTCTTGGTACGGCCATTCCAGTCCATCACCGGCTCGACCGAAAGCTGTTCCATCATCGCCTTGGCCACCACGTCGCCGGCGCGGCCCCAGATATCGACCACTTTGTTGTAGCGCTCGCCCTGCGTCACCAGCCCCGAAGTGTATTGTTTTTCGATTTCCTGCACTTCTTTTTCCGCCTCGGCGATGATGCGGTCTTTTTCCGGCGGCACCAGCATGTCGTCGACCGCGATCGACAATCCGGCACGGGTCGCCATGGTAAAGCCGTTGTACATGAGCTTGTCGGCCAGAATCACCGTCTCGCGTAACCCGCAACGGCGGAAGCTCGCGTTAATCAGTTTTGAAATTTCCTTCTTTTTCAGGGATTTATTGATGAACTCAAACGGCAGACCCACCGGCAGAATTTCCGACAGCATGGCGCGGCCCACGGTAGTGTCATAACGCGTAATTTTCTCGATCTTTTCGCCGTGCTCGTCGAGAGAATATTCCTTGATGCGCACCTTGACCCTGGCGCTGATTTCAACGTGCCCCGTATGATAGGCGCGCAGCGCTTCGGCGACGTTGGTGAACAGGGATCCTTCGCCGCGTGCGCCGATTTTCTCGCGTGTGGTGTAATAAAGGCCGAGCACGATATCCTGCGACGGCACAATAATCGGCTCGCCGTTGGCTGGCGACAGCACGTTGTTTGACGACAACATCAGCGTGCGCGCTTCCATCTGCGCTTCGAGTGACAAGGGCACGTGCACCGCCATCTGGTCGCCGTCAAAGTCGGCATTAAACGCCGCGCACACCAGCGGATGCAATTGAATCGCCTTGCCTTCGATCAGTACCGGCTCGAACGCCTGGATGCCCAAGCGATGTAGCGTCGGCGCGCGATTCAGCATAATCGGATGCTCGCGAATGACTTCTTCAAGAATATCCCAAACAATGGCTTCTTCCGACTCCACCATGCGCTTGGCGGCTTTTATGGTCGTGGCCAGCCCCATGACTTCGAGGCGGTTGAAAATGAACGGTTTGAACAGTTCAAGCGCCATTTTCTTCGGCAGCCCGCACTGGTGCAGCCGCAGCTGCGGTCCGACCACGATCACTGAACGGCCCGAGTAATCCACGCGCTTGCCCAGCAGATTCTGACGGAAACGGCCACCCTTGCCTTTGATCATATCGGCGAGTGACTTCAACGGACGCTTGTTGGCGCCGGTCATGGCCTTGCCGCGGCGACCGTTGTCGAGCAGCGAATCCACCGCCTCCTGCAGCATGCGCTTCTCGTTGCGCACGATAATTTCCGGCGCCTTGAGTTCGAGCAGACGCTTCAAGCGGTTGTTGCGGTTGATCACGCGGCGATACAGATCATTCAAATCCGAGGTCGCGAAGCGACCGCCATCCAGCGGCACCAGCGGCCGCAATTCCGGCGGCAGCACCGGCAGCACTTCCATCACCATCCAGTCGGGCTTGATGCCCGACTTGTTAAACGCGTCCAGCACCTTCAGGCGTTTGGCGATTTTCTTGATCTTAGTGTCGGAACTGGTCGCCGCCAAATCGGTGCGCAGGGTTTCGATTTCACGCTTCAATTCCAGGCTGCGCAACAAATCGCGCACGCCCTCCGCCCCCATCGTCGCATTGAAGTCATCGCCGAATTCCTCGACCTTTGCGAGATAATCGTCTTCGGTCAGCAACTGGCAGCGTTTGAGCGGCGTCATACCCGGATCGGTAACTACATACGCTTCAAAGTACAGCACACGTTCGATATCGCGCAGCGTCATGTCGAGCACCATGCCCAGACGCGACGGCAGCGATTTCAGGAACCAGATGTGCGCCACCGGGCTTGCCAGCTCGATGTGACCCATGCGCTCGCGGCGCACCTTGGACAAGGTGACTTCAACGCCGCACTTTTCGCAAATAACACCGCGATGCTTCAGGCGTTTGTATTTGCCGCACAGGCACTCGTAATCTTTTACCGGGCCAAATATCTTGGCGCAGAACAGGCCATCGCGTTCCGGCTTGAAGGTACGGTAGTTGATGGTCTCCGGCTTTTTAACCTCACCGTACGACCACGAACGGATTTTCTCCGGCGACGCGAGGCCAATCTTGATCGCGTCGAACTCTTCTTCCTGCGTGACCTGTTTGAACAAATCCAGTAGTGCTTTCATCCGTGACTCCTGTCGAGTTCAGATTATCCATCAAAAACAAATACTTACATTAATTTAGTCCTGGTGCTTCCGGCGCCTAATAACGCTTGCGATCAAGGTCAATATCGATCGCCAGTGAGCGAATTTCCTTCACCAGCACGTTGAACGATTCGGGCATGCCCGCCTCGATCTTGTGCTCGCCCTTGACGATGGATTCATACACCTTGCGACGGCCTTCGGTGTCGTCCGACTTGACGGTGAGCATCTCCTGCAGCACGTACGCCGCGCCGTAGGCTTCGAGCGCCCACACTTCCATCTCGCCAAAGCGCTGACCGCCGAACTGCGCCTTTCCACCCAGCGGCTGCTGCGTCACCAGGCTGTAGGGGCCGGTGGACCGTGCGTGCATCTTGTCGTCCACCAGGTGGTGCAGCTTCAGCACGTGCATATAACCCACGGTCACCGGACGCTCGAAAGCTTCTCCCGACCGGCCATCGTACAGGATCACCTGCGTCTTGCTTGGCGTGAATCCAACGCGCTTGGTATTGCCGTCATCGGTAGGATACGCCAGGTCGAGCATCTGGCGAATCTCGGCTTCCGTTGCACCGTCAAATACCGGCGTCGCGAACGGCACGCCCTCGCGCAAGTTGGTCGCGAGTTCCGTGATTTCACCGTCGCTGAGACTCTGCAGATTCTCCGCTTTACCGCTGGTGTTATAGACCTTGCCCAGCAGCGCACGAATATCCGCCACCGCCGCCTGCTTGCGCAGCATTTCGCCGATGCGATTACCCAGCCCCTTGGCCGCCCAGCCGAGGTGGGTTTCGAGTATCTGCCCGACGTTCATGCGCGACGGCACGCCCAGCGGGTTCAACACAATATCCACCGTGGTGCCATCGGCCATGTACGGCATGTCTTCCACCGGCGTGATCTTCGACACCACGCCCTTGTTGCCGTGACGTCCCGCCATCTTGTCGCCCGGCTGCAAACGGCGTTTTACCGCGAGATAAACCTTGACCATCTTCTGCACGCCCGGCGGCAATTCATCGCCGCTGGTGAGTTTCTTCTTTTTATCTTCAAACGCCTTGTCGAACAGCACCGTGGTCTGCTTGATGCTTTCCTGCAACTGTTCGACTTGCTGCGCCGCATCTTCGTTGCTTAGACGCACGTCAAACCAATGGTGGCGGTCGATATCCTGCAAATACGCCTTGGTGACCTTGGATCCCTTGGCGAGCTTTTTCGGGCCGCCATTGGCCGCCTTGCCCGTCAACAAGCGTTCCAGACGCTCAAACGCGTCGTTCTCAACAATACGGAACTGATCGGCAAGATCCTGCTTGTAACGCTTTAATTCGTCGTCGATGATTTGCTGCGCACGCTTGTCACGCTCGATGCCTTCGCGCGTGAACACCTGCACGTCAATCACCGTACCCGACATGCCCGACGGCACACGCAGACTGGTGTCTTTCACGTCAGAGGCTTTCTCACCGAAGATTGCGCGCAGCAATTTCTCTTCCGGCGTCAACTGGGTTTCGCCTTTCGGTGTGACTTTTCCCACCAGCACGGCGCCGGCTTCGACTTCCGCGCCGATGTATATGATGCCTGACTCATCGAGGCTGCCGAGCTGGTTTTCCGACAGATTGGAAATGTCGCGCGTAATTTCTTCCGGCCCCAACTTGGTATCGCGCGCAACCACCGACAGCTCCTCGATATGGATCGAGGTAAAGCGGTCATCGGCCACCACGCGCTCGGAAATGAGGATGGAATCTTCGAAGTTGTAACCGTTCCAGGGCATGAACGCGACCAGCATATTTTGCCCCAGCGCGAGCTCGCCCTTGTCGGTCGAAGCCCCGTCGGCCACCACATCGCCTTTGGCAATGCGGTCGCCCACCCTCACCAGCGGCCGCTGATTGATATTGGTATTCTGGTTGGAGCGTTGGTACTTGACCAGATTGTAAATATCCACGCCGACTTCGCCGGCGGAGGTTTCGTCGTCGTTCACCCGCACCACGATGCGGCTGGCATCGACGTAATCCACGGCGCCACCGCGGCGCGCCTGTACCGCAGTGCCGGAATCCACCGCCACGGTACGCTCAAGACCCGTGCCGACCAGCGGTTTTTCCGCGCGCAGGCAAGGCACCGCCTGGCGCTGCATGTTGGAACCCATCAACGCGCGGTTCGCGTCATCGTGCTCCAGGAATGGAATCAGCGAAGCCGCCACCGACACCGCCTGCGCCGGCGCCACGTCCATGTATTCGATGCGTTCGGGCGAGGCCAGCGTAAATTCGTTGCGGTTACGTGAGGATACCAGCTCGTCGGTGAAGCGCCCGTCCTTGCTGAGCTCGGCGTTCGCCTGCGCGATCATGAACTTGCCTTCTTCAATCGCAGACAAATAATCGATTTGATGGGTCACCTTGCCGTCGATCACTTTGCGATAAGGCGTCTCAAGAAAGCCGTAATCATTGGTGCGCGCATACAGCGCCAGCGAATTGATCAGGCCGATGTTCGGGCCTTCGGGTGTTTCAATCGGGCACACACGCCCATAGTGCGTGGGATGCACGTCGCGTACTTCGAAGCCCGCGCGCTCGCGCGTGAGGCCGCCCGGCCCCAAGGCGGAGACACGCCGCTTGTGGGTGATTTCCGACAACGGATTGGTTTGGTCCATAAATTGCGACAATTGGCTGGAGCCGAAAAACTCGCGCACCGCTGCCGACACCGGCTTGGCGTTGATCAGATCGTGCGGCATCAGATTGTCCGATTCAGCCTGTGACAGACGCTCCTTGACCGCGCGCTCCACCCGTACCAGGCCCGCGCGAAACTGGTTTTCCGCCAACTCGCCCACTGAACGCACACGGCGATTGCCGAGGTGATCGATGTCGTCGATTTCGCCTTTGCCGTTGCGCAACTCGACCAGAATGCGAATCGACGCCACGATATCGTCGGGCGACAACGTGGTCGCGCCGGTCAACTCGGCGCGGCCCATGCGGCGGTTGAATTTCATGCGCCCTACCACTGACAGGTCGTAACGGTCTTCTGAGAAAAACAGGCTGTTAAACAATGACTTAACCGCTTCCTCCGTAGGCGGCTCGCCGGGACGCATCATGCGGTAAATCGCCACCTGCGCGGCCACCTGATCGGTGGTCTCGTCGATACGCAGCGTGGTCGAGATATACGGGCCTTGATCGAGATCATTGGTGTATATCGTTTGCACGCTCGGAATGCCGGCTTCGCGCAGCTTCGCCAGCACTTCGTCAGTGACTTCTTCGTTGGCGCTCGCTATAACTTCGCCCGTGCTGGTGTCGATCACGTTGGTCGCCAGTGCGCGGCCGATAAAGAAATCTTCGGGCACTATCATTTGCTTCAAGCCGGATTGTTCCAGCTCGCGCACGTGGCGCACGGTAATGCGCTTATCCTTGGCGACTATGACCTTACCGCCTTTGGTGGTGATGTCAAAGCGCGCGGTTTCGCCACGCATGCGCTCCGCTACCAGCTCGAACTCGATGGTGTCCTTGGACAGATGGAACGTGTCAAACAGGAAAAACGCCTTGAGGATCTGCTCCGGCGTGTAGCCCAGTGCTTTCAACAATATCGTCACCGGCATTTTGCGGCGGCGGTCCACGCGGAAATACAAATAATCTTTAGCATCGTATTCGAAGTCGAGCCACGAGCCGCGGTACGGAATCACGCGCGCTGAGAACAGCAGCTTGCCCGAGGAATGCGTCTTGCCGCGGTCGTGCTCGAAGAACACGCCGGGTGAACGGTGCAGCTGCGACACGATCACGCGCTCGGTGCCGTTGATGACAAACGAACCGGTAGTCGTCATCAGCGGAATTTCGCCCATGTAGACTTCCTGCTCCTTGACTTCCTTGATGGCGGGCTTGGCGGCCTCTTTGTCCATGATGACGAGCTTCACCTTGGCGCGCAGCGGCGCGGCGTAGGTGAGGCCGCGCTGCTGACACTCCTTAACGTCGAACGGCGGCATGCCGAGCACATAGCTCACGTATTCGAGACGCGCATTCTTGGAATGACTCTCGATCGGGAAAATTGACTTGAACGCCGCTTGCAGCCCTTCGGGCTTGCGCGCTTCAGGCGCGGTATGCTCCTGCAAAAACGCCGCAAACGAGGCAATCTGTGTGGCCAGCAGATACGGCACGGGCAACACATTGTCGCGCTTGGCGAAACTCTTGCGGATACGCTTTTTCTCGGTAAAAGAGTAGGCCATGTGGACTCCGGAGAGGTTAACCAGCTAAGCAAACAAAAAAAACAGCAATACAAACACCAGCGCATTCCATACCACTTGTTACCCAGGGCACCCAGTGGAGACGCTGCACAGCGGAAATTCCACTGCACACGGCGGTTGGCCGTGTACGGCTTGAAATTCCCGGTCCCAGGCGAGGCGGCCGGCGCAATAATCGTATTGATTCTGCCGGCCGCTACACCAAGGCATGCTTACGTCAGTTCGGCTTTCGCACCGGCAGCCAGCAAATCCTTGAGGATTTTCTCGGCGTCGGCCTTCGGTATGCCTTCTTTCACGGGCTTGGGCGCACCATCAACCAGGTCTTTGGCTTCTTTCAAGCCCAGGCCCGTAATCGCACGCACGACTTTAATGACCTCCACTTTTTTCTCGCCTGCGGCTTGAAGCAGGACCGAGAATTCTGTTTTCTCTTCCACCACAGCAGCAGCGCCAGCAGCCGCCGGTGCTGCGACGGCAACAGCAGCCGCGGCGGAGACACCGAATTTTTCTTCCATACGCTTGATGCACTCGGACAATTCCAACACGGTCATGCCGGATACTTTTTCAATTACTTCATCAATTACTGCGCTCATGTCGTTCTCCTGAATTTACTGGGATGTGGATAAATGTAACTAGTTGAAAATAACGTTTTTAAGCAGCCTGCTTGGCCTTTTGCTGGTGTACTGCCGCCAGCACGCGCACAAATTTTCCCGGCACTTCGTTCAGTGTCTGGACAAATTTGACTACCGGCGCCTGCAGGGTGCCGACGAGTTTCGCGAGCAACTCCTGACGACTGGGCATCGATGCGAGCGCCGCGACCTGCTGCGGCGTCATCATGACGCCCGGCATGGCGCCGGCGGTGATCACAAACTTCTCGTTGGTCTTGGCGTACTCATGCAACACTTTCGCCACCGCCACCGGATCAGCCGCAATGCCATAGGCAAGCGGTCCGCTCATTTTGTCAGCGAGCGCCTTGAACGGCGTTTCGGCGACTGCGCGGCGCGCCAGGGTGTTTTTCAACACCCGGAAATACACACCCGCCTCACGCGCTTTTTTGCGCAAAGCGGTCATGTCTCCTACTGGCAGACTGCGGTACTCGGCAAGCACAATCGCCTGGGCCGACGCCACTTGGACGCCGATCTCGGCTACCGCTGCTTTTTTCTGCTCCAGATTTTCACTCAAGGTCGTTCTCCTTAGTTAAGTTCAGTTGAGCGTTTGGCGTTCGGCTTAGAGGGTGACTTCGTTCCCCCGACACTTAACTCCCACTCCCAACTCCTGACACGGCGACCTTTGACCCAGAAGTCAGACATGACTGTTTGACCTGTTTCGGGCACACCGTCTGCGTAGGGCATTGTTTGCGCGAGGGGTAAGGTGTTAGGCGTGAGGTGTAATCCTGCGCGCTGCTACCATTCCCGCTCCTTTCAACAACTCATTAAACCGCCAGTTCACCGTTAGCCAGTCGTGTAGCGATACCTGCTCGCCTCACGCCTCACGCCTCACGTCTCACTGGGCCAGTCCCTACGGTCTTTGACACTCCACCGGCGATCCACCGCCGGCAGCCCAAAGTACTGCGCCGCGCGCAAGCAACTGCGCGCAGCGGCTTGATTCCCTTTACGCCTGCTGTTGCGTGAAGCTCGATTGGTCGACGCGCACACCCGCGCCCATCGTGCTCGACACCGAAATTTTTCTCAAAAAGATGCCCTTGGCGGTGGCGGGGCGCGAGCGATTCACGGCATCAATCAGCGCCCTGACGTTTTGTTCCAGCGCTTCGACCGTGAACGACGCGCGTCCAATCGAACACTGCACAATGCCGGCTTTGTCGGTGCGATACTGCACCTGACCTGCCTTGGCGTTTTTAACGGCGAGCGTAACGTCTTGCGTAACAGTACCGACTTTCGGATTCGGCATCAGGCCGCGCGGTCCGAGTATCTGACCCAGCGCGCCAACCACACGCATCGCGTCGGGTGTGGCGATCACCACGTCAAAATCCATTTTGCCGGCTTTGATTTCAGCCGCCAGATCATCAAAACCCACGATTTCAGCGCCGGCGTCTTTCGCCTGCTGCGCACGCTCGCCTTGCGCAAACACGGCCACGCGCATGCTTTTGCCGGTGCCTTGCGGCAGCACCAGTGCGCCACGCACGGTTTGATCGGATTTCTTGGCATCGATGCCCAGATTGATCGACACGTCGATGGATTCGTTGAATTTCGCGGTAGCGTTTTGCTTGACGACTTTCAGCGCGTCGCTCACCGCATAGAGCTTTTCGCGATCAACCGTGGTACGCAACGCCTTGTAACGCTTGGAATCTTTAGCCATGATTTAGCCCTCCACCACTTCCACGCCCATACTACGGGCGCTGCCGGAAATGGTACGCACCGCAGCTTCGAGATCGGCGGCCGTCAGATCGGGCATTTTTAATTTCGCAATTTCCTCGGCCTGCTTGCGCGTGATTTTTCCCACCTTATCGGTGTGCGGCGTCTTGCTGCCCGATTCTATTTTCGCCGCCTTCTTGATGAGGATCGACGCCGGTGGCGTCTTCATCACAAAGGTAAAGCTCTTGTCCTGATACGCGGTGATCACGCACGGCACCGGCAGGCCCGGTTCCATTTTCTGCGTCGCAGCGTTAAACGCCTTGCAGAATTCCATGATGTTCAAACCACGCTGACCGAGCGCAGGGCCGATGGGTGGCGAAGGATTCGCCTTGCCCGCCGGCACTTGCAGCTTGATAAAGCCCACTACTTTCTTAGCCATTACTATCTCCTTGTGGGTGCTAACGGTCGCTTACGCGACCTCCCCGGTTATATTCGGTGAACGGTAAACAGCAATCCGTGAACCGTAAAACCCACGGCCACGGTTCACTGTTCACGGTTCACAGCCGTTAAGCCTTCTCCACCTGACTGAATTCCAGCTCCACCGGCGTCGAGCGGCCAAAAATAGTTACGGATACCCGCAACTTGCTTTTGTCGTAATTCACGTCTTCAACATTGCCATGGAAATCCGCGAACGGACCGTCCTTCACACGCACCGCCTCGCCCACTTCGAATAATACTTTGGGACGCGGTTTTTCAACGCCATCCTGAATTTGTTGCAGGATGTTCTGCACTTCCTTTTCGGAAATCGGCGTCGGCTTGGTCGATGTGCCACCGACGAAACCGGTAACCTTAGGCGTGTTTTTCACCAGGTGCCACGACTGCTCGTCCATCTCCATTTCGACCAGCACATAGCCGGGAAAGAATTTGCGCTCGCTGGTGTTTTTCTGCCCAGCGCGCATTTCAATCACTTCTTCGACCGGTACCAGAACCTGGCCGAATTTGTCCTGCATATTCTGGCGCGCAATGCGATCGGCGAGCGCGCGCTGCACACTTTTTTCAAAGCCGGAATAGGCGTGTACCACATACCATTTCTTGCTCATGATTCCCCTCGCCCGATCAGCTTTTTCATCATCCACAGCAGGCTGCCGTCAATCAGCCACAAAAACAGCGACATGATCAACACAAAAACAAATACTATTGCCGTGGTTTGCAGTGTTTCCTTGCGCGTGGGCCACACCACCTTGCGCACTTCGTCCACCGACTCTTGCGCGTAGACTTTGAATTGCTGCCCCGTTGCCGTGGTCAGAAACAACAGGCTGGCCGCAGTCATGCCGCCCAGTACTCCGGCCACGCGAATAATCATCGCTTTGTCCGCGTAGTAATAGAAAACAGCAATTCCCGCGGCAACCAGCAACGCGGCAAATACGATTTTTATCTTATCAACCATAACAGTGGACCATTGTGCTGCGGCCAGCGGCCGGGCCTTTCGCAAATTACGCCAATTACGTCAATCAGCATTCGCGCTCCGGGAAACCATCCCGTATGTCGCGTATGTCTCACATCGCCATGCTCATACCCGTATTTCAATGCTGGCAGGCCAGGAGGGCCTCGAACCCCCAACCCTCGGTTTTGGAGACCGATACTCTGCCAATTGAGCTACTGGCCTATTTCGTGAGGCGTGAAGCGTGAGGGGTGAGGCGTAACCACCAGTTCGCGCCTCACGCCTCACGACTTACGCTTGTCCTATTCGATCACTTTAGCGACGACACCGGCGCCGACTGTTCTGCCGCCTTCGCGAATCGCAAAGCGCAGTCCCTCTTCCATCGCAATCGGCTGAATCAAGGTCACCGTGATCGAGATGTTGTCTCCAGGCATCACCATTTCCGTGCCCTCCGG
>CAMBCF010000125.1 GCA_945864585.1 Bordetella parapertussis | reverse complement strand
CGCTTTAATTCCGGCACGCAATTCGCAGGACTCACACCGGGCGACTGCGGCAACTGGCACACGCCGGCGAAATTTTCGGGGTAGAGCGTGCATACGCGGTGGATCATGTCGTTGCACGCCTGCGTCCAGTGTTTGCTGGTGGTTTCGTTTCCGATGTGATGCGCCATGCCGCCGGCTTGCGGCGAGAATATCGTCAGATCGACGCCGCGTTCACGCTGGATGCGCAACTGATTTTTTTCGATCGACTCGCGGATTTCGTCATCGCTGACTTTGAGGTTGGGTGCGAGCGCGGGTTTCGACGGCGCATTGAGCGCGGCAATTTGCTGCTCGCGGTAGTCGCGCAGCGCCTTGGGCGCGGTGGTGTAGTGGCCGTGGCAGTCGATGATCATTATAAAATTATTTAAAAACAGATACTTACGCAAAACCTTTGCCACAGATTTCACAGATTTACGCAGATTATTCTGGCGTTAATCCGTGTTCATCTGTGAAATCTGTGGCGAAAAGGAGTTTGAATTTATGCGTTTGCAACTACATCATCTGTGTTCATCTGCGGCAAAAGGTTTTGAAGCTGACTTTACCCACGCGCCGGCCACACCGGCGCATGCGAGCCGCGTGGTGCAGGCGGCCGTTCCCAGCGTCCCGGCGTCTCGGACAACTGCGCTGCGGGCGCCAGATGGGTCACGCGGCCCCACGGCGAAGCGCATTCCGTCAGCAGGCGCTTGACCACCTCGGGTGGAAATTCCGCGGTCAGGTTTTGGTATTCGGCGGGCGCGAACCTGCCGAGCTTGCGGAACCATTCGCCGGCGCCGACAAGCGAGGTGCGCACCAGCCAACTGCCACCGATGGTGGCGCGGCGATGCAGCGCGACCATGGTGGCGAAGGCCATCACGTAGCCTGCAATGTAGTCGTGCGGCGAGCCGGGCAGGAACTGCGGCTTTGCGTTGTCCGGGCGCCACGCCATGCCGTTGAACGACTGCACCACGGTATCGTAGCCGCGTTTGTCCTTCCACGGGCCTTCGTGGCCCCACGCCGATAGCGTGACATACACGATGCCGGGGCGCGTTTGCGCGAGCGCCTCTGGCGATAACCCGCGAGCCGCGAGTGAGCCGGGGCGATAGCCCTGCAGGAAAACGTCGCAGTCTTTTACCAGTCCGCGCATGGTTTCCGCCTGTGCCGGGTCACGCATGTCGATGTGCGTCTGTATTTTGCCCAGGCCGGTATCCACATCGGAAGGCGGCCCCAGATCGGGCAAATCCTTGCGCGTGATGCGGATCACGTCCGCGCCATGCTCCGCGAAAGCTTTTGCACACGAGGGGCCGGCGAGCACCCGCGTTAGGTCGAGCATGCGTATGCCCGACAGCGGACGATCACCCGCGGTTGCGTATTTTGGCAAGGGCTGCACCGGCGCATCGCCGATCTTGACGATCTCGAATAGCGGTATTTGCGCCGCACTCTTTTGATGCGCGCACTGTTCCCACTCGGCTTCGTTACGTATAAAACCGCCGCAGCCGCCGTTGGCGAACATCGCGGCTTCGAGTTCCAGTCCGTCGCGCTGCGCGACGGCTTTGACGATGGCGTCCTTGTCCATGGGCACACCGATGGCCTTCAGATTGCCGTCGCGCACATTCGGAAAATTACAGTGCAGATAAATCCAGCGGCCGTCTTTGAGTTGATAAAAGCCGGTAATTCGTGCCTCGTCTTCTGCGGGCTTTTTGCCGTCGATCCTGAGATAGCGCGGGCTGCGCAGCGCAGCGGCAGCGGCGTGGGTATCGAGACTGATTTTTTGCGAGCGGCCGGTCTTCAGTTTCCACAACTCGGCTGCGGCCCATGCCGACGCGGCGATGCACGCAGCGCCTGGGGCGAGGAATTTATACGGCGTCGGCAGCAACAAATCGCTGCCGGTGATTTCAACATTGTCGCCGGCCGCTGCGGGCACTCCGGCGAGGTTCAGCAGATGATTCAGGTGTGGATTGGACATGGAAACTCCTTCACTAAACTGGGGATGTCTGTTTGGGTAATTTGGGCCCGGTGTACAAATCGGGCCAGCGCCGCAGCGTTTCTTCACTCTGCGGCGTATACATGTGGCAGGTGTTGAAGGTGCGCGGAATCTCGCCCTGCTTGCGTTTTTGAGTGGCCTGCCGCGCGCGATTGGTAGACTGGTAAGCGACCGCGGCGATGCGGCCCAGCAACTCCCACTGATGGGTGCAGCCGTGGGCACCGCCGATGATATTGCCGAGGCCACGGGTCCAGCCGCGCGTAATGCGATGGCCCTTGAGCTTCTCGAAGCGGGAGGTGATGTCGCCGCACAGCGCATAGGGGCTGCTGTCGGTTGCGGCCACGCACTCATGGACCATCATATCGAGATCGATGGTGAGCCTGATCCACATATCATGCGCGGGCACGCCCGCGGGCAGGTCAGCGCTGCCGCTGCGGTCTAACCAGGTTTCTGTTTTGACATCGGTCAAATGGCCTTCGATGTCCCACAGGCCATCGCCACGCTCATAGCCGCGGCAATCGATGACGCGATTGTGACTCAGTTTTCGGGGAACAGGGCGGGGAAGGGGCATGATTGGATTTAGGTGTTGAACGCAACCAATGCATCAACCGCCTTAACGCCCTGGCCTTTGGGCATCACCAATAGCGGATTGATGTCCAGTTCGGCAAGCTGACCATTGAGATTTACCGCCAGATGCGAAACATTGACCAGCACCTGCGCCAGCGCCTCGACGTCGCACGCGGGTTTGCCACGAAAGCCCTGCAGCAGTTTCGCGCCTTTAACTTCGGCTATCATCTCGCGCGCTTCAGCCGGCGTGATCGGGCAGTGGCGCATTGCCACATCTTTATAAACTTCAACCATCACGCCGCCGGTGCCGAATAACAATGTAGGTCCGAGTTGAGCATCGTAGCTCACCCCAACGATGACTTCGACGCCGCCACTC
Source organism: Bordetella parapertussis (assembly GCA_945864585.1). Lineage (GTDB taxonomy): Bacteria > Pseudomonadota > Gammaproteobacteria > Burkholderiales > SG8-41 > UBA5216. Next base: position 10,526 of record CAMBCF010000125.1, on the reverse strand, counting down.
ACCATCTCCTGCACCAGTACGCCGTTGATAGTGGCGTTGGGGGCATGTGATTTTGCATTCGCGAGTATCGCCGCGTGCGCGGCGCGCACTTCATCGGCGTTGTGCAGATTCAGACGCACCACGCCGGCTTCAGTCTTGTGCGGAATGTCTGGAGAATCCACCTTTAAAACAACCGGATAGCCTATTTTATCGGCGGCTTTCACAGCGCCATCGAGGTCTGTGACGCAAACTTCCAGCGATATCGGCACGCCCCATGCGGCGATCAGTTGTTTGCTTTCGGATTCAGACAACGCGCTGCGTTTGAGTGCCTGTACTTTCGCCAGCGCTTGTTTGTGCGCAGAGTTCATCGCCGGCGCGCTGGCAAAGCCCTGCGCCATGCGTTTCTCATGCCACGCGTGATAATCGATCAGATGCCGCAAGCCACGCGCCAGCGAATCCGGGGTGTAGAACAACGGCACACCCGCGGCCTTGAGTTTGGTCAGGGTGGCGCTGGCGTCGCGCGTGCCGGTCCACATGTAGGCCACGTTCTTGTCGGTTTTTTCGCGCAGCGCGATGATTTGATCGGCCTGCTCCTCGCGTCCCGCGCTGGCGATGGCCAGCGTGCCCACGCCGGGCTCGCTGATCATGGCGTCCATGATCGCGGGGAATGAGTCGCTGTTGGCTTTGCCGGTGACATCGGCGGGATTCGCGGCCCAGCCAAACCCTTTGAGTATGCTGTCGATCACACCGCGCGCTTTGTCGCTCAACAGTGGAAGATCGAGCCCCTGCTGTCCGCACATATCCGCGGTGAGCGAGCATATGCCGCCCGAGTGCGACACCACGGCGATGCCCGGATGCTTGGGCTTGTGCGATTGCGCCATCAGTTGCGACACCTCCAATAGATCGTCGTAACTCGGCACGCGAATCACACCGTACTGTTTGCAGATCGCGTCGTACAGCGCATCGCTGCCGGTGAGCGCGGCAGTGTGTGAACTGGCGGCGCGCCGCCCGAGATCAGAGCGGCCGATTTTGATCAGCACAATCGGTTTGCCGCGCTCGGAGGCGAGCTTGGCGACTTCAATAAATTTCGCCGCGTCCTTGAAGCCTTCAACAAAACCCGCGATTACCGTGGTGCCTGCATCGTCGAGCAAATAGCGCGCGAAATCAGCGAAATCAAGATCGGCTTCGTTGCCGGTTGAAACCACATAGCTCAAACCCATGCCCGAATCGGCGGCGCGTGCGAGAAAAGGCCCGAACAGCGTGGCGCCGCTTTGACACACCAGTCCGACTTTGCCGTTAGCCCCGGCCGTTTGACGGCTGGAAGAGGTGAGCCAGATGTTATCGCGAATGTTGGCAAGGCCGAGGCAATTGGGGCCGCTGATGCGCAGGCCCGATTCGCGCGCGTAGGTCGCGATTTCCGCCTGCAGATCGGCGCGATCACTGAGACCGCGTTCCGAGAATCCCGCGGAGATCACAATCGCCGCGCGCGTGCCTTTGGCGTGCGCCTCCTTCAATGTGCTCAGCACATGGTTGTACGGCACCACCACAGCCACCACGTCCGGCGTTTCCGGCAGGTCGGTGATGCTCTTGTACGACTTCACGCCGAGGATTTCCTCGTACTTGGGGTTCACCGCGTACACCCTGACCCGGTCCTGCATCTTTAATGCGGCGGCAAGCATGCGTCCGCCATATTGCTGGCGCGGCGTGGCGCCGACTATCGCAAACGAGCGCGGGTTGAGCATCGTATGTATCGATGCCATCTGGTCTTTGGTCCAGATTGTCATGACTGAATTTCTCTTTTTTGAGGTTGCGAACGAAAACCAATCGCTGTGCCTGGGCACAGCGGAACCAGACTGTAACGGTGCATCGCGGCTGGCGCAAGTCTCAGCATTCCGCACAGTGGAATGGAGTAAACTTTCGCCTGTAATTCCCGATCAACATTTGTGAGGTGTCCCATGGAAAAGCAATTCATCAACCCGGCAGGATTGGTAAAACCCGGCGTTTATACCCCGGCCATCAGCGTACAGGGTGGCAAAACCATTTACGTATCGGGTCAGGTTTCGCAGGACGCCGAAGGCCAGCTCGTCGGCAAGGGCGATCTGCTCGCGCAAGCTGAACAAGTCTACAAAAACCTGGGACTCGCGCTGACGGGTGCAGGCGCGACCTTTGCCGCCGTGGTGAAGCTCAACGTTTACGTGGTGGGATTTCAATCCCAACAACGCGCGCTGCTGCAATCCGTCAGGGAAAAATATGTGTCGAAAGAAAATCCGCCTGCGAGCACGCTGGTGGGCGTGCAGGCCTTGGCGCGAGCGGATTTTCTGGTGGAGATCGAGGCGGTGGCGGTGGTGGGGTAGCGCTAGTTGATAGATACTATGAGTTGGTTGAGTCGGTTGCAAAGCAAGCCCGGAAGAAGCGCAGCGTATTCCGGGGCTGCACCCAGCAATGCTTCAACATCATCACTGCCAAGGTTGCGGCAGCACTCCGGCGCCTACCGGCATACCTTGGTGCAGAAGGTTCGCTCCCGGAATACGCTACGCTTCTTCCAGGCTACGAATTGTAGCTACGCTGCCGCAGCGCCCAACACGTTTTCCGACACATACTTCGCCAGCCAACGCTTGTTGATGATCATGTTTTCCTGCCATACCGCTTCAATGTTTGGCACGGTGGAGGATTTCACCGCAGGCGAAGCGAGCAGAGCATCGCACCATGCTTTGAGATGCGGATATTTTTCGATGATGCCGAGTGGGCGCAGGTTGTCCATAAACGCATAGCGCTGCAGGAAAGGCGCGTACGCGGCATCCACCAGTGACAGTTTCGGGCCGTTGAAATAGGGGCCGCTGTTGCCGCGTTTGCTCAAGGCATCGTCGAGCTTGCCAAAAACCTCGCCGATTTTGGCTGCTCTCTTGGTGAATTCTTCGTCCGAGTCAGCATACGCGGTGGTGGAAATTGCACTGGCGAAGGTGGACACATAATCGGTCCACGCGCGGTTGCGTGCGCGGGCGAGCGGGTCGGCAGGGTGCAGTTGCGGCGCGGCTGTTTCGTCGAGGTATTCAGCGATGGCATTCGATTCAAACAGCGCGTCATTGTCGCCGATGCGCAGCACCGGCACCTTGGCGTGAGGCGAAATTTTCAGGAACCATTCGGGACGGTGGTTGCGGTCGATGTAGGTGATATCGTATTCAATGTTCTTCGCGCGCAACACGATGGCGGCGCGTTGCACCCACGGGCAGGTTTTGAAACTGCACAGCATGATTTTGGACGGCATGGAATCTCCTTGTAAACTGCGGTTAAATGGCTTGATCAGGTTAGCGGGCGTACATTCCGGACTTCACCGCCAGCAGCATATCGCATTGTATTTCAAGTTGGATATAGAATGGTGCATTCGCAAGCAGAATCAAATCAACGGGAGAAAACCATGGGTCATGAAGACATCGGCGTCAGCATCAACGGGTATGTGGCAACGGTCGAACTGCGGCGGCCGCCCAACAACTTTCTCGATATGGAATTTATCGGCCATCTGGCGAGCGCGCTGGAGGAGCTCGACAAGAACATCATGTGCCGCAGCATCGTGCTGGCTGCCGCGGGCAAGCATTTCTGCGCCGGCGCCAACCTGATCAAACGCGTTGACGACGAGGCTGCGGGGAGAAAGGTCCTTACCCAGCCACGGCATTTGTATCACGAGGCGCAGCGCCTGGTGCAGACCAAAAAGCCCATCGTCGCGGCGGTGCATGGCAGCGCCATCGGCGCCGGGCTGGGATTGGCGCTGGTGGCGGATTTTCGCGTGACCTGCCGGGAGGCGCGGCTCGCCGCCAACTTCTGTGCGCTGGGGTATCACCCCGGGTTCGGCATGACGTTCACGCTGCCGCGCCTGATTGGGCATCAAAAGGCCAAGTGGTTGTGCCTGACGGGGAAACGCATTCCCGGTGACGAAGCGGTTGCGATGGGGCTCGCCGACCGGCTGGTCGAGCAGGACAAGGTGCGAGAAGTTGCAACCGAAATGGCGCTGGAGCTGGCGAAGTCTGCACCACTGGCAGTGCAGGCCGCGCGCGAGACGCTGCATTGCGAGCAATTTGCCGCGTTCCGCGCAGCCACCGAGCGCGAGGCGTTCATGCAGAACATGTTGCGCGAGACCAACGACTTTAAGGAAGGCGTTAAAGCCGGGTTTGACCGTCGGGAGCCAGTGTTTACGGGGACGTAATACCGAAACCTTTAGCTAACTGCGAAAGTCCGCCTGCCGTCGATCGAGCATGCGCAGCAGTGCCGGCCATTCCCGGCGCTCGCTCACATTGCGCGGCTGGTTGACCTGGGCGCGCGTACGCTCAACCGCGGCTTCGGGTATGAGCGTAATGCGGTCGCGTCCGGCGGCTAGGGCGTCGACCTGAATCCTGCACGACTGCTCGAAGTTGTACATCAGCATAAACGCCTCGCGCACGGTGCGACCCAGCGCCAGCAACCCGTGATTCTTCAGCACCATGCTGCGGCTGGTGGGCCCAAGGTCGCGGGCGAGGCGGGCACGCTCGTCGAGATCGAGGGCGATGCCTTCATAGTCATGATAGGTCACATCCCCGACTATGCGCGTGGAATGCTGGCTGAGGGGTAGCACGCCTTCGGACATGGCCGACACGGCAATGCCTGCCCGCGTATGCGTATGCAAGACGCAATGCGCGTCGGCGCGCGCGGCGTGTACGCAGCCATGGATGACAAAGCCGGCGCGGTTGATGCCCATGCCGGTGATGTCCTCGAGAATATTGCCTTCGTGGTCTACTCTCACGAGATTGGAGGCGGTGACCTCATCGAACATCAGGCCATAAGCATTGAGAAGAAATTGGTCGTCAGCGCCAGGCACCCGCACCGAGAAATGGGTAAGGATGATGTCTGTCCAACCGTAGATGACGGCCAGGTGGTAGGCAGCGGCAAGGTCCGTTCGCACTATCCACTCTTCCTCGCTGACACGTTCTTTTACCGACGCTTGTTTCCGGGCATGCTTGCTCGTAAGTTTGGTCACAGCCATGATGTCTCCTATGATAAGTTCGGGATCAACACGAAATTTCACCGCCTGGACTTCTGGCGTACCGAGAACATAATCTACTCCTGTGCCTGGCGAATTGCTACTCAAGCTACAATGGGATTGTAGAAACCCCAGGAGTTTTGCCATGCCCCAACACAACCCCATCGATGACACCGTCCTGCAACGGGTGGCGCGCTATTCAAAGCTGGTCCCCTACAAGGACTCCATGAATGACACCAACGGCATTCCGCAAGAGGCCATGCTGATGATGTCGCCTGACAAGGTCATGCCCATCATGTCTCCGCTGGGCTGGGAAGGTCGCAGCAAAGTGGCTCCGGTTAAAGGAGCGCCCGGGTTGACCGTCACGCTGGCAGAATGCCCGCCGGGCGATAGTGCCGGCTTGCACAAGCACACGGCATCGGTGGAAAATTTCTTTTGCGTGCAAAGCCGCTTCGAAATCATATGGGGGGACAAAGGGCAGTTTTCCACCGTCCTCGAGCCGCTGGACTTTGTATCAGTACCGGCAGGTGTGTATCGTGACTTTAAGAACGTGGGCAACGAACTGGGGCGTTTGCTGGTGATGATTCAGCCTGAACCCGGCGATCAGCAGGACGCTGTCTACCACGCCGCATCGTGCGGCGAAGAAATCGCCCGGCGCTGGGGGCAAGCTACGGTGCAGGCGATGGCGGTGATCGGCATTCGATTTGATGAGCCTGCCTGAAACCCGGCGTTAGCTATCTCGAGGCCGCTCGAACTCAATCCGCGTATCGGCATCACTGCGTCCACGCGCAAATATTTCCCGGGTATTGGGACGTTCCCAGACGATTTCCAGCAGATTGTCGTCGGGATCGAAGAAATAAATGCTTTTCTGGCTTTCGTGATCGACAGCACGATGTATGGTGACGCCTGCGTCCTCGAGGGCGAAATAGGCATGTTTCAGATCATCTTCGGTGGCAACGGCGAAGGCCGTATGCTTGACGCCCAGGCCTTCTCTCATGCCGAGCCCGGCTTTTTGCCGAGGGTACGCATCGGGATTGGTGCTCGGGAAAAGATCGAGCGTGTTGCCGTATTCGCCCAGCGATAAAAACAGTCCGCCGTGTTCGGGATCCTGTTCGAGTAACTTGAATCCCAGAATATTGGTGTAAAACGCTTTGGAACGCTCAAGATCGCGAACGGTGAACAGAATATGGCCGATGCGCTGAAGTTTAATCATCTTAGCCTCTGGGCTGGTAATTTTTCGGCGATGCGACGCGAGCGCATCAAGCAAACATTATGCTGCGCGGCTGCCTGAACTAGGCGTAAAGTATACGCTTTTGTAAAGAAAGGCTCCAATGCACTGGCTTATCAAATGCCGCTCGAGGCCGGGTACCGACGCTCTGCGCATGGCGACGATCGACGCCCACCGTAATTTCCTTGACGGCTATCCCGAAGTTACCTGGTATTCCGGGCCGTTGTTCAGCGACGACAACAAAAATGCCATCGGCAGCCTGCGGCTGATCGAGTTCCCCGGGCGCGACGCCGCGCTCGCTTATATCAATACTGATCCCTACACCAAGGCGGGCATCTTCGAGGCGATCACCGTCAAACGCTGGAGGCCGGGCCTCGATGTGCGCCAGCGCGATTACCTGCGCAAGGACGGTACCATGCAGTTCGTCGTCCACTGCCACGACAAGCCTGACGGAGGCGCGCGCCGTGCGCCGCTGCGCGGTGCGCATCTTGACTACCTCAAGCACTACCAGGACATCATCGTCGCGCGCGGCCCGCTGCTCGACGATGAGGGGGTGAACACCATCGGCAGCGTGCTGATCCTCGACCTTGCCGACAAGGCGCAGGCCGAGGCGTTCTGGGCTGGCGAGCCGTTCAACCGCGCCGAAGTCTACGAGCGCACGACGATTGAGCGCTGGCGCTTCGGCCACGTGTGAGCGGTGCGTGCAGCGCAGTGCAGTGCGGCTCACGCTGCCACCAACCCCAACACATGCTCCAGCCGCTTGCGATGCAGTTTGGGCGCGCCCAGGCAGTGATACAGCGAGCGCGACATCTTGGTGTGTAGCGTCAGTCCGTATTCGCGCGAAACGCCGATACCCGCATGCACTTCGTGCGCATAGTCGCAGGCGCGCATGTAACTTTCCGACGCCACCGACTTGGCGATATGGCAGCTCGCCGCGGCATCCATGCCACTGTCGAGTTTTGACAGCGCTTCGTAGGTGGTCCAGCGCGCTGAATCGAGGTAGTTGACCAGGTGGATCAGGTGATCCTGCACGCGCGCGAAGCGGCCGATGATCTGGCCGAATTGCGTGCGGTCGCGCGCATAGTTGAGCGACATATCAAACACGGTTTTGCATGAACCCACTTTGTAGGCGCACAACACCGGCGTTACCGCCAGCATTGCGCGCTCCGCCGCAGGCCAGGCGTCGACCATGACATCGCCGGCAGCCACTTTCACATTGTCGAGCAGCACTTCGCAAATGCCGCTGATGAAGCCATCGAGCGCGCGTATGGTAACACCGGCCGCCTGGGCATCGACGCGCAGCACGCTGACACCCTTGCTGCCCTCGACGCGTGCAGCTACCAGCAAATCCGTAGCAAAATTCGCGTCGTGCACAAAAACTTTCGTGCCTGTCAGCGTGTAATCGCTGCCTGCGCGTTTGGCGGTGGCGCGCACGCCATCCGCCGACCAGGCATACTGCGATTCCGTGAGCGCCAATGCAAAAACGCGCTCGCCGCTGGCGATGCGCGGCAGCCAGGCGTTTTTCAGGGCGTCGCTGCCGGCTTGCATGAGGATGCGCGCGCACAGTACGGCTGAGGAAAACAGTGGGCCGGGAACAGGGCCGCAGCCGAGTTCTTCAAACAGTACGGCCACGTCGGTGAGGCTGTTGCCGGTGCCGCCATACTGTTCCGGTATCGCCATGCCCGCCCAGCCGAGTTCTGCCATCTGCGGCCACAGCGTAGTCATCAGCGTAGCGGGGTCGCGGTCGAGTTTGAGCAGCACGTCGCGGCTGCACGAGCCGCGCACGAAGTCGCGGCCGGAGTTCTGGATGAGTTGCTGGGTGTCGTTGAGTGATAGGTCCATGGTGGTCTCCTGGTCCTGCATTCCCTCTGCTTCGCTTCAAGTGTGCCCTAGCCCTTCAAGGGGGAGGGCTAGGGTGGGGATGGGGTTAGGATCAGCGCAGGTTCGCAGCTTTTTCGCGTTCGCGCCCGCCGATGCCGAGGCGCCGCGCCATGATCACGCGCTGAATGTCGGTGGTCGCACCCGGATGCAGCGAGGTAATCGAATCACGCTGAAAATATTCGATGGCGCCGTTAAGTGGCGCCCAGCGCTTGTCCTTGGTCAGTACCCGCGGGCCCGCAATACGCACCATCTTTTCGCCCATGTCGAGGCCTGATAGTTTGCGCCGCAGGCTGTATTGAGAGCCTTCGTACGAACGCGGCTGGTTGGCATGCGACAACCAGTGATTGCGCAGCGCGAACAGCCGCGTGATCTCGGATTCGATGTAGAGGTTTACGATCTCCTCCCGCGCATCCGGATCGTCGGCGATGGCCCAGCCGTCCTCGCGCTTTTTGCACAGATTGATGAAATCGTAAACCACGCGGCGATCGGCAAGCCGCCCCATGCCACCGTGTTCGACTTCCAGATGCGTGGAAGCCACTTTCCAGCCGTTGTTTTCGCCGCCGACGAGGTGATCCGCCGGCACCCGCACGTTGTCAAAGAACACTGCGTTCTTGACCCCGCAACCGCTGCCGCCTTCACCGCCGGTGGCGAGCAAATCCATTGGCGTTACGGTGATGCCCGGCAGGTTCATCGGAATCATCAGCCATGACAAATTTTTGTGGCGCTCACCTTTGGGATCGGTGACGAGGATGGTCCACGAATAATCCGCGCCGTGCGAACTGCCGACGAACATTTTCTGGCCGTTCACCACATAGACATCACCATCGCGTATCGCGGTGGACTTGATGCCCGCAAGGTCGGAGCCCGCGCCCGGTTCGCTCAGCAATTGCCAGGTGCGCACCTCGCCGCGGCAGATCGGCGGCAGAAAGCGCTTTTTGTGTTCTTCGGTGCCCCACACCAGTATGGTGGGTGCGCCCATGCGTCCGCCGGCGTCGTAATAGGGCGGCAGCGACAGGCCAATGCGCGTCAATTCATCATGCAGGATGGCTACATTCTCAGCGGAAAGATCGCCGCCGCCATAGGCCGTGGGCATCGACGGGTAGAGCCAGCCCTGCGCGCCCAGCTTGCGCCCGAGATCGCGCCGCAACTGATACTGCTGGTACGACATGTCGCACGGGTCCGCCATATGCTCGATATTGGGCGACACGTTTTTTTCGAGAAATGCATGCACCTCTTTGCGAAATGCGTTCTGTTCGGGTGAGTCTTCAATCGCAAAATTCATAGGGTTTCCTTAGCTAAGGTGCGAGGGTTTCGTTTACTCCGTCGGAATCTTCGCATCGTGAACTACTTTCGCGAAGCGCTGGTGTTCGCTTTTCCAGAACTGGGCGAATTCTTCCGGCGATTTGCTGGTGACGATGCTCACCCCGCTGTCGGACATGCGTTTCATCACCTCCGCATGGCGCATGGTTTCTTGTGCAACCTCAAACAACCGTTTAATCACCGCCGCAGATGTGCCCTTGGGCACGTAGATGCCTTGCCATGAGCCTACTACCATATTCAGGCCCTGTTCGCGCATGGTCGGCACCTCGGGCAGAGCAGGGATGCGCTCCGGCGAAACTGCCGCCAGCATACGCACGCGCCCGCTCTTGGCATACGTCACCGCCGACGAAAACGTGACGAACATCGCCTGCACTTCGTTGCCCAACAGACCGATCATCGCCGGTCCCGCGCCGCCTTTGTAGTTGACCTGTTGCGCATTGGTGCCAGTGGCCATCATGAACATCAGCATTTCCAGATTGTTGGCGCTGCTGGGCGCCGGTGAGCCGTAATTGAGCTTGCCGGGATTGGCTTTCAGGTACGCGATGAATTCCTTGACGCTTTTGACGGGCAGCGTGGGATGCACCACCAGACAGCCTGAGACATCCACGACCTGCGTAACCGCGATGAGATCCGTCAGCGGTTTGACCGGAAACTTGGTGAAAATATTGGCATTGATCGCCATGGTGCCCACGTTGCCGAGCAGAAAGGTGTAGCCATCGGGATTGGCCCTGGCTGCGACTTCAACGCCAATGTTGCCGGCAGCGCCCGCACGGTTGTCGACAACCACTTGCTGTTTTAGCAACTCCGTCAGGCGCGGCTGCAAAATGCGTCCGACAAAATCGGATGCGCCGCCGGGCGCGAAAGGAACCACCATGCGCAGGGTGCGGCTGGGGTACTCCTGCGCGCTTGCTGCGACGCTGAGCAGTGTCCCGATAGTGGATATAAGTATTTGTTTTTTAATGATATTATTCATAATTCATCCAGGTTTATTACTTTTCGTCTGCGCCATCATAGCTAAACTGTACATCAACCAAGGCTGTCGTTCCCGTGCAGGCGGGAACCCATACGTTGTCTCATATGGCACTGTGTTATGGGTTCCCGCCTGCGCGG
>CAMBCF010000124.1 GCA_945864585.1 Bordetella parapertussis | reverse complement strand
ACTCACACTTCTTCCTTGATCTGCGGCTCGGTCGCCGGCGGCAGCACCAGTTTTTTCAGCGGCGCGTCGGGTGCAACACCCATCAGCCGCAACGCGCCGCCCACCACTTCGCTGAACACCGGCGCCGCCACCACGCCGCCGTAGTATTGGCCAGCCGACGGCTCATCGAGCATCACCGCGACCACGATGCGCGGATGGGACACCGGCGCGAATCCGACGAACGACGAGATATAGCGGTTCACCGCGTAGCCGCGCCCTTCAATCTTGTGTGCGGTGCCGGTCTTGCCCGCCACACGGTAACCCTCAACCTGCGCGCGCGGCGCGGTGCCGCCCGGTTGCGCCGCCATCTCCAGCATTTCGCGCACAGCCTCGGCAGTTTTTTTCGAGATCACGCGTTTCGATTCCGCAGGGGTATTCTTTTTGATCAAGGTTGGCGCTTTCAGTTCACCGTCGCTGGCAAAGATGGTGTACGCGCGCGCCAGTTGCAGCAATGAAACCGAAATGCCGTGACCGTACGACATGGTGGCCTGTTCGATGGGTTTCCAACTGTCGTGCGCGCGCAGGCGCCCCGCGACTTCGCCGGGGAATCCGGACTGCGGCGGCGTGCCGAAACCAACGCTGTTGAACACGTTCCACATTTTTTCCGGCGGCAGGCGCAGCGCCACCTTGGCGCTGCCCACGTTGGATGATTTCTGGATCACTTGCGCCACCGTTAACGCGCCCGACGGATGCGCGTCGTGAATGGTTGCTTTGCCGATGGTCAGTTGCCCCGAGGCGGTATCGATGACGGTGGCAGGCGTTACCACGCCGAGTTCCAGCGCAGTGGCCACCGTGAACGGTTTCAAAGTGGAGCCCGGCTCAAACAAATCGGTGACGCTACGGTTGCGCATGCGCGCCGGCTCGGCCACGCCGCGCTGGTTGGGATTATGGGTCGGTAAATTCGCCATCGCCAGCACTTCGCCGGTGAGGGCGTCGAGCACCACGATGCCGCCGGCCTTGGCGCGATGCTCGGCCAGCGCCTTTTTCAATTCGCGAAACGCCAGATTCTGAATCTTCGCATCGATGGTGAGCGTGACGCGTTCGCCATTTCGCGGCGCTTCGATGGCCTCGATATCTTCGACGATACGGCCTTTGCGATCCTTGATCACACGCCGCGAGCCCGGCGTGCCACGCAGGGTTTCCTCCAGCGCAAGTTCCAGCGCTTCCTGCCCTTCACCATCGACGTTGGTAAAACCAATGACGTGCGCCAACTCTTCGCCCGCCGGATAGAAGCGGCGATATTCGCGTTGCAAAAACACGCCGGGGATATTCAACTCCACCACTTTCGCAGCCTGCTCCGGCTGCAACTGGCGCTTGAGAAAGACGAACGTGCGCTGTTTGTCTTCAATTCTGCGCTGCAGCTCGCTGACATCGGTTTGCAGCAGGTGGGCGAGCTTTCGCTGCTGATCGCTGGTCATTTTGAGCGCAGCCGGGTTCGCCGCCACCGATTCCACAGGCGTGGATATCGCCAGCAACTCGTTATTGCGGTCAACAATCACGCCACGCGTAGCGGAAATTTCCATCGAGCGCGTGTGACGCGATTCGCCCTTGGCCTGAAGAAAACCGCTTTTGAGTCCCTGCAACTCCACCGCGCGCCCTGTCAGCAAGGCAAAACCCAGAAGCAGGCCAGCCAGCACCGTCCACGAGCGCCAGCCTGCCAGATGGGGCGTCTGCGGCAGCCTTACGCGCGGGTTCACCGCGGCATTCATCGCCGCATTCATCGCGTGACCTCATTGGGGTACGGGGCCGCGTACGGCGCGACCTGGGTGCGCGCTGCGGACGGTGCGCGCATGTGCAATTGCTGCGTCGCCATTTTTTCGATGCGTGCGTGTACCGCCCACGTGCCCTGCTCCAGCTGCAACTGATTCCAATCCGCTTCCAGTTTTTTTTCCAGCTCCAGTTCCTGCTGCAATTGCACGTACAGTTTGCGTGCGCGGTGCTGCGAGGTCACCAGCGCCAGCGCGCAGGCGACCAAAATCAGCAATAGCACGGGGTTTAAGCGGGTCACGGGGTGTCGCGTTTTGAGCTATGGCGATGCAGGGGTATTTGATTTGTCGCAGCCGCTTGCGTACGCTCGGCCACGCGTAACGTGGCGCTGCGCGCGCGCGGGTTTGCTGCGATTTCCGCTGCATCCGGGCGCCGCGCTTTGCCCGCCACACGCAGCAGCGGTTGCGGCATTTCGTGCGCTCTCAGCGGCAGCCGCGCGGGCACACGCGCACCGGCTGCCGCCGCGCGCATGAAGCGCTTGACGATGCGGTCTTCGAGCGAATGAAAACTGATCACCGCCAGACGCCCGCCGGGGTGCAACAAGTCGATGCACTGCGGCAACACTAGGGACAACTCCTCGAGTTCCTGATTAAGGTGAATCCGTAGAGCTTGAAACGTGCGCGTCGCAGGGTCCTGGCGTGGCTCCCGCGCCGGGACGGCGTGCGCCACGAGCGCGGCAAGTTGTCGTGTGGTGCCGAGATTCCCGCCCGCTCGAGCTGCAACAATCGCTGCTGCAATCTGTTTAGCAAACCGCTCTTCGCCATGATTTTTTATGACCTCCCTTATTTCCGGCTCAGCCGCCGTTGCCAGCCATTGCGCCGCCGTGATACCGCGGCTGGTATCCATACGCATGTCGAGCGGCGCATCGAACCTGAAACTGAAACCGCGCGCCGCATCATCGAGCTGCGGAGAGGACACGCCCAGATCAAGCAATATCCCATCCACCTTTTCCACACCCGCGCCGGACAACAGCGCGTGCAACTGACCGAACCAACCGTGCAACAAGGTAAAGCGTTTATCGCCGATCGCTGCACCCGCCTTGATTGCATCCGCATCACGGTCCAGCGCAATCAAGCGTCCGCTGTTACCCAGCACCTCCAAAATTCGCCTGCTGTGTCCGCCCCGCCCGAACGTGCCGTCCACGTAAATGCCATCGGCACGCACATTCATTCCTTCAACCGCCTGCGCCAGCAGCACCGCCTGGTGCTCGCCCACGTTCACAAGGAGAAACCCTCCAACTCCGGCGGCAAACCGCCGGGCGCAAGCCCGCCCGGAGCGTCCATGCGGCTATCCCATTGCTCCTGATTCCACAGCTCGAATTTTTTGCCCTGCCCCACCAGCACCACGTTTTTTTCCAGTTGGGCGTAGCGGCGCAGTTCAGGCGACACCAGCACGCGCGCGGCGGCATCCATTTCGGTATCGACCGCAAAACCGATCAGCCGGCGCTGCAATTCACGCACGCGCGAATCCAGGTTCGACAAGCCCTCGAGCTTTTGCTGGATGATTTCCCACTCGGGCAACGGGTACACCAGCAGGCAGCGGTCGGCATCCGCCGTGATGACCAGGTGGCCGCCGCAGCGCGCAAGCAGCGCATCGCGGTAACGCGCCGGAACGGCGAGCCTGCCCTTGCTGTCGAGATTGAGTTGCGCTATGCCGCGAAACACCGGAATCCCCGAGGTTATTTAATTGCTTATGTGTGTACTCACTTACAAAAACCGCCGCCGCACTGTCTGCAAGTGATATCTAGCGATCTCTCCCACTTTTTACCACTTTATCCCACTAACTTGGAAGTACTTTTTAGGCGTGCTTTAGAAATGGCTATTTTCTTTTTATTGACAATGACTTATGGGTGTAAAATCACTCCAAAATAAAAATCTATTTTAAAATTAAAAATGATTAAAAACAAATAGTTATAAAATTAACTAAAAGTTAAACGTTAGGTATTTACGCTGAGCGTAAAAAAACACAGGAAATTACGGTACGTTGCGGTACCGCAACATAAATTGGCTGGCGTGTTGGCGCGGGGGCTTCTACCGTCCCGCTGGCGCGAGGAATCACGCTTCCCTCACCCCCGACCGGCTCCGCCCCCCTCGCTGCGCTCTCCCCGAAGGGCGAGGGGAGGTTCGAGCTTCCCGCCCGAGCGGGAATTCGAGTCTCCCCCACCCCCTGCCCCTCTCCCGGGGGGAGAGGGGAGGTTATGGCTTCCCGCTTTGCGCGGGAAGATTATTACTATCGAAGTCGGCCGGTAAGCCGGGTTCTGTATGGGGCTTGCGCCCTGACAGCCATTCCTCTGGGCCGTGAATTGCTCCACGGCTCTAGCCACCTACCCGCAAGCTCAGCGAGCCGCCTCAATGCTTGCCTATTTGGTGTTGCTCCAGGTGGAGGTTGCCGCGTTTCACCCCGCTTGGCCCCGCCCTTGCGAACGGAAACAAACGGACTCGTCTCTGTGGCCCTATTCCTCGCCTTCACCGCAGGCTCGCACCCGCGGCTTATAACGGACGGGTGTTACCCGCCACCCTGCTCTATGGAGCCCGGACTTTCCTCTATGCGCGGCACCGGCCGCCTTACCACTGGCGAACCGGGTTTGACCCGCGCACAGCGGCTGTCTAGCCAACTTCGCGCACGATGGTAGCACGCGCGGCTAGGCAACCGGCGCTAGCAAATCGAGTGCGCGGCAATACGCTTTGTGCAGCGTGGCGCCGTGCACGCCGGCTGCGTCGAGAGGACGCAGTGGGTCGTTATCAATGCAGCAACTTCCAGCGCACCTCGCCCCCCGCCCGCAACGGCGTCAAGCGGTCATCACCGTAAGCCATATCCATCGGCACACGCCAAGTTTCGCGTGCGAGCGTAATGGTATCGTGATTACGCGGCAGTCCATAAAAATCTGGGCCGAAGTGGCTGGCGAAAGCCTCGAGCTTATCGAGCGCATTGGCTGCCTCGAACACCTCGGCATACAGCTCAATGCCCGCATGCGCGGTGTAACAACCCGCGCAGCCGCAATCGGTTTCCTTGGTGTGGCGCGCGTGCGGCGCACTGTCGGTGCCGAGAAAAAATTTGGGGTTGCCGCTGATTGCAGCTTCCACCAGCGCTTCGCGATGCACTTCGCGCTTTAATACCGGCAGGCAATAATGGTGCGGACGCATGCCGCCGGCAAACAGCGCGTTGCGATTGAACAAAAGATGATGCGGGGTAATTGTCGCCGCGACGTTCGGTAACGCTTGCCTTACAAAGGTAGCGGCTTCACGCGTGGTAATGTGTTCGAGCACGATTTTCAGCCGCGGAAAGCGCACCGTCAGCGGCAGGAGTTCGCGCTCCAGAAACACCCGCTCGCGATCAAAAATATCCACCGCCGGGTCGGTCACTTCGCCATGCACCAGCAGCGGCAAGCCGGTTTCCTGCATCGCTTCCAGCACCGCCTCACAGCGTGCGAGATCGCTCACGCCGGCAGCGGAGTTGGTGGTAGCACCCGCCGGGTAATACTTCACTGCCTTGATGCTATCTATTTGTTTTAATTTAATTATTTCTTCGGCGCTGGTATTGTCCGTAAGATACAAAGTCATCAGCGGTTCAAAACGCGGCGCCGCATTGCCACGGGGCAGCGCGTCGAGGATGCGTTGCCGGTACGCCAGCGCCAGCGCGGCAGTGGTCACCGGCGGTTTGAGATTGGGCATCACAATCGCACGCGCAAATCGTCGCGCCGTATCGGGCAACACCGCGCGCATATAATCACCGTCGCGTAAATGCAGGTGCCAGTCGTCGGGGCGGGTGATGGTGAGGGTTTTAGTCATTGTCGAATGGTAGCCGGTGTGTGGAAGAACGTGAAGGGGGAAGGGGGAAGAGTGAAAAGAAAGTACGCAAACCGACGAAGCGATGCTGTTGCCCTTCACCCTTCACCCTTCACTCTTCCCTCTTCACGCTTTATTCCAAGCGCCCGCTGATACAAATCATTGCGCGCAGCGCCGGTAATTTTCACCGCCAGCGCCACCGCCTGTTTCAGTGGCAGTTCTTCCAGCAATGCGGCCAGTGTTTTTTCCAGCGCGGCGGCGTCCGGCGCACTGGCCGCCGCGCCTTCGAGCACCAGCACAAATTCGCCTTTGCTGCGATGCGCGTTGGCGGCCAGCCACTGTGCTGCGGCGCCCAGTGTGCAGACATGCGTTTCCTCGAACAGCTTGGTCAGTTCGCGCGCAAACAGCACGCGCCGCGCCGCGCCCATCACCGCTGTGAGGTCGTCCACGCACGCGGCCACGCGGTGCGGCGCCTCGTAGAACACCAGGGTATAAGGCGCCGCAGCGAGCCCGCTCAACGCCTCGCGCCGCGCGCCGGCGCGGGCCGGTAAAAAACCATAAAACAGAAAGTGCGGCGACAGAAATCCGCTCACCGACACCGCCGCAGCAGCAGCGTTCGCACCCGGCACCGGACACACGCTGTAACCCGCCGCGTGCGCCAGCGCCACCAGCCGTGCGCCGGGATCGGAGATGCCCGGCGTACCCGCATCGCTGACCAGCGCCACGTTTGAACCAGCGGCCAACAGCGCCAACACCTCGCCTGAGGCGCGCTGTTCGTTGTGTTGGTGCAGGGCGATCAAGCGTGCGCTAATGCCATAGTGATCGAGCAACCGCCGCGTCACCCGCGTGTCTTCGGCAGCTACCGTAGCTGCGGTTCGCAGCAGGTCGAGGGCACGCGCGCCAATATCACGCAGATTCCCAATCGGCGTCGCCACTACATATAATGTCGCTTTGCAACGGACGAGTGGCGGATCATGGGCGGTCGCGGTGTTCATGTGCTGGTGATCAGGTCAAAGGCGCTGCTGCGGGCCACACTACTATACGGTGCGCTTGCCGCGATGACCAGCGCCTGCGCCCAACCACCGCCTGCGCCGGCCGAAGAGCCTAAGCGTGTGCCGATGCCGCTGGGCGTGGACCTGCCGCATATCGCACTGTTGTTGCCGGTGGATTCAAGCACCTTTCGCCGCCACGCCGAAGCACTGCGCGATGGGTTACTCGCTGCCTCGAAAATCCCGGATCCGCCCACGCTGCCGATTCGCGTTTACCCCGTGGGCGAAGACCCGAAACAAGCCGTTGCCAGCTACAAAAAAGCGACCGAGAGCGGTGCGCGGCTGGTGATCGGACCGCTGCTACGCAGCGCGGCAGGTGCGGTCGCGGCGGGCGCCATCAGCGTACCCACGCTGCTGCTCAACGCACCGGAAAGCGCGTTGCCCAACAAAGCCAATCTGTATGTGATCAGCCTGCAGATCGAAACCGAAGCACGTCAGGCCGCGCAGCTCGCATTTCGCGACGGGCGGCGCAACGCCTACACCGTGGTGGGCGAAAGCCAGCTGCTGCGGCGCGTGAACCGCGCATTTCTTGAAGAATTCATAAAACTCGGCGGCAAGCACCCCGGCGAATTCCTTTACAACACCAGCCCGGCGGAACTCGCACGCTTGAAGCAGGCGGTCGAGTCGCGCGCAGCGGACATGGCGTTTTTAGCGCTCGATGCGCATCAGGCACGCGGCGTGCGCGCAACACTCGGCGCGCTGGCGCTGTACGCCTCGTCGCAAGCCTACAGTGGCGACCCCGGGGCGGCGGATCTGGCGGGTATACGCATACTCGATCTGCCGTGGCTGTTACAGCGCGACCACCCTGCAGTAAGGATTTATCCGCGCCAGGACTATCGCGGCGATACCGATCTCGATCGCCTGTACGCGCTCGGCATCGACGCCTGGCGCATCGGGCAGGCGCTGCTGGCGCGCCACAGCGACATCACGCTCGATGGTGTAACCGGCAAACTCACACTCGGCCGCGACCGTCAATTCGCGCGCGAGCTCGCCAGCATCCGCCTCGGTGACAAGGCGCCTGATCCGCCGCTGAAGCCAGCCGCCGCGGCGACGCTGACGCCGGTGAAACCCGCGGGCGCAGTAACACCCGCGCCGGCAAAAAAACCGTGAATAACCGCGGCACGGCAGCCGAGGCGCGCGCCGCGCATTACCTTGAGGGTTGCGGCCTGAAAATCGTTGAACGCAATTACCGTTCGCGCTACGGCGAGATTGACCTGATCGCACACGACGGCGCGATGTTGGTGTTTATTGAAGTGCGGGCGCGAAAATCCAACGCCTTCGGCGGCGCCGCGGCGAGCATCACCGCCGCCAAACAAAAAAAAATTATCCACACCGCTTTGCACTACCTCGCCAAGCTGGGGCGCACGCCGCGGTGCCGCTTTGACGCCGTACTGCTGGGAAACAGTGTCAGTCCAATCGAGTGGATCCGCGACGCGTTCAGCGCCGGATAACGGCCGCGTGGCAGGCGCACTCAGTGCTGGCACGGCTGCATGGCCTGAGCGCTGCGCTTGCGACCTGTGTCCGCGACTACTCGTCTTCTGCGGCGCGGCGTATGCGGTAGAGCGCTGACGCGCCGTAGCCCTTGGCGAGCGTCACTTTGCCCAGGTAGTCGCACGCAAACTGCTGGCTGCCATCGACCTTCAGCAATGCGGCAGTCTGTTCCGTAATGTAAACACAGCCGGGGGCGGTTACCGGCTCAATACGGGCGGCGCGTGTGACATGCGAACCAAAATGGTTGATACGCTGTATCACCGGATCGATGGCCTGAAACACCGGGCCACTGTGTAGCGCAATGCGCGCCGTGAGTTGCGGCAACCCCATCGCGCGCCAATCCGTGTTGGCGATGGTGTCGCGCAGGCGCAGGGCAAACTCCGCCGCTGCTGCTGCGTCGTCGAAAACGATATACAAACCGTCGCCCCAGGTATTGCTGGTAGCGGGCGCAACCGGGGATGCTGCGATTTCGCGCGCGACGCGCCCGAGAAATTCCAGGAAAAATACCGGCGTGTTATGTTCCTGCAGCTTGCTAAAACCGACCACATCGGCGAACAGCATGGTCTTGATCTGGCGCGTGCCCCACATGCGGCCGCCTGCGCCGGCGGTTTCTTCCACGGCGGGCGGCGCGGCATTGCCGTCCGCCACGTGCGTCCCGGCATCGCGCAAATCGCCCAGACCCAGAATGTGCTCCTCGAGACCCAGGCCGCGCCATGCCAGCACATTGGACCATGTGCCCCCATTCGGCGGCGCGGGTTCAGCCTCCGCGACC
Source organism: Bordetella parapertussis (assembly GCA_945864585.1). Classification (GTDB taxonomy): domain Bacteria; phylum Pseudomonadota; class Gammaproteobacteria; order Burkholderiales; family SG8-41; genus UBA5216. Next base: position 5,045 of record CAMBCF010000124.1, on the reverse strand, counting down.
GCCAGCAACAGGGCGTGTGTTTCCAGCTGCTCTGCGCGCAGCAGCACCAGCCCCTGACTCAACTGCGCGGCGAATCCAAACAGCACGTCATCACCCAGATAGCCCTCTTCCACGCACACGCTGACGCTCGCGGCCTGTGACAGCGCATGCTCAAAACGCGCAACCCATTCAGCGCCCGCAAAGGCCACGCTGGTGCGTATGAATTCCTCGCGCCCGAACGGCAGCACCACGTTGACTTCGATGCCCCGTGCCAGCGCCTGCTCGATAAACAGAATGTCCGCGCCGCACGCCGCTGAACAGTAGGTAAAGCCGACGCCGGCAGCGTCGAGCATCCTGCCCAGCGCCACCCCCACCGCCGGAGCGATGCGCGCGGGAAAACGCGGTTGCGCTCGCCCCGGACGATCGATCATATGACCGGTAAACAAGGCCACGCCCGGCATCGGCAATACGCCGAGCATTTCCTGCGCGAGATCGCTGTGTGGCGCCAGCAGACGCAATTGCCGCCGTATGCTCGCAAGATCGCCGTAACGCTGGCCGGCCTGCTGGTACGCCTTGGCATACCAGCGCAAGGCTTCGTCGCGTTCACCCAGCAGCACCGCTGCTTCACCCAGCGTAGGGTGCAGCCAATGATCCGCGTTCGCCGCAGTGACTGCCTCCAGACAACGCGCCTTGACCTTGCCCGCAATGTGCTGCGCGTCCTGCGTGCGACCGGTCAGCAAACTCAATGTCGCGGCATTGATGCCGGGGAAAAAATCACTGCTTTGCAGCCAACCCTAATGGTAGTAGTTGCGCGCCTGAACGGCGGCTTGCAGGTGCTGCGCGCCGCTCTCCAACGCCGCCATGCGGTCTTTGGCGATACGCCCGGCGAGACTGAGCACCTCGGATCGCAGGTGCGCGTCGGGATCGGTGCGCGAGAGCAGACGCTCAACGTGGCGCATGGCATAGCAGCGAGCGCCGCTGCGGGCAAGCGCGAGGGCCGCGTAGTAAAGCAAGGGCGCATGATCCGGAAATGCGCCGAGCCCCTCGCCCGGTATATCCGACGCAATCACGTACTGGCCCAATGCAATCGCGCGCTGGCCCAGTTCAGTGTAGCGCCCGGCATCCGGCCAGCCACCGGCGCCGCGCCCTTCCCAGTCACGCAATAAAGTGTCAAGGTCCGCAACTGTGCTCATGGAGTAACCCCGTATAATGCGTGCGAGATCATTCGACCTTGCCCCCTGACAATACCCTCATGCAGTCGGTCTCGCTTCCGCTTGCGCATTCTACGCCAACCCCGCCCGCGGCAGCAGCGGCTGCCGCGGCGCACGATGTGCACATCGGCGCGCAGGTGAGCGAAGGCCTAGTGCTCGCGGATTTCGTCAAACAAGCGGTCGCCGCGCATTACACGCGCCATCGCGCCATGCCGCGCGACAACGCCGCCAGTCTGCCCGACAGCAAACTCATCATCGGCAACTACGTCACCGAAGTGAAAGTACGTGAGGGCGCAGCGTCGTGGTGACCCATCCTAATGTCAGTGGCCACGCACGCGATCACAGGCAATCAGTACCGCCCTGTACAAATGCCGCGGAGCAGCGCAAAATAGCATCATGGACCTGATCAGCCGCATCAGTGAAAATTTTTCCGAGAGCGCGCACTTGAAGCTGGAGTGCATGGATGCGCTCGCAGCACCCATTGCCGCCGCCGCGCAGCTGATGCTCGAATGCCTCCAGGCCGACGGCAAGATACTCGCTTGCGGCAACGGCGGCTCGGCAGCCGATGCGCAACACTTCTCGTCCGAGCTGCTGAATCGTTTTGAAAAAGAGCGTCCCGGCCTTGCCGGCATCGCGCTGACCACCGACGCCTCGACGCTGACCTCCATCGCCAACGACTACGCATACGAACAGGTGTTTTCGCGCCAGGTGCGCGCGCTGGGCCATGCCAACGACGTTTTGTTGGCGATTTCCACCAGCGGCAACTCCAAAAACGTGGTGGCTGCGATTGAGGCCGCGCACGAGTGCGGCATGTCCGTGGTGGCGCTGTCGGGACGCAATGGCGGTCGCGTCGGGGAACTCATCGGTGTAAAAGACGTTCATATCTGCGTGCCGGCGCAAAGCACGGCGCGGATTCAGGAAGTGCATCTGCTGACCTTGCACTGCCTTTGTGATGCCATTGACTGTTTATTATTGGGGGTGGACTGATGCGAAAAATTTGCGGATGGATGACCTTGATGCTCGCCGCGCTGCCGCTGTTGGGTGGTTGTGCCTTGGCGCTGATGGGCGGGGCCGCGACCACCGGCGTGTTGCTCGCGGAAGACCGGCGCACGTTCGGCACAGTGGCCGAGGATCAGGGCATTGAACTCAAAGCGTCGAGCCGCATAGGCGAACGCGTGCGCGATGCGCACCTCAACATCACCAGCTATAACCGCATGGTGTTGCTGACCGGAGAAGTGCCCAGCGCCGCCGCGCGCGAAGACGCCGGGCGCATCGCGCGCGCCGTCGAAAACGTGCGTGGTGTGTTCAACGAATTGCAGGTGTCGGGCAACAGCGCACTGAGTGTGCGCACCACTGACGCGTTTCTCACCTCCAAGGTCAAAGCGCGCTTTCTCGACGGCCAGAAGTTCAACCCCGTACACGTCAAGGTGGTCACCGAAAACAGCGTGGTGTATTTGATGGGCCTGGTCAAGCGCGGCGAGGCCGACGCCGCCACCGACGTCGCGCGTACCACCGGCGGCGTGCAAAAAGTGGTGCGGGTGTTTGAGTATCTTGATTGACTTTCCGTCAACGGCGGGGGGATCCATTTTTTGGGCGCAGGAATACGCCCGGCCAAAGTGAACTACCGGCCACCCGCCTTCGAACAGAAAATCGTCGCGCCGCAAAGCGTTGCTGAATATGCGCGTGCGCTGCCGCGCCCGCTGGTGTTCACCAACGGCGTGTTCGACGTACTGCACCGCGGGCATGTCACCTATCTCGCGCAGGCACGCACGCTGGGCGCAAGTCTGGTCGTCGCACTCAACAGCGACGCTTCCACCAAACGTTTGGGTAAAGGCGATGATCGTCCAATCAATTGCCTAGAAGATCGCGCGGCGCTGATTGCAGCGCTGGAAGCGGTGAGTGCCGTCACCTGGTTTGAAGCAGACACGCCGCTGGCCCTGATACAGGCGCTGCGGCCCGAGGTGTTGATTAAAGGCGGCGACTGGCAGACCGATGCCATCGTCGGCGCAGCCGAGGTGCTGGCGTGGGGCGGCAGCGTGCAGGCGATTCCGTTTTTGCATCAGAAATCGACCACTGCGCTGCTCGATGCCATCCGCGCAAACGGACAATTTATCAATAAAAACAAATAGTTAAGTATTATACCGTAGGGCAAGGCACGGCTTTGACTTCAGTCCCCGGCGTGGCGGCGCGCAGCGCGCTCAGTTTGGCGACGGTGGCTGCATCTGGCTCGCGCACATAGAACACCACGCGCCGGAAAAAATTCTCGCGCAGTTCAAGCACAGCGTTATCCACACCCTTTTTTTGCACCGCACTGAGCAGGGTCTGCGCGGCTTCTTCGGTGCGAAATATCCCCAGCGAAATCGCGTTGCGCCGTTGCGGCGGATCGAGCACGATATCGGTAATACCCAGGCCCTTGAGCCGCTCGGCGGTCCGCTCCGCCTCTGCCCGAGTTTTGAGCGGGGGAATCACCACCCAGTAGCCCGGCCGATCGGCCGCCACGCGCTTGAGCTGCGCTGCCGGTAGCCCCAATTCGGCGATAGCTGCATCCGCGCGCACCGCCTCGGGCCCAATGAATGCGCCCCATTCCAGGCAAGCCGCGGCGGCTTTGCCATTGCGCGGGTTCGCTGCGGCGCTCCCCTGCACGCGCGGCGCGGGCGCGTTCAGCAAACGAATTTTCTCCGGTGTGATCTGCACTTGTTGAATATGCGCGTCAGCATCCACCGCGACGCGCAGGTAATGCACCCACGCGTAAAACGCAAGATGGGCCAGCACCAGCAACAAGAAAATCAGGCGCATCGTCGCGACTCTCTCTTAAGCCCGCTTTTCAATTCACTATTCAACGCTCTTATCAACATGCTGTTGCGCTATCGTGCCGGGCAATTTCAAGCAATCCGTCGAGCACCAGATTATCCACCAGCTCGGTGCGCGCGTTAAGCCGCGGCTTGAGCAGCATGGCGGCGCCGCCTGACAATACCACCAGCGCTTCGCCCTGCCCTGTTTCCTCCATGTAAGCGCGCATGCGGTCTATCGCGCCGGCGGCAGCGTTGACTGCACCGCTCATGATGGCATCCGCGGTGTTATCGGGAAAATAATAAAACGCGCCGTGCTGTAATTTCAGTTGCGCGGTGCCACGCGCAAGCGACGCGCGCATCAAATCCAGCCCCGGCACAATCACGCCGCCAAGAAACACGCCTTCGGCGGACAGCGCGTCCACCGTCATGGTGGTGCCCGCATTGACCACCACGCAGGCGCAGGCGTAGCGCTTCCACGCCGCGATCAATCCCGCCCAGCGATCGGCGCCGAGCTGCGCCGGATCGGCGTAGCCGCTGCGCACGCCGCATTGCTGCGCGCGGCCCTGCGCCCACAACGGCGCCACGCCGTGGCGCGCGAGCGAATGCGCGAGCGCAGCACGCACGCGCTCGCCCGCAACATTGGAAACCACGATGCGCGCCGGCAGCGGCAAATCCTTCAGCGTATCACCGAGCGTATGCGCCACGGCGGTTTCCAGCCAGGCCCGCCGCAGCCAGCCGTTGCCGTCGGCCATGCCCCATTTGATGCGGCTGTTACCGGCATCGATGGCGAGCACGATCATGCCGGCGTTCATGTCAACCGCCCCACCGCGCGCAAATGCACGTCGCCGCTATGAAACGGGCGCACGCCGCGCGCCGTTTCCAGCAGCAGGCCGCCATCCTCGCCCACGCCGCGTGCTATGCCTGATTCGCGCGCGCCGCCGGGCAGGGTGAGGCGCACCGCACAGCCTTGATGCACATGGCGGCGCTGCCAGTCGTCGCGAAACGGCCGGAATCCCGCGCGTTCAAACTGCAGCAGCGTTTTGTTGAATTCCGTCAGCAGCGT
>CAMBCF010000123.1 GCA_945864585.1 Bordetella parapertussis | reverse complement strand
ATCATAGTTTTTTGTGCGAAAAAAGCATGAACGGGTGAAGGGCGGAGGTCGGTAGCGAAAGGGTGAGCGGATCGATCCTCACGTTAGGCCGTGCTCCCAATACAAGTAGCGAAGGAGGTTTTCCTCGTTCACCCGTTCACTCGTTCACCGTAGTTAAGATGTTTCCTTACTTCCGCCAACGCCTCATCCAGATCCGGATACAGCGCAATGCCTGCGGCACTCAGCACCTCGAGCGCTGCCGGCAGGCCGTTGCCGACCAGGCGCGCCACCACCGGGACTTTGAGTTGGGGGGCCTCACTCAGCGCCTTCACCAGTAGCCGCGAGAACTCACCCAACTCGGTGATGCCGGCGAAGATGTTGATGAGCATGACTTTGATGTGCGGCCCTTCGCTGATCCACTTCAACACCTGCACCAGGCGCGTGGTTTCGCCGCGCAGACCGCCGGTGCGCACGTCCAGAAAGTTGTAGGGCTTGAGGCCCGCCGCACGCAGCTCGTCCACCAGCATCATCGATAATCCCGCGCCGGTAGTGAGCAGGCCGATCTCGCCCGCGGGATCAATCACCACGTAATCACAGCCGTGCACGAGTTTGAGCGCGGCTTCGGGGTAGGCGGCTGCGCGCTTTTCCAGCATGGCGCGGATATCGTGCTGCCGCTCCAGCGCGCCATCGTCGGTGACAAACTTGGCGTCACCCGCAAGCCACGAACCATCGGCTTTGACGAACAGCGGATTGATTTCGATCAGCATAGCCTCGCACGCCACGAATGCGCGCGCGAGCCGGGTGCCGGCCTCCTGCAGTGCGTGCGCCTTAGCACCGCTGAACGTCGCGGCAAGTTTTTCCACACAGTGTTCGATAGCCGCAACATCGGGCGCGGCGACTGCGGAGCGGATCGCATCCTTGGGCAAAGTCTCGATTTCCATGCCGCCTTCGGCCGCCATGATCACGCGCACACCACCTGCTGCGGCGTCGATCATCAGGCTGAGATACGCCTCGCTGGCGCCGGCTACCTGCTGCTCGATGCGCACGGAATCCACACGACGGCCTTTTACCACACGGCCAAGAATCGCTGCACTGTGTTCAGCGATCTCCCGCAGCGTGGCAGCTTTTTTGATGAGGCCCGCTTTGCCGCGGCCGCCGGCAGTGATCTGACCTTTGAGGATCCAGGGGCCTACCGCCAAAGCAGAGAGGTCATTGGCGGCATCAGCGGCAGCGGACGCCAATTTACCCGCAGGGACGTGAACGCCATGCCGCGCCAAAAGTTCTTTTGCGTCGTGTTCCAGTAAGTACATGTTTTTATTGACTATTTTGCAGTGGCGCTAAAGGTTTTTTACGCTGGATAAAGGCTTCCATCATGCGCCGGGGTTCATCGGTGCTGCGCGCTTCCACGCAGGCGCGGATGCCGGCGTGTATGCCTTCGTCGATGGACAGACGCTCCCAATCGCGCAGCAGCGTTTTCTGCAGACGCATCACGCGTTTGCCGCCGAGCAGGATGGAGGCGATCCATTTCTCGACCGCGGCATCGAGTTCAGTTGCAGACACGAGCTTTTGCAGAAACCCGATGCGATACGCTTCCCGGGCATCGATGATGTCACCGGTGTAAACAAGTTCAGCGGCCTTGCCCCAGCCGATGAGCTTGGGCAGCAGCACCGCTTCCATCCCCGAAGGTATGCCCACGCGCACTTCCGGCATGCCGAATTTGGCGCTATCCACGCCGACGCGCATATCGCAGGCGGCAGCGAGTTCCATGCCGAAACCAAGACAGTAGCCATTGATGCGCGCAATCACCGGCACCGGAAACGCGCGTATCGATTCATTGGCTACATGCGTGAGCGTGTGCTCGACCTCAGCTTCTGCGGGCGTGAGGTCTTTCATTTCGTGAATGTCGGCGCCGGCAATGAATGATTTGTCGCCCGCGCCAGTGATGACCGCGGCACGCAGTTTATCGTCCTGCGCGAGCTGGTTGAAGGTGTCCGCGATCGCGCGCTTGCCCGCCATGCCCAGCGCGTTGCGCCGCTCGGGATTATTGATGGTGAGATACGCGATGCGTCCCGCGTCGCCGCGCTCGTCGATGCGCGTGAGCACCAGATCGCTCATGTGACGGAGGGGCGTTGCATTTTGATCGCCTGCTGGTGCGTGACGCCGGGCGCTACCAACTTATACAGCGCACGGCGGGTATTGCTGAACAGCGAGCGCATTTTTTCTGTCCAGGGTGTTTTGCGCGCCGCCAGCGCGGCAGGGCTTTCCCACACCTCGGGGCCGCTGAGTTCATAGGCCGTCAGATATTTTGGATTGCCGGCGGTCGCCATGTAGCGCCGTGCACGCAGCACACCGGGAATGCCGGCGCAGCGTGGCAAATGCTCTTTGTCGTACCAGGCGTTGTATTCATCAACGATATGATCGGGAATATCGGTGTGCACGATATACATCCACGGCGCATCGGGCGCGGGCGCCTGGCCGACGTCGCACATCAGCTTGAAATTCATGCGTTCCCGATTGTCGCCATAGAGTTTGCGCAAGCGCTGTGACCACGGTGTCGGATCGTTGACGATGCTGTGAAAATGCGGGCCAGACTCAACGTTCTCGTCAGCAGTTTCATACCACGCGAGATAACGAATGTCGGCGCTGTCGCAGAAATAACGCCGCGTGCGCACGAAGCCGGGCAGGGCAGTCACCTGCGGCACATGTTCAAGGTTATACCAGTCGTTGAATTCGTCGTCGTATTGCGCGGCGGTGTGGAGTCTGACTGTGATTAAGCCGTTTGCTTGAGACATATAAACCTTGAAAAACGTTTTGCCGCAGATTTACACAGAACTGCATTTATGCCACCGCCGGCCCGCGTACCGTGGTGCGGTACATCAGCCTCGGCAACGGATCGTAATCAAATGTCGCCTTGTGCTGCACGGCGATGTTGTCCCACATCAGCAGATCGCCGACACGCCAACTGTGCCCATAGATAAACTCCGGCCGCGTGATGTGCGCGTAGAGTTCGGCCAGCAGTGTGTCACTTTCCGCGCGCGGCATGCCGGTGAGATGCGAGGTGTGGCCTTGGTTGATGAACATGCCCTTGCGCCCGGTCACCGGATGCGTGCGCAGCACATCCATTTCGGTATCCGGAACGCTGGCCAATTGCTCCGGTGTGGGCGCATGTTCCTGCACGGTGCGGATGCCGCGCTGCATTTCGTCCTTCTGCGCGGCATAGTTCTTGAGACGGTATTCGCGGTAGCTGTGGACGTTTCTCATGCTACCGAGGCGTTGTTTCATCGCCTCCGGCAGCGCGCTGTAGGCGGCCGTGGTGCTGGCGAAATAAGTGTTGCCGAGCGCCACGCCATCCTTTACCGGCACTTCCACCGCATATAACGCCGACAACATGCTCGGCTCGCGCTTGTACGACAGATCGCTGTGCCAGAAGCGACCTGCATCCTGTGCGCCAATGGCTTTGCCATGCTCATCCACTTTGTTTGACAGCACAAAAATTTCGTCATGGCCGCCGAGCCGGCTTTCCTTGCGCACATGCGCTTCGAGGATGCCAAAACGCCGCGTGAAGGCGATTTGCTGCGTCGGCGTGATGTCTTGATTGCGAAAAAACGCCACTTCGTTGTCGAAGAAAGCGCTGGCAATTTGCGCGTAGGTGTTGTCGTCCAGCGGCTGCGACAGATCGACGCCGGAGATTTCGGCGCCGAGGTGCTTGCCGATACGGGTAACGGTAATCATGGAAATTCCTCGGGGGGTGCTTGAATTGCAGAACACGCATCGTAGCGAATTTCCGTCCCAGCGGAAAGGGCGCATCATGTGGAAAGCCTGCGGCGCCGCTGGCAGAGTAGACCGAGTACAATACGGCTTTGCCATCAATCCGCAATCAAGGGAGTACACTATGAAGCTGTATGGATCACCGACCTCACCGTATGTGCGCAAGGCGCGCGTGCTGATTGAAGAAAAAAGCCTGCCGGTGGAGTTCGTGATCGAGGATCCGTGGGGTGATAACAGCCCGATCATCGACAAAAACCCGTTGAGCAAGATTCCAGTGCTGGAAATCGCGCCCGATGACTATTTATTTGAATCGGCGCTGGTGGTGCATTTTCTGGATCATGTCGATGGCCGTTCGTTTACGCCGCGTGATCCGGTGGGTTACTGGGAGGCGCAGCGCTGGCAGGCGCTGGGCAACGGCATTATCGATGCGGCGATCCAGCGCATTTTCGAGACGCGCCGCCCGCCCGAGCATCAATTGCGCGACAGGATGGCGCGTGAAGAAGGCCGCGTTCAGCGTGCGATTGCGCTGGCTGAAAACAACTTCAAGGGTGGCGAATTTCTCGTCGGCAACCGCTTCAGTCTGGCGGACCTGATACTCGGCGTGGCATTGCAATACGTCGATTTTCGCTATCCGCATGATTGGCGCAGCAGTGCGCCGAAACTCAAAGCGTGGCACGCAGGCATCGCGGCGCGACCTTCGTTCATCAAGACTCAGCCACCGGATTTCACACCGCCAGTGTAATAGCGGTATGGACATCGCAAGCAACGCGATAACGGAACTACTGCTTGAAAATCGTGATGGCTTGTTGCTCATCACGCTCAATCGCGCGCACAAAGCCAATGCCATGACGCTAGAAATGACGCAAGCACTGGCTGAAACCCTGCGCCGAGCGCGCAATGACGCAGCGGTGCGTGGGTTGTTGATTGGCGGCGCAGGCGAGCGCGTGTTTTCCGGCGGTGTGGATGTGCGGCAGACTTCGACGCTGGCGGCTGAAGAATTCCGGCAGGTGCGCTCGACGTCTTTTTTTTCGCTGCTGATGGCGCTGGTTAATTTTGAAAAGCCGGTGGTTGCGGCGGTGAACGGTGTAGCCAGCGGCGGCGGTTTCATGATCGCGGCCCTGGCGGATGTGATCGTGGCGTCGGAATCGGCAGTATTCGCTCTGCCGGAAATTGATCTGGGCACACCGCCTTTAGCAGGGCTGGCGATACTCGATCCGCTAGTTGGCGGCGCGCTGGCGTATGAGCTCGTGCAAAGCGGGCGTAATTTGAGCGCTGTCGAGGCCGAGCGGCGCGGCCTGGTGCGCATGCTTGTGCCGCATGCCGAAGTGGGTAGCGTTGGTGAAAAATTTGCGCGTGACCTGATGGCGAAAAACCCGCGCGCCTTTGCCGCGAGCAAAGCCTGGATGCGCAAGCCCATGCGTGCCGCACTCGAGCAAGCAGAGTGCGCGATGGTCAGCTGGCGCGCGGCTGGCGGTGAATGACATGCCCTCTACGCAGATTCCGGAACTGTCAGCGGAATTAGCGCAGATGCGCGATGTGCTGCGCAAGTTCGTCAGAGCCGAGCTTGAGCCGCTGGAAAAATCTATCGATGCCAGCGGTGAATTGCCGCCGCATGTGCTGCCCTTGCTGGGCAAACACGGCTACTTGTCTACGCGTTTGCCGGTGGAGGTTGGCGGCGCAGGCATGGGCATGTTTCCCTACTGCCTGATGCTGGAAGAATTCAGCCGTTCGCACCGCATTTTTGGTTTGCTGGCCAGTGGCGGTGGCGGACTGACGCCGATTGCGATCGCACGGCATGGCACGTTGGAACAGCGTAACAAGTACCTGTCTGGCCTCATGGACGGCACCCAACGCACTGCCTTTGCGCTCACCGAACCCGCCGGCGGCTCTGACAATTCCGCCATGACTACACGTGCGGAAAAGACAAACGGTGGTTGGATAATCAACGGACGCAAGCATTTCATCAACGGCGCGCATGAAGCCGACTTCATCACGGTGATCGCCATTACGGATGTGGTCAAACGCACGCGCGGCGGTGTCACTGCGTTTCTGCTGGATCGCGGCACACCGGGTTTCATTATCACGCGCGTCGATACCACCATGGGCTCGGATGTGATCAAGCTCGCCGAGATTGAATTCGACAACTGCAAAGTGGCGGACAGCGCGGTGCTGGGGCAGCCGGGGCAGGGCTTCGAGCTGGCGAAAGAGTCACTGCGCGATGGCCGCATGGCGGTGTCGTGCTCGTGCATCGGCACCGCGGACCGTTTGCTGGAAATGTCCGCGCAACATGCAAAGACGCGCGTGACCTTCGGCAAGCCGCTGGCCGAGCGTCAGGCGATACAGTGGATGCTGGCGGATTCCGAGGTTGATCTGATAGCCGCGCGGGCGATGGTTTACGAGACGCTGCGCCAGATCGATGCCGGCATTGATGTCGGCACCGCGCCCAGCGTGTGCAAGCTGTATTGTTCCGAGATGGTCGGACGCGTGGCCGACCGCGCGGTGCAGATCCACGGCGGCATGGGGATAGTGCAGGGCTATCCGATTGAGCGCATGTATCGCGACGTGCGGCATTACCGCATCGGCGAAGGCTCTTCCGAAATTCAGCGCATGCTGATTGCGCGTGACGTGTTAAAGCGCACATCATGAATCTCACTGACACTCGCATCGTCGGCATCGGCGAAGTCCGCGAGCGCTTTGCCAGTCAAGGCGGCGAAGCGCGCACCAGCACGCGCGCGGAATTTGCGGCATTGATAGCGCACGACCTGAGCCGCTGGCAGACGGTGGTTAGTGCAGCGGGGCTGCGGGCAGAGTAGCACCACTGCAAAGAGCCGAAAATGCTGCGCTGGATTAAGCGGTTCTTGATCGCCTTGCTTGTGCTGGCTGCCTCCGCTGCCGGCGGATTGTATTGGTTTTCCACACAAGAACTTACGTTTAAGCCTGCGAGTGCCAGTTACGACTTGAAGTTGGGCAGCAATCTGCGAGGTGTGGCGCGCGAGCTGCAGGCGCTGGGCGTGCTGAGCGTGCCCGGCGGGGCGATTTTGTTTGAAGTTCTGGGTCGCGTGCGTGGCGATGCGCCGCACATCAAAGCCGGAAATTACGAGTTCGAGTCGCCGATTACGCCATTGAAACTGCTGCAGAAAATGACTCGCGGCGATGCCACGCAATCGAGCGTGCGGTTTATCGACGGCTGGACGTTCAAACAAGTCCGTCAGGCGCTGGACACCCACGAAGCACTGAAACACGATACGCAAGGCATGACGAATCAGGCAATTGCCCGTGCTCTGGGTATCCCCGATGCACAAGCAGAAGGCTGGATATTCCCGGATACTTTCCATTTTTCGCGCAGCGCCAGTGATTTGGCGGTACTGCGCCGCGCGCACCGGCTGATGCAGACCCATCTCAACGCACAGTGGAACAAACGCGCGGCCGATTTGCCGTTGGCGTCGCAGTACGAGGTGTTGATTCTGGCCTCCATCATCGAAAAAGAAACCGGCAAAGCAGCCGACCGGTCTATGATCAGTTCCGTTTTCATCAACCGGCTGCGCATCAATATGCGCCTGCAAACCGATCCGACGGTGATTTACGGCATGGGGGATGATTTCGACGGCAATCTGCGCCGCCGCGATTTACAGGCCGATACGCCGTGGAATACTTATACGCGCGGTGGTCTGCCGCCCACACCGATCGCCATGCCGGGGCTGGCTTCGATTCAGGCAGCGCTTAACCCGGCGCACAGCAAAATGCTGTATTTTGTAGCGCGCGGCGACGGCAGTTCGCAGTTTTCAAGAAACCTGGATGAACACAATGCCGCGGTGACAAAATATCAAAGGTCGGGCAAAAAATGACGCGTGGCAAATTCATCACCCTGGAAGGCATGGACGGAGCGGGAAAGAGCACGCACCTGGCTTGGATGCCGGGCTTTTTGCAGGAGCGCGGCGTGCAGGTGCAGCTTACGCGTGAGCCGGGCGGCACGCCGGTCGGGGAAAAGCTGCGCGCGCTGATGCTGGACAAAAATCAGAAACTGCACCCCGATAGCGAAGCGCTGATGATGTTCGCAGCGCGGCGCGAACACCTGGACAAAGTGATACTTCCGGCGCTTGATTCTGGCATCTGGGTGGTCTGCGACCGCTTCACCGACGCCACATTCGCCTATCAATCCGGCGGTAGCGGCCTCGCCTGGGAGCGCATCGCGGCACTTGAAGCCTGGGTGCAAGGCAGCGTGCAACCCGATTTAACCTTGTATTTCGATGTGCCCAGCGAACTGGGCAAAGCGCGCACGCAAGCCGCGCGTGAGCCGGATCGCTTTGAACAGGAAGACCGATCGTTTTTTGACCGGGTGAGGGCGGGCTATCTGCGGCGCGCGCGTGAACATCCGTACCGTGTGGTGATAATTGATGCTTCTGCAGCCTTGGGCACTGTTAAACATAAAGTTGAAGAAGTGTTAATAAATATCTGTTTTAAATGACTCTTTATTCTTGGAATAACATGGCGTTCAAGCAGCTTGCGCAGCGTGCAGGCAGCTTGCCGCATGCACTGTTAATCAAGGGGCCGCCGGGCATCGGTAAACGCGCGTTCGCCGCTGCGCTGGCCCAGGGGCTGCTGTGCGAGAAGCCTGTTTCCGCGCTTGCGGCCTGTGGCTCGTGTGCGGCCTGCCACTGGTTTGACACCGAAAACCATCCCGATTACCGCATTTTGCAGCCTGAAATCGCGGACGAGGCAGATGACGCCGAAGGGTCAGACAAAAAGACAAAGCGTGATATTTCCGTGGCCCAGGTGCGCAGTTTGGCGGATTTCATCAACATCAGCGCCCATCGCGGCGGCGCCAAGGTCGTGGTGATTCAACCCGCCGAGGCGATGAATGTCAACGCCGCCAACGCGCTGTTAAAAAGCCTCGAAGAACCGCCACCCGGCACTTATTTTTTGCTGGTGGCCGACCGCCCGCATCTGCTGCCAGCCACTATACGCAGCCGCTGCCAGCATGTTTCACTGCCTGCGCCCACGCCACAGGAGGCTGCCGCCTGGCTAAAAACGAGTGGAGTTTCCCAGCCGGAATTGGCGCTGGCGCAGGCCGGTGGTGCGCCTTTGCTGGCAGTGGCGTTGGACAATGCCGACTATTGGGCAGCGAGAAAGCAGCTGCTCGATGGACTGTCCAGCACTGCGTTTGACGCACTGGCGCTGGCCGAGCGCGTGGCAGCGCAGCCAATACCGCAATTTATCAATACCTTGCAGCGCTGGAGTTATGACCTTGCGTGCCTGAGTTTCGGTCAACCGCTGCGTTACAATCCAGACCGCAAGGATGCGCTGCTTTCCTCCACAAACCGCATGAAACCTCTGGAGATTTTACGTTTTCACCGCGAACTGGTGCGTTTTCAAAGAATCGTCAATCACCCGTTAAACGCGCGCTTGCTGATCGAAGATATGCTGCTGCGGTATGGACAGCTTATGCAGCGTCCGGAAACACAGCATGTGGCGGCTTGATGTTTATCGATTCGCACTGTCACCTGGATTTTCCTGAACTGGCCAACCGGCTCGACGATATTTTTGCGCGCATGCGCGAAAATAAGGTGACCCATGCCCTGTGTGTGAGTGTGAATCTGGAGGATTTTCCCAAAGTGCTGGCATTGGCAGAGGCGCACGCCCACCTCTATGCGTCGGTGGGCGTGCACCCCGATTACCCGGATGTTTCCGAACCTTCAGTAGGTGAGCTTGTCCGACTGGCGCAGCATCCAAAAATTGTAGCCATCGGAGAAACCGGGCTTGACTACTACCGATTGAGCGGCGATTTGGAGTGGCAGCGGCAGCGTTTTAGAAATCACATCCGGGCCGCAAAAGAGTGCTCCAAACCATTGATCATTCATACCAGATCGGCGGCGGAAGACACCCTGCGCATAATGCAGGAGGAGGGCGCGAGCGAAGCAGGCGGCGTGATGCACTGCTTTACCGAGTCGTGGGAAGTAGCGGCGGCCGCGCTGAAACTGGGGTTCTACATTTCTTTTTCGGGGATAGTTACCTTCAAGAACGCCACTGCATTAAAGGAAGTTGCGAAAAAAGTGCCGCTGGAGCGCCTGTTGATCGAGACCGATTCGCCGTATTTGGCGCCGGTACCGTTTCGCGGCAAGACTAACGATCCCAGCTTGGTGAAACATGTGGCTGAAGAAATAGCGCGCCTGCGCGGCAGTGACATTGCGCAAATAGCGCATGAAACAAGCAGTAATTTTTACAAATTATTCAATGTGTTAGGTAACTAAAGTGAAGTTAATTATCAAGTATTTTTTGGCGCTGCTGCTAGTCACTGCAGCGCTCCCCGCGAGTGCCGGGGCGTACGAGGATATGACTCGCGCCATCAGCATGGGCGACAACAGCACAGTCTCCAACCTGCTGCGCAAAGGATTCGATGTTAATACCGTCGACAAAGACGGCGACACCCTGCTGATAATGGCGGCCAAGGAAGGCAACGTTAACGTCATCAAAACGCTGCTCGCAGCCAAGCCCAGGGTCGCGGCACTCAACAGCTTTGGAGAAAGCGCGCTGATGCTGGCATCGATCAAAGGTCACCTGGAGGTGGTAAAAATACTGCTGGCCGAGGGTGCGCAAATCGACCATCCCGGCTGGACACCGCTGATTTACGCCGCATCGATGAACCAGCTCGAGGTCATGCGACTGTTGATCGTGCGCGGCGCGAGAATTGACGCCGCCAACGCCAGCGGCTTGACCGCGCTGATGCTCGCCGCGCGCGAAGGCCAGGCTCAGGCGGTGCTGCTGCTGATGGAATACGGCGCTAATGTGAACGCCAAGGCGTCCAACGGATACACGGCGCTGACAGCCGCCAAACAGCGCAATAACGACGAGATTTCGCGGATATTGCTTAAGGCGGGCGCGAAGGAGTAACCGCTGGGGCAGCGAAAGTTGTGGAAGTACAACAAATTAAGCTACTTTTTTTAGAAGCGGAATGCGCATCGGTCGTTCGCGCACAGCAACTGGTGTATCATCGCGATTGAGGACATCAGCGCCGCTTCATCCGGTTTGCGGTTGCGTCCTGATCGTGGCGAATTTTTAGCCGTGGCGGCAAGGCTCTAAGTAATAACTAAAGCCCGGCCCGGCGCTTCCCCGAACCACTAAACCCCAAGTTGTATCAGCCTGAACCGGTTCTCGCGGTATTTGCCGCGGCAGGTTGATCGCAGGGAGAAATTTTTGAGTCAGTTGTTTGTCGATCTTGGGCTTATGCCCGATTTGACGCGTGCTGCCGCCGATCATGGCTACACGCAACCCACGCCAGTGCAGATACAGGCGATCCCGGTAATTCTCGAAGGCTGCGATGTTCTTGCCGGCGCCCAAACTGGCACTGGAAAAACAGCCGCTTTTACCCTGCCGCTGCTGCAGCGCCTGATGGAAAATCCGCCAGAGCCGGGCACTTATCCGGTGCGTGCGCTGATTGTGACGCCTACACGCGAACTTGCGGCGCAAATCGAAGAGAGCGTACATACTTACGGCAAATATCTGCCGTTGCGCTCGACGGTGATATTCGGCGGCGTTGGCATGGCGCCGCAAGTCGATGCGCTTAAAGCGGGCGTGGATATTCTGGTGGCGACTCCCGGGCGCCTGCTCGATCACGCCAACGAACAGACGGTTGATTTGTCGCAGGTGGAAATTCTGGTGCTTGACGAAGCCGACCGCATGCTCGACATGGGCTTTATCCACGACGTAAAACGCATCCTCGCACTGCTGCCTGCGCAGCGCCAGAATTTACTTTTCTCGGCAACCTTTTCCGATGACATACGCGCGTTGGCTGATGGCTTGCTGCGCAGCCCGGTGATGGTGGAGGTGGCGCGACGCAATGCCGAATCGGAATTGGTGGCGCAGCGGGTGCATCCGGTGGGACAGGAGCGCAAGCGCGCGCTGTTGGCGCACCTGGTGAAAAGCGGCGACTGGAAACAGGTGCTGGTGTTTACGCGTACCAAGCACGGCGCCAACCGGCTCGCGCATCAGTTGGGCCGCTCGGGCATATCCGCCACCGCAATACACGGTAATAAAAGCCAGGGTGCGCGCACCAAGGCACTGGCGGATTTCAAAGCGGGCCTGGTGCGCGTGATGGTGGCAACCGACCTTGCCGCGCGCGGACTCGACATCGAAGAACTGCCGCACGTAGTGAATTACGATATGCCGCAGGTGGCCGAAGATTACGTGCATCGCATCGGACGTACTGGCCGCGCCGGCAGCACCGGCGAAGCGATCTCGCTGGTGTCACCCGAAGAACAGCCGCTGCTGACTGAAATTGAAAAGCTTATGCAGCGCACGGTGGAACAGACGGTGATTGCAGGCTTCGAGCCCGGAACAGAACCGCCGCCACAGCAGCCCCGTCAGCAGCAGCCTTCCAGCCAGCCGCAGCCGGTTCGGCATGACGGTGCGCCGCGAGACGCGCAGCAGGGCAGAGAAGGCAGGGAAGGACGCGAGGGCCGCGGCCGCCGCCGTGGCCGCGGACGCAATCGACAGAATGGGGAAAATCGGGGCGAACAGCTGGCGCCGGGCGCTGTTGCCGTGGAGGGCGCTGAGGCGCCGCGGGAAACGCAGCGGGAAGCGCCGCGTGAAGTGTCACGCGATGCGCGTGAATCGCGTGATACCCGGGGCAATCGCAGCGAACCCAATCGCAACGGCAGTAATCGCCAAGACGCGCTGCGCGAAGAGCGTGACAATCGCGGCAATCGTGATACCTCGAATCGAAATGGCCAGCGCAATGTGGTTCGCGATGATGATTTTGGCAATCGCATAGCGCCGTCAAAACAGCTGCGCGGCATACGCGCGCGCATCGCGGCGGGTGATATCGACGAGACGCTCGACAACATCGGTAATCGCATGCCACCGCTGCCAAAAAATCAGCGTAACTTCGATGCCGAAGACGAAATTAATTTCAACATTGCAGCGCCTGCGCCGCAAACTGTGCATGACGATGATGATCTGCAGCCGGAATCCAATGCCGGGCAGATGTTTCCCTCATCCGCTGGATTCATCAGTGCGGTGCGGCCGCGCCGTGGCAGTGGCGGCAGAGGGGGTAGGGGCGTCAGGATCGGCAATACGGGGAATCGTGGCAACGGCAGTGATAGCAGTGGCAATGCCGATGGCAACGCGCGTAATCGCGGCAACAATAAGCGTCGCCGCGGACAGCCGCAGCACGCACAGCCCGGCCAGCAGCCGCAGCGTCAGCCACAAGGCCAACGCCAGCAGCACGGTCAGCAACGAAGGGGCAATGCGACAGGTGCGCGGCGGCAGGAGAAGCCGCGGTAGGGGTTAGGGCGTGAAGGGTGAAGAGGGAAGGGTGAAGGGTGGACGCTCGCGGCTAACTGCTTTTCTTCTCGCCACCCAGCGCTTTCACCAAATCCGCGAGCATCGCGGCCAGCTCGCCTGTCATTAGTGCGAAGTCGACATCAAACTGCGCCTCGGCGTCTTCGGCTTGATTTTCGGATTCGCCTTTTAGAATATCGAGAAACACCACGCGCTTGATTTGCAGTTGATCGGTGAGCATGAACGATATCCGGTTTTTCCAGGTCATGCCCAGCCGTGTCGCGGTTTTGCCGCCCGCGATATGCTCGCGGATTTCCCTGCCTTCCAGCGGGTGATTCACGTAGCGCACCATGGCGCGGCTCGCGCCTGACGCTTTCAACTCCAGATCCTGATCGATGGTGAACGGCGCGGGCACTTTGCCAGTGCTGAGCCACAAGGTCATCTGCGCGGATGGCGATTGCTGGCACTCCAGGCGTTTGACCTCAAACTCTACATCTGCGCTGAGCAGCGATTCGAGCAATTCACCGGCTTTTTTATCGGCAGCGGTGTCGATCACCAGCCAGTGATTTACCGGATCAATCCATGCGCCCAGCGTGCGGCGGCGACTTAGCGCTTTGGGCATCAGTTCATCGAGTACGCGTTCGCGGATGTCGCGCATTTGTTTGCGGCTCACCGCATGTTCCTGTTTTGCCGCGAGTTTTGCCGCGCGCTCCCTGGCGACCTGGGTGATCACCGAACCCGGCAGCAATTTTTGATTCACACCCAGAGTGATCAGCCATTGCCGTTGCAGGCGGTACAGAAAACTTTCGTCGTCGCGCGGGGCGACCCAGCCGCGCGATTCCATCGCAAAGCTGCCGCAAGGCTGCAGCGCGTTGTCTTTGAGCATGGCTTCGAGATCATCTGCTTGGATGCGGCTGTCGGCGAGTCGGTAGACGAGAAGATTTTTAAACCACATGGT
>CAMBCF010000122.1 GCA_945864585.1 Bordetella parapertussis | reverse complement strand
TTCTGATGCACACCTGCTTCGACTGGCTCGATGAGCGCTACCGCGCGATACGCTGCAAACTGCCCTCGCGCAGGACCTTCTTCGAGAATGTCCGCACTTTGCTTCTGTATCTGCCCTTCGATAGTTGGGATCATCTGCTGGGCTTCATGATTAGCAAACTCAACCCACCCCATGCCGTCAACGCGCCCGATACCGGGTAGCCAAGCGGCGCATAACCCAGCAAGCCGTCAACCCGAGGGAAAATCCACTACACTACGATTACAGGTTTTAAATTGAGAATTGCTGGCGCCAGGCAGTTTGCCCCAGGTCACGCCCAGTGCGCTGGCATGCACGCCACCGGTCATCAGCGCACTGCGGATGCCGACGCGATGGGCGCCGAGGATGTCGTGGTCGATCGAGTCGCCGACCGCAAGCACTCGGCCGCAGGCGCATCCGAGCGCTTCGAGGCATGAGGCGTAGATCGCAGGATGCGGTTTGCCGTGATAAAAAACCGCGCCACCAAGCGCCTCGTAGCGCCGCGCCAGTACCCCCGGCCCCTCGATCATGCCGCCCGCGGCAAAACGCCGCACATCCGCATTGGCGCAAATCATAGGCAGCCCGCCAACGATCCCCCGCCGCAGTTCGGCTTCGTAGTCGGCCAAAAGTCGCTGCGGCGAATCGCTGCCCAGCACTGCCAGAAACTCCGCATCTTCCACCCGCTCGACGAGATCAAGCCCGATGCTTTCGAGCACACTGCGGTCACCGTCGCGCGTAAAGGCGAAGCAGCGCATCCCAAGCGAACGATGAAAACAATTGTTGCGTGCGGCGATTGCATGGCGCGCATCTTTACCCGCGGAGACGAATCGATCGAACAGCGCACGCTCGAATCCCATCCGCCGCATCAGCTCGAGGTTGTAGTCTTCGCGCTTGCCGGAATTCGATAGCACGACGACGCGCTTGCCCCGCGCGCGCAGCCGTTCGAGGCATGCGGCTGCACCAGCGTAGGGTCGCGCGCCATCATGCAGCACGCCCCACTGATCGAGGATGAATCCGTCGTACGCCTCAGCCAGATTCGCCATGCCCGCCACCGGCAGGACAACGCCATAGTCGGCGCGCTCCGACCGCACGCCGTCAGGAGATGCGGGCACGGACATAGGCCGAAAACGCTTCACTAGCGATGACAATTGACAGGATCGCGGCCAACACGACGAGCACCTGCTGCCAGGCGAATTGGTTGATGGATGCATACAGGTAGAGGCCGATGCCGCCGGCGCCGACGAAACCCAGCACGCTGGACTCGCGCACGTTAATATCCCAGCGGTACACAGTGGTGCCGATCAGCACCGGCATCACCTGCGGCAGTATGCCGAGCAGATACACTTGCGCGGTACTCGCGCCGGTTGACTCAATCGCCTCGACCTGCCCGCGACCGGCCTCCTCGATCGCCTCGGCCAGCAGTTTGGCCAGGAACCCCACCGAGCGTGCAGCAACCGCCGCGATGCCGGCAACCGGACCCGGCCCGAAGATTGCCACAAACAGCAAACCCCAGATGACGGTGTTTACTGAGCGCGAGGCCACCAGCAGTGCACGCCCTATGGCCCAGGTGAACCCGTTCAAGGTGGTGTTGCGCGCACTGAGAAAAGCGAGCGGCAGCGAGAGCACGAGGGCGATCGCGGTGCCGAGCGTTGCGATATGGATGGTCTCGATCAGCGGCCGCACGATAACCGGCAGGTACGACCAGCGCGGCGGCCACATCCGTTGCATAAGATCGAATGCCTGCACGTGCGCATCGGCGAAGAACGCCCATTCGATATCGAGCGCAGAGACCGACCATGCCGCCGCACAGGCGATGGCGGCTGTCCACAACCATCCGAGCACAGACTCTCGCAGCGAGCGCCGTCGCCACACCTCGGGATAGCGGGTCTCGGTTAACAGCTTGCTCACCGCAGCTTCCTGCGCACCCAGTCGCTGAACCATTCGCCCATAGCCACCAGCGCGATGATGCTCAGCAGGATGGCGGCGGCAAAATCGAAGTCATAGCGAGAAAACGATGCCGACAGCGTCTGCCCGATACCGCCTGCGCCGACGATCCCGATCACAGTGGAATGACGGACATTGGCATCGAGACGGTAGATCAACATACCGACGGTGCGCGCGAGCACTTGCGGCACGATCGCGTACACCACCGTCTGACCGAATCCGGCGCCGGTTGCCCGCACGGCTTCGACGGGACCCGGGCGCACGTTCTCAATGTCCTCCGCCAGCATCTTGCCGAGAAAGATGGCGGAGGCAAATGCCAGGGTGAGCAGGCCCGCGACCGGCCCGAAGCCGAACAGTTTGACGCAGAAGATCGCGATAATGACCTCGTGCAAGGTGCGTCCCAGCACGATAAGTCCGCGTGCCGCCAGGTAGACGGCACGCGGCGCGAGATTACGCGCCGCAGCAAGCCCGAGCGGAACGCTGAGGAGCACTCCGGCAAGTGTGGCAGCGAGCGCCATCTGCACGCTTTCCAGCATACCGGTTAACAATAGTTCCCAGCGCCCGAAGTCCGGTGGCACCATGCGCACCAGTATGTCCCACGCGCGCGGGAAACCATTGAACACGCGGTCGAGGTCGACATTGAGATCGGACAACGACCAAACCAGATACAGCACGCCGGCGCCGATTGCGAGCCGCTGGCGCCGAATGCTGCCAAACAGCGCCGGCGCCCGCCAGGTCGTCGGATAGGGCAGCGTGTTCACGCCGGCGCCCCACTGTCTTCTTCGTCCACGCGGCGTATGGTCTGGTTCCAGTCTTCGGCGCCATAGATGTCGGTGAGCACCGAGGGGGTGAGCGCTCCGGGCAGGCCGTCAAATACAATTTGTCCGGCTTTGAGTGCGATCACGCGGTCGGCAAAGGACTGCGCCAGGGCAACATCATGGATGTTGATCAGCGCCGGGCGGTTGCGCTCGATGGCAAGCTCGCGGATCAGGCGCATGATCTGACGCGCTGTTTTCGGATCCAGGCTCGCGGTGGGCTCATCCACCAGCAGCAGGTCCGGATCCTGCATCAGCGCCCGCGCAATGCCCACGCGCTGGCGCTGGCCGCCGGAGAGTGCATCGGCACGCGTATCCTGGTAGCCCGCCAAACCCACACGTTCGAGCAGTGCGTAGGCGCCCGAGATGTCATGCGCCGGATAACGGCGCCAGAGTGACGCAAAAAATCCGACCGCACCCAAACGCCCGGAGAGCACGTTCTCCATCACCGTCAGCCGTTCTACCAGATTGAACTCCTGGAAGATCATGCCGATGCGCCGGCGGGCGTGGCGCAGCTCGCGTCGCGGCAGTGAAACCAGGTCGAGGCCGTGCAGCCACACATGTCCCGCGGTCGGTTCGACGAGGCGGTTGATGCAGCGAATCAGCGTGCTCTTGCCGGCGCCCGAAGAGCCGATGACCGCAATAACCTGCGAGCGCTCGACGCTCAGGCTGACTGCATCGAGCGCGCGCTGTCCGCCGGGGTAAACCTTCGTCAGCTGTTTAATCGACAGCAGCGGCGGCGCGCCCGCCGTTGCCCCCGCGCCAGGTTCTGTCACCCCTTATTCCGCTTTCCGGCTCAGTTTGGAAAGGCTCTCCTGCGTATAACTCACGCCGCTCGACTTCTGGATCGTGCGTATGTCGCGCCATGCTTCCTTGTAGTTGACCTCGGCGAAGCGCTCGATGTCCTTGAATTCGGTTGCGAGTTTGGACTTCTTGAACTCGAAACCGAGGAAAGCCTCCTTGATCTTGGCTTTAAGCTCGGGCGTGAGGTTGTGCGCAACGCCGAAAGGCCCGCGCGGGAAAGGCGCCGATTCATAAACCACGCGCAGCGTGCCGGGTTTGAACATCCCGCGCGCCTGCATGCGCTCGAGCACCGTGGAGGCCACCGGCGCCGCATCGTAGTCGCGATTCACCACACCCATGATCGAGTTGTCATGCTTGCCCGAGTACAGCACCTCGTAGTCCTTACCCGGATCGATACCGAGCGCCTTGAACAGCGCGCGCGGGGCGATATCCCCTGAATTCGACGAGGGCGTAACATGCGCAACGCGTTTCCCCTTCAGATCGGTGATGGTCTTGATGGCGCTGTCGCGATGGGTGATGAGCTGCAGGGCATAACCGATGTTGCCGTCCGGGCGCTGCATGACGGCAATGGGCACGAAGCCCGCCAGATTCACCGCGAATGGCGTCGGCCCGGTGGCCACACCCGCGACATGCAGCCGCCCCGAGCGCATGGCTTCAACCTGCGCCGCATAAGACTCCGCCGGAAACCAGCGTATCCGCTTGCCTGTGACCTTGGCCAGATGCGCCAGGAAGTCGCTGAAGACGTTCTCGTAGACCGCAGGGTCTTCCACTGGCGCGTAAGAGAACACCAGTGTAGCGGGATTTTGCAGCAGCTTCGGGTCCTTGGGCGCGTCCGCAAGCAGATCGCCGTCTTCATCGCAATAACGGCTCTCCAGATCGCCACGCTGGGCGCATGCTTTCTGCGCGAGCGCGGTGTCCGGGACAAGACTGACAAAAAGCAATATAGCAATGACGCTTACCAGCCGGCCAAAACCAATCATCGTAAGATCCTCCTGGTCTGCGTACCCGATATCCGCACGGCCCCCGAATTGAGGTAAGTGTACATGGTTTCGCGCCCTTTAATGATATCGATAGACAGGATTAACAGGATAGACCCGGATGGAGGTTTAATCCTGTGCATCCTGTTAATCCTGTCGAAGTGTTCTTTGGGTTGAATGGCCTATGAGCGAAAAGTGTAGACGCAGCAGAGGGCGTCACGCGAATCAGGGCTGCATGCTCTGCTGCACCCGTGCCACCAGTGCGATGCCGCTGATGATCATCGCCGCGCCCAGCACATGGTGTATGCCTATGCGTTCCCCCAGAAACACCACGCCCCATAAAGTGCCAAAGACGGGGATCAGATAGGTCACGGTGAGCGCCCGCGCCGCAAGCAGTGTTGCCGTAACGAACCATTTTTTAAAGGGTAATTTCAGCGACCCAGTATAACTTCCAGCACGAACTTGCTGCCGATGTAGGCCAGCACCAGTGTCAGAAATCCGGCCAGCGTCCAGCGCACGGCAGTACGTCCGCGCCAGCCGTAAATCCAACGTCCGCCGAGCAGTGCTCCGAAAATCAGCCACGACAGCACGCCGAATACGGTCTTGTGCGAAAAGCGCGCGGGCTTGCCAAACAGTTCTTCGGAAAACAATACGCCGCTGGCAATGGTGAGCGTCAGCAACACAAAGCCCGCCGCGATAATGCGAAACAACAGGGTTTCCATGGTTAGCAGCGGCGGCATGCTGCGCAACGACTGCGGCAGCGTGCCCGTGTGCAGCCGCCGTTCCATGATCGCCATCAGCATCACATGCAGCGATGCAATGGTGAACAGACTGTAGGCGGCCATTGAAATCAGCAGATGCGCCTTGAACGCCAGTGTTCCGGTATTCGCCAATGCATGAGTGGAAGGAAACACCACCGGCAGCATCACTGCGACCGCTGCCGCCGGCAGCACTAGCGCATGCAGCCCATCGAGTCGATAGAACAAGCTGCCCATGCCGTAGATCAACACCGTGAGCCAGAGTATCAGCGATAGTGCGTTGCCCACGCCCAGATACATTCCCGCATCGCCGAACAGGGAACCGGCCAGTAACCAACTGTGCAGCGCAAACGGCGCCAGCAAGGCGGCGTGCTCGACGCCACGGCGTGACGCGGACGCATTGTCGGCGATGGCAGCGCCGGACCAGTGCCTGCGCCAGAAATAAAACGCCAGCGCAGCATAGAGAGTCGCGCACAAAGCTGTACTGAGGAGATGCGGTAAAATGTCTTGAGCGCCTGACATAATTCGAGTCTACACCAACCCGGTATTTACCATCCATGTTCGACAATCTGACCGGACGCCTGTCCAAAGTTTTGAAGACGCTGCGTGGCGAAGCGCGGCTTAGCGAAGAAAATATTACTGAAGCCCTGCGCGAAGTGCGTATGGCGCTGCTGGAAGCCGATGT
Organism: Bordetella parapertussis; assembly: GCA_945864585.1. Lineage (GTDB taxonomy): Bacteria > Pseudomonadota > Gammaproteobacteria > Burkholderiales > SG8-41 > UBA5216. The sequence goes on along the minus strand of CAMBCF010000122.1, from coordinate 8,052 downwards.
AGCGCTGCCGGTGGTGCGGGACTTCATCGCGAGTATTCGCGAAAAAGCGCTGGGGCAGGAGGTGATGGGCAGCCTCACGCCGGGGCAGGCGGTGGTGGGCGTGGTGCATCGCGAGCTGGTCGCGCTGATGGGAGAGAAGAACGACGATCTTAATCTCGCCACCACGCCGCCGGCGGTGATTTTGATGGCGGGCCTGCAAGGCTCGGGCAAGACCACCACCAGTGGCAAGCTCGCCAAATGGCTGGCTGAAAACCGCAAGAAAAAAGTTTTGCTGGTGAGCTGCGACATTTATCGCCCAGCCGCTATCGATCAATTGAAAATGGTTGCAAGCCAGATCGGCGCGGATTTCTTTCCGTCCAGCGGCGAGCAAAAGCCGGTGGCGATCGCCGAAGCCGCGCTCGATTACGCGCGCAGGCACTATCACGATGTGTTGATCGTCGACACCGCAGGCCGCCTTGCCATCGACGAGCTGATGATGAATGAAATCCGCGAATTGCATGCGGCGCTGAAACCCATCGAAACCCTGTTCGTGGTGGATGCGATGCAGGGCCAGGATGCGGTGAACGTGGCGAAAGCCTTTTCGGAAGCGCTGCCGCTCACCGGCATAGTGCTGACCAAGCTCGACGGCGATGCGCGCGGCGGCGCGGCGCTGTCGGTGCGGCAGGTCACCGGCAAGCCGATCAAATTTGCAGGCGTGGGCGAAAAGCTCACCGGGCTGGAGGCATTTCACCCCGATCGCATGGCCTCGCGCATCCTCGGCATGGGCGATGTGCTGTCGCTAATCGAGGATGTTCAAAAAAACGTCGATGTCGCCGAAGCCGAAAGGTTCGCGAAAAAATTTAAATCGGGCAAAGGTTTTAATCTGGAGGATTTCAAGCTGCAAATCGGGCAGATGAAAAAAATGGGCGGCGTGTCAGCGCTGATGGACAAACTGCCCGGTCAGTTGGCGCAAGCCGCAAAGAGTGCACAGGGCGCCCCGCAAATGGACGACCAGGCGATGCGCCGCATTGAAGGCATCATCAACTCGATGACGCCGAAGGAGCGCACCTATCCCGATCTCATCAAGGCTTCACGCAAGCGCCGCATTGCCACCGGCGCGGGTGTCACCGTGCAGGAAGTCAACCGCCTGCTCAAACAGTTCGAGCAAACGCAGAAAATGATGAAAATGATGGCCAAGGGCGGCATGCAGAAAATGATGCGCGGACTGAAGGGGCAGATACCGGGGTTGCGCTAAGCCGGGGCTGCTGGTGTAAGCATCGCCGCGATCATTTGCTGCAGATCGTTGTCAAGCGCCTTGCGCTCGCCCTTTTTAGAATGGCGGCGGCAGCTTTAACGCTAACCCGAAAACCGGAATGTAGACGAAGGCTCATCCATCCGGTCGCGTGGTTTGCGTATGCGGTTCGCCATTTCCAGCGCCGGCTGTGCGTTTTCGAGCAGGATGGCCATTTGCCGCTCATTGAGATTGAGCCCGGCGCGCCGCGCCATAGTTTCCACTACACCGCGCGTTGCCGCATCAACATCGGGCCTGGGCTCAAACACGCTGATATCCACGGCAGGCGCTTTTGCATGGGGATCAAGCGGCGGGTGACGCGTGTGCCAGTCCGTCGCCTGCTGGTAAGCGTGCCCTACGGCAAGCACCTGCGCATCATTGAACGGCCGCGTAATCAGTTGCAGCCCCAGCGGCAAGCCGTTTCTGGAGATGCCGCCGCACACCACCAGCGCCGGTGTGCGCGCGGCGTTTGAGGGTGTGAAGGCATTGGACCTGCGCCAGAAATTGGTCACACGGTAATCCTCGAAGCGCGGTGCGGGACCGAAGCCCGCGGTTAGCAGCACATCGTATTGCTTCAGCAGCGGCTGCATGTCGGCGATGTAGCGCCGGTGTTCGCGCAGCGCCTGCACGTAGTCGCTGGCCTGAAACAGGCACGCGGGCAGCGCGCGTCCCAGAAAATCGCGGCCGAAATCGCCGGGCCGCTCGATTAAATTCTTTTGCTGTATCGAGTACATTTCACTTTCGGCGATGATCACCTTGACATCCAGTCCATCCATCATCGGCCGTGCGCGGCAGTCTTCAAGCGTCGCGCCCAACTGCCTGAAGGTTTTAATCGCTTCTTCCATCGCATGGCGCAGGTCTTCGTGCGCGGGCAGGTCTTCTTCCCAGTAGTGGCGCAGCACCCCGATCTTCAAACCTTTGATGCTGGTGTTGAGCGCAGCACGGTAATCAGGAATGGCTTGTTCGGTGCTGCCGCCATCGCGTGCATCGTATCCCGCAAGTGCTTGCAGCAGGATTGCGCAGTCTTCGGCACTACGCGCCATCGGCCCGCAGTGATCGAAGGTGAACGAATTGGGAATCACACCGGCGCGGCTCACCAGTCCGTAGGTCGGCATGAGTCCTGTGATGCCGCAGTGCGACGCCGGCCCGCGGATCGAGCCGCCGGTGTCGGAGCCCAGCGCCGCAGGTGTTAATCCGGCGGCAAGTGCCACGCCGGAACCACTGGATGAGCCGCCGGAAAAATGCGCAAGGTTCCACGGATTGCGCGCGGGCGGCCACGGCAAATCGAAAGACGGGCCGCCGTGGGCGAACTCATGGGTTTGCAGTTTGCCGAGCAGAATTGCGCCGGCGTCGAGCAGCTTTTGCGTGGTGGTGGCGTTGGCGGCCGGAATATTTGCGGCCGCGGTTTTTGATCCACCCGAGGTCAGGATACCCGCGGTGTTGTAAATATCTTTCAATGCGAAGGGTATGCCGTGCAGCGGCCCGCGATACCTGCCTTGCGCGATTTCCTGCTCGGCGGCTTTGGCTCGTGAGCGCGCAAGATCGGCGGTGATGGTAATAAACGCCGACAGTTGCGGTTGATAGGTCTCGATACGTTTCAACAACGCATCGGTCAACTCCAGCGGCGACAGTTTTTGGGTGCGGATCAGATCCGCAGTTTCGGCAATAGTGAAGTAATGCAGGTCAGGCATAGTCATCCCCACAATTTCGTAGGGCGGGGAAATCCCGCCCTACGAGAGATTATCTTCCCGGCGCAATCAACCCCAGGTCCGTCAATATCACGCGTGTTTGCTCCTGCTCAACTTCAAGCTGCTTCATGAACGCCGCGCTCAACAGGTAAGCGGGATTCCAGAATTGCTTCTCGGTCTCTTTGAGCCATTCCGGGCTTTTCGCGAGCTTCTCGAAGGTCGCATCCCAGTACGCAATTTCGCCGGGTTTCATGCCTTTCGGCCCCATGAAGCCGCGCCAGGTGTAGAACACCGCGTTGCTGCCCTGCTCCTTGAGCGTGGGCAATTCCGCCAGCGGGCCCGGCTGGCGCGCGGCCGAGGAGATGCCGAGGATGCGCGCGCGGCCTTCTTTTTGCAGCGCAAACATGCTACGTGGCGACGCCACGTAGACGTCGATATGTCCGCCGAGCAGCGCCGTCAGCGCCGGGCCGCCGCCGGGAAAGATTACGGTTTTCACTTTGCCGGGATCGAGACCGATGGATTTAAGATACATGCTCATCACGATGTGATTGTGGTTGCCGCGCGCGGTGGCAAACGCCCAGCTCAGCGACTGCGGGTCTTTTTTCATGCGCGCGGTGAGATCGGCGAGCGTTTTGATTGGCGAATCGGCTTTGACCGCGAGCACCACGAACTCACGCGCCAGAATGTTAAGCGGTGTGAAATGGGTGTAGGTGAGCGGCGAAGTGCCCATCAGCTTGTTGCCGATCAGCGCCGGCGAGATGGTGGCGATGTAATGCGCGTCGCCGACATGCTGATTCAGATAGGCCCAGCCGATGGTGTTGGCGGCGCCGGGTTTGTTGATCACCGTTGAGTTCGGCACCAGACCGGTACCCTGAAAAATATTCTGCACCACACGCGCCATCACATCGGGCGAGCCGCCGGGCGCGGAGCCGACCACCAGCTCGACGGTTTTGCTGGGCTTCCACGCCTGCGCGTGCGCGGTATTTGCGAGGCACGCAAGGATCAAGGTAATCGAATAACCAATCAAACGCATGTGTTGCTCCGATGGGCACGATTTTCGTATCTGTCCCGGTATCGTATCGCCGAACCCGGCGGCTGTCACGACTAACTCTCGTTGTCTGTGTTGACGCGCTGACGCATGGTCACTAAGCTTGCAAGTGAAATCTGTGAAGGGGTGAAGGAGTGAAGATGTGAATTGGGCACCCCGTTCACCCTTCACCCTTCACCCTTCACTCTTCACCGTTCACCCTTCACCCTTCACCCGTTCACGCCTAAGGCACCCTCCATGTCCTACTACACCCCCGCAAAAATCGGCATGCCGCTGGCCGAAGTCGATACGCCCGCGCTGATTCTCGATCTCGATGCCTTCGAGCACAATCTAAAGTTGCTGCATGATTCGCTCGCCGGTCGCGATATAAAGGTGCGCCCGCACGCCAAGAGTAACAAGTGCCCGCAGATTGCTTTGCGCCAGATGGCATTGGGCGCGGTGGGTGTGTGCTGTCAAAAGGTGAGCGAAGCCGAGGCGATGGTGGACGGCGGGGTGAACGATGTGCTGATCGCCAATGAAGTGGTGGGCGCGGCGAAACTCAAGCGGCTGGCGGCGTTGTCAAAACGCGCGAAGATCGCGGTGTGCGCGGATCACTGCGACAACGTCGCCGCACTCGATAGTGCGGCGCGCGAGGCGGGTGTAACGCTCAACGTTTTGGTGGAAGTGAACGTCGGCGCCAACCGCTGCGGTGTTGAGCCGGGTGAACCGGCTTTCAATCTGGCGCGGCAAATACACCACAGCAAAAACCTGCGCTTTGCCGGCCTGCAGGCCTATCAGGGCGGCGCGCAGCACCTGCGCAAGACCGAAGATCGCCGTGCGGCAATCGAGGTCGCGTGTGAGAAAGTGAAACGCACCACGGCGCTGCTTGCGCAGGCGGGCATCCCATGCGAGCGGGTGACCGGCGCGGGCACCGGCACCTATATGTTTGAAGCGGCGAGCAGCGTCTATCACGAGTTGCAAACGGGCTCGTATATTTTTATGGATGTCGATTACGCAAAGAACGACTGGACCGAAAGCGGCATTCCGCGTTTCGAGCACAGCCTGTTCGTGTGGACCACGGTGATGAGCTGCCCCACGGCAGATCGCGCGATAGTCGATGCGGGTCTGAAAGCATCGAGTGTCGATTCCGGCATGCCGCGCGTGTTCGATACGCCGGGCGTCGAATACACCAGGGCGTCGGACGAACACGGCGTGCTGAAATTGTCCGATGGCGTGTCGCTGCCGCTGGGCCATAAATTAAAACTCGTGCCGGGACACTGCGACCCGACGGTGAATCTTTACGATCACTTTGTGTGCGTGCGCAAGGGCGTGGTGGAAGCGCTGTGGCCCATTAGTGCGCGCGGGGCGATGTTGTGAGGGCGGTGAAGGAGTGAAGGGGTGAAGGGGTGAAGGGGTGAAGGGGTGAACGGGTGAACAGGTGAGCGAGTGAGCGAGAAAATGCGCCGGCCCAAGGTGTTCCCCGCTCACTCGTTCACCCGTTAACTCGTTCACGCATTTCAAGTTGTATAAAATAATGAACCTCAGACGAAAAATTCTAAGCGCATCAGCAATGCTTTTATTGAGCAGGGGAGCTACCATCATGGCACAGGAAAAATCCAAACTCATCTTCGGCACCGCCACGCCCGGCGGCGGATTTCCCGCCTATGGATGGCCCTATGCCGAAGTGCTGAACGCAGCCGATCCATCGCTCGGCATCGAGCCGATCAATACCAAGGGCAGCACCGAAAATATCGTGTCACTGGAACAAGGCAAACTCGATCTCGGGCTGGTCACCGGCGAAGTCACTTACGAGGCGATCAAGGGCATCAGCGGCCCGCTCGCGAAAAACATCCGCATCATCAATGCCACCTATTCGCAGGCAGGCATGTTTTTCGTACGCGCCGACAGCCCCTATAAGACTATCGACGATCTCAAAGGTAAACCGATTGTGTGGGGCGCGGGCACCTCGGGCTTTATTGTGCTGGCGCGCTACGTGATGGACGGCATGGGCCTCGACTATCAGAAAGACTTTCAGCCGATACTGCTGAAAAGCGCCGGCGAAGGCCCACCGATGGTGCTCGATGGCAGTGCGGCAGCGATGTGGGGCGGCGGTCTGGGCTGGCCGCCGTTCGCCAGCATCGCTAAAGGCCCGGCAGGTGCGCGCTTCATCGGGCCCAGCGCCGAAGAAAACAAACGCATCATGGGCAAGCATTCGTTTCTCAAAGCGGCGAGCATGGCGGCGAACAGTTATCCGGGTCAGACTGCGCCGGTGCATTCCGTCGGCTCGTGGCCGTTTGTGCTGGCACGCGCGTCGCTGCCGGATGAGGTGGCTTATAAACTCGCGCGCGCGCTGCATCAGAGCGAGGGCGTGTTCGGACAAAAATTAGAGCAAGCGCGTGAATCAACACTGGCGAATACACTGGCTGCCGCGCCCAGCCGGGAGTTGATCCATCCTGGCGTTTTGAAATACATGCGCGAAGCGGGGTTGCTGAAGTAGCATGGCCGAAACCCGCGTTGACCTGCTGCACCTGCTCGAGGATTTGCGCGACGCGTATCCGGGCGCGCTTGAGGAAACCATACTCACCGAAATCCTTGCCAATGCGCTTGATTCCGGTGCGAGCCGCATCAGCATCACCACCGATACCGCCGGCGCGAGCCTGACCATTACGGACAACGGCTCCGGCATGCCGCGGCACGAGTTGCGCCGCTACCATGATCTGGCCACCAGCACCAAGACGCGTGGGCAAGGCATCGGTTTTGCGGGTGTAGGCATCAAGCTTGCGTTGCTCGCCTGCAAGGAAGTGATTACCGAAACACGCCGTGGCGCAACCCACGTGGCGACACAATGGCATCTGGCCGCGCGCCACAAAGCGCCGTGGCGCTGGACACCGCCGCCAGGTATGGTTGATACGCGGGGCACGGCAGTCAAGCTGCGTTTGTCGGATACGTTCTCTCCCTTGACCGACCCCGGCTATGTTGAAGCTGCCGTGCGCAAGCACTTCCTGCCGCTGCTCGATCCTGCATTCGATGCGATGATGGCCTCGGTACACGGCCGCGAAATCAGCTTCGAGGTGAATGCGCGCGCACTCGATAAAACGGCGAGCAGCGCGCCGGAAATCGCGCCGCTGGAAATCTACATGGGACGCAAGCGCAAGCCGCAGGCGTTCGGTTATCTGTATCGCGAACCGGTGCCGCTGTCAGAAGACCGGCGCGGCATTGCCATCAGCACCTACGGCAAAATCATCCGCGCGGGATGGGATTGGCTGGGCATCACGCCCAACGCGTCCGAGCGTATCGGCGGCGTGATCGAAGTGCCTGCGCTGGCGGCTTCCCTCACCCTGAACAAGGGCGACTTCATCCGCAGTGGTGCGCGCGGTGCGGCCTATCTCGCTTACCGCAAGGCGATACAGGAAACCGTGCTGCGCCAACTGACGGCGTGGGGCGACAGCAATGAACAAAGCGAACCGCCGCGCCCGCGCGCGATGCGCACGCTCGAACGCGACCTCGAGCGCGTGCTGCTTGATTTGAGTGAAGGCTTTCCCTTGTTGGCGGCGCTGGTGGAACACCGGCGCGGTGGACAAAAGCGTTTGCCGCTGGGGCCGAAGGCGGCTGACGGAGAACCGGGTTTTGACAGTGCGACGATATCGCAGTCAGGAGAAGGCAGTGACGCAACCCCCGCGCCCGATGCCGTTGGTGGTGACGCTAATGCATCGCCGCCGCAAGACGCGACACCGTCTGCGCAGCCGCCAGAGCCGCCGTCCGCAGCCACCACTGATCTGCCCGATGCTCCGCGCAAGCCGCGCCCCATGCGTCTGGGTCTGGGTGTGCAGTTTGAAGAGCGTCCCGACGATCGTGAACTGGGCCGCCTCGTCGAATCCACCGTACTCATCAATCAGGCGCACCCTGCCTACAAACGCGCTGTTGCGTCCCGCGCCGAGGGCTACCACATTGCGCTCACCGTAGCACTCGCGTTGGCGCCGCTCACCGTCGAGGCAGCGGCGGAACACGGCTTCATCACTGAATTCATGTCGCGCTGGGGCGAGGCGGTAGCGAAACCTGCGGGTAAA
>CAMBCF010000121.1 GCA_945864585.1 Bordetella parapertussis | reverse complement strand
CAGAAGGAGGCGCGCGAAGTGTTCACCGGGCGCATTGCAAATCTGATGCCGGTCGCGAAAGACATCAAAGACGCGTCGTGGCCCACCGTGCGCGGGACGGTGGTGGGCGCCATCTTCGGCGTGCTGCCGGGCACCGGCCCGGCGCTGTCCACCTTTGCCGCTTATATGCTGGAAAAAAAACTGGCGAAGGATCCGTCGCGCTTCGGCAAGGGCGCGATCGAAGGCGTGGCGGCGCCGGAAGCGGCCAACAATGCCTCTGCGCAGACCTCGTTCATACCCATGCTCACGCTCGGCATACCCACCAGCGCGACCATGGCGCTGATGCTGGCGGCGATGACCATGCAGGGCATAGAACCCGGTCCGCATGTGATGCTGTCAAAGCCGGAATTGTTCTGGGGACTCATCGCGAGCATGTGGATCGGCAATCTGATGCTGGTGATCCTCAACCTGCCGCTGGTCGGCATCTGGGTGAGGATGTTGCGGGTACCGTATCGCTGGCTGTTCCCGTCGATCATCATGTTCTGCTGCATCGGGAATTACAGCGTCAGCAACAATGCGGCCGATCTCTACCTGTGCGCTTTTGTCGGCGTGCTGGGCTACGTGCTGATGAAGCTCGAGTGCGAACCGGCGCCGCTGCTGCTCGGCTACGTGCTCGGCCCGCTGTTCGAGGAATACCTGCGGCGCGCGCTGCTGATTTCGCGCGGCGACCCAACAGTGTTCTTCACGCGCCCGCTAAGCCTCGCGTTCATGATTGCAACCGTGCTGATTCTGATAGTCATGGTGGCGCCCGCGGTGCGCCGTATAAAGCCCGCGGCGGGCGGCGGGTGACCCCGGGTAGCGAAGTAATTCCTGGCCCGCGCAAACAACGTGCTCAGGAATTTCTTGATTTTCCTCTGTGCTCTCTGTGTGCTCTGTGGCTAGAGGTCTTTTGCAGGTTCATTTGGCCAAGCCGAGTTCGGTCAGGAAGACTTTCGCGTCCTCGTAGTCCCGCGCCAGGAACTTGCGCGATTCGGCGCCGCTCTGAAAATTGCTGGTCCAGAAATTTTCTTCGAGTTCTTTTTTCCACTCAGGCGCGTCCGTCATGCGGCGCATGACGTGTTCCCAATACGCGATCTGCGACTGCGTCATGCCCTTGGGGCCGATGATAATCCGCCACTGGGTCACCACTGCATCATATCCCTGTTCCTTCCAGGTAGGCACGTCCTTAAGTATGCCGGGCAGCCGCTGCGGCGCGGTGACGGCGATCAGCCGCACCTGGCGATTACGCAGCAGGGATGCCGCGAAGGCGACCGAGATCGGCACCACGTCTATGTGTCCGCCGAGCAAAGCCGTACTGGCGGCACCGCCCGAGGCGAAGATCACGTTCTTCATCTTCTTCATATCGATGCCGGCGACCTTGAAAGCCGCGGCCACGCCCGCGTGATTCGGCGCACCGAGGCTGGTGGCGATGCCAAAACTGATCGCAGTCGGGTCCCGCTTCATGAACGAGACCAGATCCTTGCCGCTTTTGATTGGAGACACCGGCTTGACGGTGACGGCGATGTACTCGTCAAACAAGCGCACCACCGGCGTGAACTCGGCGTGGTTGGGACCGTGACCCGCGATGTGGTTGGTGATCAGTGAGCGCGACCCCATGACAAGATAGTGACCATTCCCGGGGTACTGGTTGATGTAGTTGTAGGCAACGCTGCTGCCGCCACCGGGCTTGTTAACCAGATTGATCGGCATCGGGACGTAACGGCCTTCCTGGAGAATCTTGATCATGATGCGCCCGATGCGGTCGGAACCGCCGCCGGGGGCGTTGGTAGCGATGATCTCGACGGACCTGTCCGGCTTCCACTCTTGCGCCGCTGCACCGGGAACAACCAAGGCCACGAGCACCGCAGCACGCAGGATCAGGTCATTCATTATCGTACGACAACAATAGACATAGACTTCCTCACTTTTCGCGGCCGCGCTCACCCAGTCCTATTTGGCCCCTGAATCCTTCACCGCCTGCCGCCACTTGTGGATTTCATGGACGATATAGGCGCGCGCGGCCGCTTCCACCCGAAACTCCACGTCGAAGCCATTGTCTGCGAGGCGCTTGCGGAATTCCGGCGGTTCCAGCGTGGTACGCATCGCGTCGGCAAGCCTTTTGTGGATCGCGGCGGGCAATCCCGCCGGCGCCAGGAAAAAGCGAAAGGCGCCCGGATTTACCGCTCCCAGTCCGACGCTGGCATAGGTGGGCACGTTCGGCAGCGTGTAGTGAGGGGCCGTGCCGGTGATGGCGAGCGGGATCAGCGTTCCGGCCTGAAGCTGCGCCATCACCGACCCCGGCACCACAGAGGTGACATCGGTATGACCGCCGAGGAGTTCCAGGATCGCCGCGCCCGCACCCTTGTACGGGATATGCAGCAGATCAATTTTGGCTGCTGTCATCAGCATCTGCCCCGTCAGGTGACTCGAAGAACCTACGCCCGCCGAGGCGTACTTGATCCTCCCCGGCTGACTTTTCGCCAGCGCCACCAACTCTTGGATCGTGCGCACCTTGAGCCCCGGGTGCGTAATCAGCAGCGAGGGCGAGGTCGCGATAATCGCGATGAACACGAAATCGCGCTCGCTGTTGTAGGACAATTTTTCCACGATCGCAGGATTGATGGCGAACGCGGTATCGAACACCCCGAGCGTGTAGCCATCCGGGGCCGAGTTGGCAAGAATCTGCGTGCCTATCACGCTGCCCGCCCCGCCGCGGTTATCTACCACCATCTGCTGACCGATGAGTTCTCCGAGACGCGGCGTTACGAAACGCGCCAGCAAGTCGGTCCCGCCGCCCGCCACGAACGGCACGATCACACGGATCGGGCGCGTGGGGTAATCGGCGGCAGCGGCGAACGCGAACGGCATGGCCAAGGCCAACGCGATCAGCAGCCGCAGGGGGATGGTGTATTTGCACATACGCGCAGTCTAATACGAATATCGAGTGACTGTCACTTATGCAACAGCGAATTTTTCATAAGTGAAAAGCCAGTAGTAATCCAACGCCTCAAATCGCGTGTTGTGTCCATAAGCCGACACATCAGCATTGAGCCCGGCTGCGGATGGAAAGTTCTTCAACACCACATGTTCGGAGCCATCGTCGAGCCGGCGATTTTGAAAGGTATTACCGTCTTCATCCCGCTGTGAAATCGGTGTGCTGCTGCCTTCAACGTAAAGGTTATCGAGAAACACGACTTTCCCGCCCGCGACCAGGCGCGCGTCGAGTGCGCCGAGGAATCGTGGCCGGTCACGCGCGGCAACGTGAGACCACCAAAATCCGGCGAATACTGCATCAAATAGTCCCAGCGCTTCAGGCAGCAGGTAGGCATCCGCCACTTTGAAATTCACAAGCCCGGTGGGCCAGGACTTTTCTGCGGCAACCGCCAGCGTTTCCGGGTTGGCATCGACCCCGACTACGCTAAGCGCTTCATTCGAGAGAAATTGCGTCCAGTATCCCGTACCGCAAGCAATCTCCAGCACGCGGCGGCCTGCGAACAGGGGTGGCAATAGCGCCTTTAGCTGCTTGAGATCGGCCTGCCTTTCGGGCTTGGCGTAGATGCGCTCATACTCGCGTGCGCGCGCCGCGTAGTACTGTTTTAACGCAGCTTCGGAATGGCACATAACATAGCCGGGTGATATAAAAGTGTTTTATAAACAAATACTTACACATAAACGATGTGCGGTAGTCGCAATTAAATCTTGCGTGAAAACCGCACGCCGTAGTGCCGCGAAAGTGTAGCCGAAATATGCTCGTGCAGCGGCCGCGCCAAATATGATCGCGAGCTGGCAGCCCGCACCTGCCCGGTTTACTATGCGCTTTCGCCTGTCTCTGTCTGACTCAAGGAATATACCCACCATGGATACGCACGACACCCACCACGATCACCATCACGACGGCAAAAGAGTAGAAGATTTCCGCCTCATCACCGGCGCCGGCAAATTTGCGGCGGACTGGAATGCGCCGGGGCAACTGTATGGACACTTTGTGCGCTCGGATCGCGCGCACGCCCTGATCGTCTCTCTGAACACAGCGAGCGCGCAGGCACACCCCGGCGTCACACATGTTTTCACCGGGGCCGATGCGGTGCGCGAGGGCTACATCAGGGGGCAGCATTCGTTGACTTTTCCGGGTCGCAACGGCATGAAGGCAAGGGTGCTGGACCGGCCGGCGCTGGCCCATGGCAAGGTGCGCTTCGTCGGCGAGGCGCTGGCGCTGGTGGTGGCGCAAACCGCTGCCGCCGCGGCAGAGGCTGCAGAATTGGTCGAGATTGATTACAAAGAACTGCCCCCGCTGGTCAACGCGGAAGACGCACTCGTGCCGGGCGCGCCGCAACTGGATGAGGCGGTGCCGGGCAATCTGATTTTCGAGACCGAGGTCGGCGACGAGCAGGCGGTTGCAGCCGCCATCAAAAGCGCCGCGCATGTCACGCGGTTGAAGGTGGTGTCCACTCGCGTAAGCCCCAGTCCGATGGAGCCGCGCGCGTGCCTCGTGCAGTACGATGCGGCGTCTGGTGAATATCGTTTCAACGTGCCCATGCAAGGTGTCACTACGATACGCAAAGCGCTATCGACCTACTCCAAAGTTCCGGAAGACAAGCTGATTCTCGAAGTGCGCGATGTCGGCGGCGGCTTTGGTCAGCGCTCGCCGGCGTATCCCGAGTATCTGGCGCTGATGATCGCCGCGAAAACCACCGGCAAGCCGGTGAAGTGGGTTGCAACCCGTGTCGAAGCGTTTCTCGCCGACAACCACGGACGCAACACCATCATCGATGGCCAGCTCGCGATGGACCGCGACGGAAAATTTTTGGCGCTGCGCTTCGACTGGATCAACGACATGGGCGCGTATCTCGCGCCGGGGCCGCTGGGGCATATCCGCAACGCCACCACCTGCATGACCGGCGTATACCGCATTCCCGCGCTGTATGCGAATTACCGCGTGCCACTGACGAACACCACGCCGGTGGGTGCATACCGCGGCGCCGGACGCCCCGACGTCGCTTATGCGGTTGAGCGCATCGTGAGCCGGGCGGCAGTGGAGATGGGAATCGATGCGGCAGAGCTGCGGCGGCGCAACTTCATCCCGAATGAGGCCTACCCGTACAAAACACCGGTCGGTTCCACTTATGAAAACGCCGATCTGCCGGGACTACTCGAGCAAGCGGTACAATTCGCGGATTGGAAAGGCTTTCCCGCACGCCGCGCGCAGTCGGCGGCGGCAGGCAAGCTGCGCGGCATCGGCATTGCGGTGGTGATTGAACCCACCGGCGCGGGCAACGCGCCGACCGACGAAATCGAACTGGAACTCGAAGCGAGCGGCACGATCACCGTCTACACCGTAGCCAAGACGCAGGGCCACGGCCACGAGACCACGATGGCGATGATCGTATCGGATGCGCTCGGCATAGCGATGGAACAGGTCAAGGTGGTGCAATGCACGCCGGGCACCAAGCTGCAGGGCAATAGCACCGGCGGCTCGCGCACCATGGTGGGTGCGGGCAGCGTGTGTTATCTCGCGGCACAAAAGCTGATCGAGGAAGGCAAATCGCTGGCCGCGCTGGAACTCAAAGTGGAACCGTCGCAGGTGCAATACGCCAAAGGCGAATTCCGTTCAAGCGAATCGCCGTTAGTCGTCAAGCTGGCGGATCTCGCGAAAACGAAAACGCTCTCCCTCAAAGCCGACGGCAAGTTCGGCTCGACCTTCCCCAACGGCTGCCACATCACCGAGGTCGAAGTCGATGCGGAGACCGGCGCGCCGGAAATCGTTTCGTACAGCGCCGTCGATGATTGCGGCGTGGTCATCAACCACGCCATCGTCGAAGGCCAGTTGCACGGCGGCGTGGTGCAGGGCGCGGGCCAGGTGTTCGGCGAACACATCGTCTACGACCAGAAGTCAGGGCAGCCGCTCTCCGCGAGCTTCATGGATTACTACATGCCGCGCGCCGGCCTGCTGCGCGAGTTGCGCGGCGAAGAGCATCCCACCATCAGCAAGGTGAGTCCGCTCGGCGTCAAGGGCATGGGTGAGTCCGGCTGCACCGCGTCGATACCCTCTCTCGTCGATGCGGTGATAGACGCGTTGCGCCCGCTAGGCGTGCAGCAACTGGACATGCCGCTGACGCCGTCGAAGCTTTGGCATGCGATGCAGGGGGCGAAGCAGAAATAGCAATTGAACGTGTAGCGTGTAGCCCGTAAGGAGCGCAGCGTATTACGGGACAGATAAGCGCTTCACTTTGGCCGATGGGGTGTGTAGCCCGTCGGAAGGGAAGTTTGTGAATTGATGCCTCGATTCCGTAATACGCTGCGCTCCTTACGGGCTACGCTTGCCTGTATTTTCTCCCGTTTTGGGAGTATCATGTTTAAGTGAGAGTTATCGCAAAGCGCAGCTTGAAGGCATTCTGGGAGCGGCCAGGACGCGGCGGTGCCAGAGCGCCGTTGGAAAGTTGGCACGAGGAAGCGCTGCGCGGTAAATGGACGTCGCCGCATGCGGTCAATGCGCTCTTTGCCACCGCAAGTATCCTGGGTAGAAATCGTATCGTATTCAACATCAGCGGCAACAAATACCGCCTGGTGGTTGAAATGCAGTACCGCGCAGGCATTGCGTGGGTAAAGTTTGTGGGCACTCATGCCGAGTATGACCGCATCAATGTGGAGACCGTCAATGACTATTAAGCCCATCCGTAACGAAAGAGATTTGCGTGCAGCGTTCAAGCGCCTTGATGTGATCTTTCAGGCTGCGGCCGGCACACCGGAGGCTGAGGAAATGGAAGTGCTGGCAACGTTGATCGAGGCTTACGAAAATAAGCATTGCCCGATCAGCCCGCCTGATCCGGTCGAAGCGATCAAATTCCGGATGGAACAGCAAGGGCTATCACCGGCGGATTTGCAGCCGTTCATCGGTGCGAGCGGGCGTGTGTCAGAGGTGCTGAACCGTAAACGTCCGTTGAGCTTGCGCATGGTGAAGCGTTTGCATGAAGGGTTACGCATCCCTTACGAGAGCCTGCTGGCCGGGGTGCAGTGACGCGGTTACACTTTTGTGCGCATGCCGATCCATCGAGCAAAGCGGCTCACTTGTCAGATTGACCCGTAATACGCTGCGCGCCTTACGGGCTTGCTTAGCCGGTTACGGCCAATTCGCGCTGGCGGACTGTGCCTGCGCGGTTTACCATCCGCCATTCCAATTCCATCCCGTCTGATTCAAGGAACAAAATCAACATGAATACGCACGACCCTCACCACGATCCTCAGCACGACCCTCACCACGGCGGCAAACGCGTAGAAGACTTCCGTCTCATCACTGGCGCCGGCAAATATGCCGCAGACTGGAACGCGCCGGGGCAACTGTATGGCTGCTTTGTGCGTTCGGATCATGCGCATGCTCAAATTGTTTCGGTCAACGCCACGCGCGCGATGGCCTATCCCGGCGTGAAGCAGGTTTTCACCGGCGAAGACGCTATGCGCGAAGGCTATGTGCGCGCGGCGCATGTTCTGGCCGCGCCGGGAAAAAACGGCATGAAAGCGCGCGCGCTCGACCGGCCCGTGCTGGCGCACGGCAAAGCGCGCTTTGTCGGTGAGGGCGTGGCGCTGGTGGTGGCGGAAAGTGCCGCCGCCGCGGAGGATGCCGCCGCCCTGGTTGAGGTCGAGTACCGTGAACTGCAGGCGATAGTTGACCCCGAGCAGGCGCTCGCACCCGGCGCACCGCAGCTCGACGACGCCGTGCCTGGCAACCTGGTTTACGAAAGCGAGACCGGCAATGAAGCTGCGGTTACCGCGGCGATCAAAAGTGCTGCGCACGTGACACGGCTCAGAATCGACTCCACCCGCGTGACGCCTTGCCCGATGGAGCCGCGAGCGTGCCTTGTTGCCTACAACGCAGCCAACGGCGAATACCATTTCAATGTGTGCACGCAGGGTGTGACCACGTTGCGCAAAATGCTGTCGTCGTGGACCAAGGTTGCGGAAGACCAACTGATTTTTGAAGCGCGCGATGTCGGCGGCGGCTTTGGCCAGCGCACGCCGGCGTATCCGGAATACGCGGCGCTGATGATCGCAGCCAAGGCCTTGGGCAAACCGGTGAAATGGGTATCGTCGCGCGTCGAAGCGTTTCTCACCGACAACCACGGCCGCGGCAACATCGCCGAGGGTGAACTGGCGATGGACCGCGACGGTAAATTTGTCGCGTTCCGGCTGAACTGGATCGCCGACATGGGCGCGTATCTGTCGCCGGGGTCCGCAGGGCATATCCGCAACACCACCGTGTGCCTGACCGGGGTGTATCAAATACCGGCGCTGTATGCGCTGTTTCGCGTGCCACTCACCAACACCACGCCGATGGGCTCGTACCGCGGTGCAGGGCGGCCGGACATCGCCTATGTGATCGAGCGTTTTGTCGATCAGGCCGCGGTCGAAATGGAGCTGGATGCTGCCGAGATACGACGGCGCAATTTCATTCCACCCAGCGCATTCCCGTATAAAACACCCACCGGTTCCGTCTATGAAAATGCCGATCTGCCGGGCCTGCTGGCCAAAGCGCTGAAACTCGCCGACTGGAACGGCTTTGCCGCGCGCCGCGCGCAATCAGCGGCAGCGGGCAAGCTGCGCGGCATCGGCATCTCCACTGTGATCGAGGGCTCCGGCGCCGGCAACGCGCCGAAGGATGAAGTCGAACTGGAGCTCGATGCCAGCGGCGCCATCACCGTTTACACCGTATCCAAATCGCAGGGCCACGGCCACGAAACCACCATGGCGATGATCGTGTCCGACGCGCTCGGCATCGCGATGGACCGAGTCAAAATCGTGCAATGCGCACCGGGCAGCAAGCTCGAAGGCAATCACACCGGCGGTTCGCGTACCACGGTCGGCGTGGGCAGCGTGTGTTATCTGGCCGCGCAAAAGCTGATAGAAGAAGGCAAGTCGCTGGCCGCGTTGGCGTTAAAACTCGAGCCGTCGCAAATTCAGTATGCCAAAGGCGAATTTCGTTCGGATCAATCGCCGAACACCGTCACCTTGGCCGATCTCGCGAAAACTAAAACACTAAAGCTCATGGCCGAAGGCAAGTTCGGCTCCACCTTCCCCAACGGCTGCCACATCACCGAAGTCGAGATCGACCGCGAAACCGGCGCACCGAAAATTGTGTCGTATAGCGCGGTAGATGACTGCGGCGTGGTCATCAACCACGCCATCGTCGAAGGCCAGTTGCACGGCGGCGTGGTGCAGGGTGCGGGCCAGGTGTTCGGCGAACAAATCGTCTACGACCCAAAATCCGGACAACCGCTGACAGCGAGCTTCATGGACTACATCATGCCGCGTGCCGGGCTGGTGCCGGAACTGCGTGGCGAAGAACATGCCACCACCAGCAAGGTGAGCCCGCTGGGCGTGAAGGGTGTAGGTGAATCTGGATGTACGGCGTCGATACCCTCGCTCGTGAACGCAACCATGGATGCGCTGCGCACGGTGGGGGTGAAACATTTGGATATGCCGATGACACCTTCGAGATTGTGGCATGCGATGCAGGGGGCTAGGCGAACATAAAGCCTATGTAAAAACAATTAGTTACATGAATATTTTGCCTAATCCCGATTATCTGCCACCGTTGTTGGTGGTGATATGAGTGAGGAGATTGCCTATGATTTTGAGTGGGATGCCGCTAAAGCGTTCTCCAATGTGCGTAAACATAGCGTAACCTTCGAACAGGCGGCGACAGTGTTTCTGGATGTGCTGGCATTGACGGTGTTTGACGTGGAGCACAGTCAGTTTGAGGAGCGCTGGTTTACGCTGGGGATTGATGCGAACGGTGTATTGCTGGCAGTCGCGCATACATATGAGGCAACCACGCGAGAACGTATCCGCGTGCGGCTTATGTCAGCGCGGACGGCGACCAGGCGCGAGCGTCAGTTTTATGAGGATGAACCTCGATAGGTAACGCTATGAATGCAACAACCAATCCAGCCACGGACGATGACGATATACCAGCCGAGATTCATTTCTCGGGCGCTGCACGCGGCAAGTTTTATCGTCCGAATTTGAAGTTGAACCTGCCGGTGTATTTGGATGCTGAAGTGCAGGCATCTCTGGCCGACATCGCCGCCAAGAAAGGTGTGCCGATGTCTGATCTTGCCAATGATCTGCTCAAGCGCGAAATCGCGATCATCGAGGCGGTGAAGTAATTAACAAAGGTCTGGCAAACGATAAGTCTAAGTAGCTCAATCGTCCCAAGTTGCCAAGATATCAGATGCCGCTTTCCCGCCCTCAAACCATCCAGATTTTCCTTCCGGCAGGCGATCCGCGTGGCATGCGCGAGGCCGAGATCACAACGCGCATCGTTCGTGTGATCGAAGTGCCACGCAGTCAGTTGGTTGAGTTCATTACGATACCTGCGGCTCAACAGGTGGGCGTGTACTTTCTAATCGGCGAGTTGTCTGAGGTTGGGTTACCGCGCGTTTATATTGGCCAGTCTGGAAACGTTGGCAAGCGGCTGGTGCAGCACAATCAAGAAAATGACAAAGGCAAAGACTTCTGGAACCGAGCGCTTGTCGTGATTTCGCTGACCAATAGCATGACGCAGACTCACGCGCTTTTTTTGGAGTGGTTTGCAATATCCGAGGCTACCAAGGCCGGGCGCTACAGCATCGAGAATGGCAACAGTGGCGCGAGGCCCCGCACGCCTGCACCGCTAGAGGCGGATTGCCACGAAATTCATGAAACCGCTGCCACCCTTCTGGCCACCTTGGGGCAACCTATTTTTGAACCATTGATCGGATCACAACTGCGACTAAATGGTGGTAGTGCGAAAGCTGATGTGTTTTATTGCAAGGGGCCGGCAGCTAATGCAGTAGGTGAATACACGTCGGAGGGATTTGTTGTCCACAAAGACTCGGCGGCTCGGGTCGAGACTGTGCCTTCCATCAAGGGCACATCGCAGGAGCGCTTTCGGCAACAGCTAGTTACAGACGGAGTTCTGGCACTGACCGGTGACAGTTATATTTTCACGCGCGACCATTTGTTTGCCAGTCCCAGCATGGCAGCTATTGCGGTACTGGGTCGGTCCGCTAATGGCTGGCTGGAGTGGAAAACTGAGAACGGTCAGACTTTAGACGGGGCCAAGCGGCAGTCGGTGGTAGCTATGGACTGAGGTTTGATATTCTTTTCGAGAGCAGGCGTAGCCCGTAAGGAGCGCCGCGTATTACGGGATCGTCATTTCCCCTCACCAAATTCTCCTTCCAGCGGATCGCACGCCCAATCTTCTGAGAACGTTCCAACTTTGACATAGCGATGGATAGTCGAATGCGGTCTATTCACGGCGCGGGTTACGTAACCGCGATCCGAAAGTAGCGGTCGACTCCGGTCGCGGAGATTGATCGTGTAGAAATACGTGCCGCCGGCAACACGGTTTCGTCGATAATGGACCATGCAGCATGCTTTCCCGTAATACGCTGCGCTGCTTATGGGCGACTACTGCTTAATTCAGGGCTTGATACCCAGCAGCTTTGCCGCCGTACCACCGAGCATCGCGATACGCTCATCGTCGGTGAATCCGGACGCATTCAGGATGTGCGTCACCGGATCTTCGTGCCACGGGATCGGGTGGTCGGTGCCGATTACCAGCTGGCTCACGCCTACTTCGGCTGCCAAGTGGCGCAGCATTTCCGAGGTAAACACCAGCGTGTCGTAGTACATCGTCTTCAGATATTCGGTCGGTTTCTTCTTTAACTTGACGTTGGGATCGCAATGCCAGGGGGCGACGCGACAAGGGTGATCCGAACGCGGTGCGTACGAGGGCAGGAAGCCGCCGCCGTGTGCGGAGCATAATTTGAGATTCGGAAATTTATCCAGCGTGCCGTCGAATATCAGGTGCGACAGGCAGATGGTGGTATCGAGCGGATTGCCGATGGTGTTGGCGAGCCAGCCGTTGCCCTTGAAGCGCCGTGCCAGTTCGGGCGTGCTTTGCGGGTGTATGAAAATCAGCACGCCGAGTTCTTCGGCCTTGGCCCAGAACGGGTGAAACTTGGGATTGGAGAATTCTTCGTCGGCGCAGCTTGCACCGACCGCAGCGCCGCGCAGCCCGAGTTTCTTCACGCCGTGCGTGAGTTGCTCTACAGCCAATGCCGGGTCTTGCAGCGTTACCGAAGCAAAGGCGACCAGCCGCTCTGGATACAGGGCGCACATCTCGGCAAGTTTTTCATTCTGGATGCGGCAGATTTCGGCAGCGAGGTCGCGCTTTTCGCGATACCAGAACGGGTTGATGCTCAACGCCTCAATATCGACGCCCTGCTTGTCCATCGCGGCCATGCGCTTGGGCCCTACCTCGTCGAGATCGGGAAACTGATGGTCGGCGGCGGTTTTCCCGGCGAGTGCGAATGCCTCCGGCACGATGCAGTGCGCGTGCACATCGATGGTTTTTACGCGTTTGCCGTTGATCGACACCTGCCGCCGCTGCCCGCCCGCGGCGGGTTGTCCGGCAACGGCGTTGGTCATGTTGCAGCCGGTGAACACCACCGGTGACGGTTTCCTGCCGGATATGCTGCGCTCTTGCATTTGCATCTCTCCCTGAGTGGATGGTAGTGGTGTGGAATGCTACTGCTTGATGCCGGTGCGGCGGATCAAGTCCGCGATCACTTCTATATCACGCAACAGGGTTGCCGTGGCCTGCTCTGTCGAGCTGCCGATGACGTCCGATCCTTCCTGCGCAAGCCGGCTCTTGACGTCCTGCGTAGCTGAGATCCCTGGGCCGCACCTTGGAGAGTGCAACGAGTTCGCCCACTGATTTCACCGGCAATGAAGGGTGCACGCTCAGCATGTTCGGCGAAGCGGCGAATACGGACACCGGCTTAAGATCCTTGCGCGCATCGTACGGCAGCTTGGGAAACAGCCCCGCATTAACATTGTAGGTGTCGGCGGAACTGAGCAGTATCGTATAGCCGTCAGCCGCTGCCTTGGCAACGACGTCGGTGCCGACTACACCGCCCGCGCCGCCGCGATTTTCCACCACCACCGGCTGCCCCAGGCCCGCGGTGAGCAGCGGACCCATGGTGCGCGCAAGTATGTCAGTGGTTCCGCCAGGCGCCAGCGGCACGATGAGACGTATTGGCCGATTCGGCCAGGCTTGCTGCGCCGGCGCTCAAGCCGTATACAGCGCGACACCGGCGCCCGCGATCAGGCGCATGAACGCGAGCTGGCGGCTCCAGTGGGGATGAGGCCCCACCAGCTTCTGATGCACCCGGCCCATCTTCACGCCGAATAACGTTGCGGCGTTCTGCCAAAGCTCGCGCGCCTGCTCGGTTGATGTCTCATCAAAATAAACATGCGAGTGGTACTGGGCGCACGCGTTCTGCGGTCGTTTCATCATTGGGTCAGCGTCCTCCGCGTTAACTTACACTTTACTCACATGCAGTACAATGCATAGCAGCTAAGTTGTCACGATATTTTAAAGGTTACGGTTGTTTAACACGAATGCCTGATTGTTTTAACGCACGCAGATGCGCGACCGCTATCGCCGCTGCTGCGATCATAACGGGTAGCGGCAGTGACGCAGCGTTTGCACAAAGTTACCCGGCAAAAACGATACGCATGGTGGTGCCGTTCGCACCGGGGGGCGGCACGGACGTGATCGCGCGGCACCTGGCGGCGCGCATGTCCGAATCGCTCGCGCGGCAGATCGTGGTGGACAATCGCGCAGGGGCCAATGGCATCGTGGGAAGCGAGAACGTCGCGCATGCGCCTGCCGATGGTTACACACTGCTGTTTGTGTCCAGCCCGCACTCGGTAAATCCCAGCATGTATGCGAAGCTGCCCTACGACACCGTGCGGGATTTCGCACCGGTTTCCATGGCAGCGACGTCGCCCTTTGTGCTGGTAGCGCATGGCTTCCTGCCAGCGCGCAATGTCAAAGAACTGATAGCGCTGGCGAAGGCGCGACCGGGGCAAATCGACTATGCCTCCGGCGGATCGGGCAGCTCGGCGCATTTGGCCGCAGAGTTGTTTAGCCAGATGGCGGGTATCAAGCTGCACGAGATACCCTACAAGATTCTACGTTTTCAAAATCTCCATGCCCTCCCTGGCATCGAGTTCAAAGGCGTTTACCGTCATCGCCAGCAGACAATAGTAGCCGATCGAACCGGTCAGCTCGATCATTTCGTGATCGCTGAACCGCTTGCGCATCGCGGCCATGTCTTTG
>CAMBCF010000120.1 GCA_945864585.1 Bordetella parapertussis | reverse complement strand
ATTTTCGGCGGCATCATGAAATGCGACGTGATCGCGCAAGGCGTGGTGGAAGCCGCGCGGCAGGTCAAATTGCAGGTGCCGCTGATCGTGCGGCTCGAAGGCACCAACGTCGAGTTGGGCAAAAAAATACTCGCCGAATCGGGACTGCCGATTCTTTCCGCAAATAATATGGCGGATGCAGCGCAAAAAGCCGTGGCAGCGGTCAGGAAGGCGGGGCCGGCATGAGCGCTCCGGCGAGGGGCCCCTTCAGGGGATCGACGGGCAGACGAATTGCCGCCGGCAGCCGTCGCCGCGCACTTCGAATTTCAACCGTACTCATGCAGGCGGCCTGAACATGTCGATACTGATAGATAAAAATACGCGCGTCCTGACCCAGGGCATTACCGGCAAGACCGGCCAGTTTCACACCAAAACCGGCAAAGAGTACGCCAACGGCAAGGCCTGTTATGTCGCGGGTGTGACGCCGAAAAAAGGCGGTCAATCCTACGAAGGCATACCGATATTCGAGACGGTGAAGGAAGCCAAGGCTGCCACCGGCGCCAACGTGTCGGTGATTTATGTGCCGCCACCTTTTGCCGCTGCCGCCATCGACGAGGCGATCGAGGCCGATCTCGATCTGGTAATCTGCATCACTGACGGCATCCCGGTGCGCGATATGATCCGCACCAAATATAAAATGCAGGGCAAGCGCACGCTGCTGATCGGGCCCAACTGCCCCGGTGTAATTACACCCGACCAAATCAAAATCGGCATCATGCCCGGCCACATACACAAGCACGGCCCGATTGGCGTGTTGTCGCGTTCCGGTACCCTGACCTACGAAGCCGTTGGCCAGTTGATGGAAGTGGGCCTGGGCCAATCGTCGTGTGTTGGAATCGGCGGTGACCCGGTGAACGGTCTGAAGCACATCGACGTGATGAAAATGTTTAACGACGATCCGCTGACAGAAGCCGTGGTGATGGTCGGCGAGATCGGCGGTTCCGACGAGGAAGACTGCGCGCGCTGGGTCAAAGCCCATATGAAAAAGCCGGTGGTCGGTTTTATCGCCGGCCTTACCGCGCCGCCGGGCAAGCGCATGGGACACGCCGGCGCGATCATTTCGGGGGGTAAGGGCACCGCTGCCGAGAAACTGCGGGTGATGGAAGAATGCGGCATCAAGGTCACGCGCAATCCGGCGGATATGGGTAAGCTGATGAGGTCGGCGTTGAAGTAAGCGTGCGAAAAAGTTTTGTGCCGGCCACGTCAAAAACCTCCCTCACCCCAGGGATGAGGGAAGGTAATTAGAGCATAGCCCACTGGTAAGTAATTGTTTTAACTGAACAACCCGCAGCAGTTCACCGGGTTGTTTTTATTCGATGCGGCACCTGCCGTGAGAAGGAGAACGCGCTTGGAAGTTGCAGCAGTAAAACGCGAAGGCATAGGCAAGCGGCGCGGCCAACCCAAGGGGCGCGCCGTCGATGCGAGTGCGCTTGAGCAGATTCAGTCCTTGCTCGGCGATGAACCGCGCCGTCGCGATCTGCTGATCGAACATCTGCACAAGATACAAGATAAATTCGGTCACATCTCCGCCGCGCACATCACAGCACTCGCGCGTGAAATGAAGCTCGCGATGACCGAAGTGTTCGAGGTGGCGAGCTTTTATCATCACTTTGACATCGTTAAAGAAGGCGACACGCCGCCGCCCGCGCTGACGGTGCGCGTGTGCGACTCATTGTCGTGCGAACTGGGCGGCGCGAATCCGCTGACCACTGAACTCAAACGCGCCCTCGGTAACGGCGTGCGCGTGATTCCCGCGCCGTGCGTCGGGCGTTGTGAACAGGCGCCGGTGGTCATTGTGGGTCAGAATCCGGTGGCACATGCAACGGTTGCCAGTGTGAAAGCGCTTGCTGATGCGAATAAATCCCGGTGCGCCCTGGGCAGGTATATCGGCTACGCGGCGTACCGCAAAAAAGGCGGTTATGCGCTTGCCGCCGAGTGTCTTGCCGGCAAACGTGACGCCGAAGATCTGATCAAAGCGATGGAGCACTCCGGCCTGCGCGGGTTGGGCGGCGCGGGATTTCCGGCGGGGCGCAAGTGGCGCATCGTGCGCGGCGAAAAAGGGCCGCGCGTGATGGCGGTGAATATCGACGAAGGCGAACCCGGCACTTTCAAGGATCGCTATTACCTCGAACGCGATCCGCATCGCTTTCTCGAGGGCATGATCGTCGCTGCGTGGACGGTGCAGATTTCCGAAGTGTATATTTACCTGCGCGACGAATATGCCGGGGTGCGCGCGATACTGGAAAAAGAAATCCAATTACTGCAAAAAAATCCGCCGTGCCCTTTGCCGCCGATATTTCTGCGGCGCGGTGCGGGCGCCTACATCTGCGGCGAAGAGTCCGCGATGATCGAATCCATCGAAGGCAAACGCGGCATGCCGCGGTTGCGTCCGCCGTACGTGGCGCAGGTAGGCTTGTTCGGCTATCCGACGCTGGAGCACAACATGGAGACGCTCTACTGGGTGCGTGAAATCGTCGAAAAAGGCGCGGACTGGTTTGCCGCGCACGGGCGCAACGGGCGCAAGGGCCTGCGCTCGTTTTCGGTCTCAGGCCGCGTGCAAAAGCCGGGTGTGCATCTGGCGCCCGCAGGCATTACGGTGAACGAACTCATCGCCGAGAACTGCGGCGGCATGCTGCCGGGACATGCGTTTTACGCCTATCTGCCGGGCGGCGCGTCGGGCGGCATACTGCCGGCGGCGATGGGCGATATCCCACTCGATTTTGATACGCTCAATCAATACGGCTGTTTTATCGGTTCGGCGGCGGTGATTATTCTGTCGCACCACGACAAAGCCAGCGCCGCCGCGCGCAACATCATGAAGTTTTTCGCCGAAGAATCCTGCGGACAATGCACGCCGTGCCGCGTAGGAACAGCCAAGGCGTTAAACCTGATGGAAAAACCCAGCTGGGATCAGGGCTTGCTGGAAGAACTGTCGGGCGCCATGGCTGATGCGTCGATCTGCGGTCTGGGCCAGGCAGCGCCGAATTCGATACGGAGTGTGATGAAGTATTTTCCGAAGGAAGTGCGGTGAACGGGTGAACGAGTGAACGGGTAACCCCGTCGCCCGCTTTGCCGACTGTCCCTAGATACAGGGCGAGCAAAGCAAGGGAGCGGAAGCACACCCCGTCGTTACTCGTTCACCCGTTCACTCGTTCACTCGTTCACCCGTTCACTGGGACTAAACAATGACCGCACTATCCAATGAAGAACTAAACGCCATGCCCATTGAGTTCAAGCTGAACGGCAGGGACGTGGTAAGCGTCGGCGATGAAACCATCATTCAAACCGCGAAGCGTTACGGCGTGGAGATTCCGCATCTTTGCTACAAGGAAGGCATGCGCCCCGACGGCAATTGCCGTGCCTGCGTGGTCGAGGTCAAAGACGAGCGCGTACTCGCGGCCTCGTGCTGTCGCGCGCCGGCCACGGGCATGGAAGTCACCACCGACAGCGAACGCGCGTTGAAGTCGCAGAAGATGGTGCTGGAACTGCTGCTCTCTGACATGCCGGAAAAGCGCCACACGCTGAATTCCGAGTTGGATCAGTGGGCGGGCAAGCTGCAGGTGGGCAAACCGCGATTTGAAAAACGCCAGCAGCCGCAGGCTGATTTGTCGCATCACGGCATTGCGGTCAATCTCGATTCGTGCATCCAGTGTACGCGCTGCGTTCGCGCTTGTCGTGAAGAACAGGTCAACGATGTCATCGGTTACGCGTTTCGCGGCGAACATTCGAAAATCGTGTTCGATATCGACGATGCCATGGGGGACTCCACTTGCGTCGCGTGTGGCGAGTGCGTGCAGGCGTGCCCGACCGGCGCACTGATGCCCGCGAGTGAAGCGGGGCTGGTGAAGCCCGACAAACAGGTGCACTCGGTGTGCCCGTACTGCGGCGTCGGCTGCCAGCTTACCTACAATATCAAGGACAACAAAATCATCAGTGTGGATGGGCGCGACGGCCCCTCCAACCACAACCGGCTGTGCGTGAAGGGCCGCTACGGATTTGATTATGTCAGTCATAAACAAAGACTGACCAAGCCTTTGATCCGCAAGGCCGGTGTGCCAAAGCATGCGGACTTTACGATGGACCCGGCGCATCCGCTCGAGTACTTCCGTGAAGCGTCGTGGGAAGAAGCGCTGGATCTCGCGGCGGGCAAGCTGAAAGAAATCCGCGATCACAAAGGCAAAACCGCGCTCGCGGGTTTTGGCTCGGCCAAGGGCAGCAACGAAGAAGCGTATTTGTTCCAGAAGCTGGTGCGCACCGGCTTTGGCAGCAACAACGTTGATCATTGCACGCGGCTGTGCCATGCGTCGTCGGTGGCGGCTCTGATGGAAGGTGTGGCGTCCGGCGCGGTATCGAATCAGGTGAGCGATGTGGGTGTTGCCGAGGTCATATTCCTGATCGGCGCGAATCCGGTTTCCAATCACCCGGTGGCGGCGACGTGGATCAAAAACGCCGTGAAAAAAGGCGCGAAACTCATTTACGCCGATCCGCGCCGTTCGGAATTATCGCGTCACGCCACCCACTATCTGCAATTCAAGCCCGACACCGATGTGGCGTTGCTCAACGCGATGATGCACACCATCGTGCATGAAGGCCTGGTGAACGAGGCGTTTATCGCGGAACGCACCATCGGTTACGAAGACCTGAAAAAGAACGTCGAAGGCTACAGTCCCGAGGCCATGGCGCCGCTGTGCGGCATACCCGCCGAGACCATCAAGGTAGTGGCGCGGCTGTATGCGACCTCAAAGGCCTCGATGATTTTGTGGGGCATGGGCATTTCGCAGCATGTGCACGGCACCGACAATGCGCGTTGCCTGATTGCACTCACGCTGATGACCGGCCAGATCGGCAAACCCGGCTCCGGGCTGCATCCGCTGCGCGGACAAAACAACGTGCAGGGCGCTTCCGACTCCGGGCTGATACCGATGGTGTTTCCCGACTATCAGCGCGTCGATAACCCTGAAGCGCACGCGCGCTTTGAAAAATTGTGGGGCGCCAAGCTGGATCCGAAGCCGGGGCTGACGGTGGTCGAAATCATTCACGCGACGCTCGACGGCAGCATCAACGGCATGTACATCATGGGTGAGAACCCGGCGATGTCCGACCCCGACGCGCATCACGCGCGCGAGGCGCTGGCCAAGCTTGACATGCTGGTGGTGCAGGAAATTTTTCTCACCGAAACCTGTTACTACGCTGATGTGATTCTGCCCGCCACCGCGTGGCCGGAAAAGGACGGCACGGTCACCAACACCGACCGCATGGTGCAGCTCGGCCGGCGTGCGCTTAATGCGCCGGGCGAGGCCAAGCCCGATTTGTGGATTATTCAGGAACTCGCGCGCCGCCTGGGGTGCGACTGGAATTACAGCGGCCCGGCTGATGTGTTTAACGAAATGCGCAAAGGCATGAACAGCATCGCCGGCATTACCTACGAGCGGCTGGAGCGCGAAAGCAGTGTCACCTATCCTTGCGAGAAGGAAGGTGATTCAGGACAACCCATTGTTTTTATTGATAAATTTCCAACGCCGACAGGGCGCGCGAGATTCGTTCCGGCGGATATCATTCCCGCCAACGAGCGGCCGGATGCGGAATATCCGTTCGTGCTTATCACCGGCAGGCAACTCGAGCATTGGCACACCGGCGCGATGACGCGGCGCGCAACGGTGCTCGACGCCATCGAACCGGAAGCGACCGCGCTGATCCATCCGCTTGATCTCGACGCGCTGGGTGCGAAGCCGGGTGAGGTGATCAGCGTTGCCTCGCGCCGCGGCATCGTGTCGCTCTACGCGCGCGCCGACGACGGCACGCCGCGCGGCGCGGTATTCATTCCGTTCTGCTTTTACGAAGCGGCGGCAAATTTGTTGACCAACCCGGCGCTGGATCCGGTGGGCAAGATACCGGAGTTCAAGTATTGCGCAGTGAAGGTCATGAAAGGCGGCGAACTCACACCCGTATCGAGCTACGGCGGCGGGCAGGCGATGGCTGCGGTTTAGAACTTGGTTTCAGGAGAAAAAGAAATGGCGTTGTCCGATATTGAAATTGCACAGGCTGGCAAGATGTTGCGTGTCAACAAAATCGCCGAGAAGCTCGGCATCCCTGACGAGCATCTGGTGCCTTACGGCCACTACAAGACCAAGGTGTCGCTTGCATACGTCGATTCGTTGAAGGACAAAAAAGACGGCAAGCTGATTCTGGTCACCGCCATGAGTCCCACACCCGCCGGCGAAGGCAAGACCACCACCACGGTCGGCCTCGGTGATGCGCTCAACCACATCGGCAAAAAAGCGATCATCTGCCTGCGTGAACCGTCGCTGGGCCCGGTGTTTGGCGTCAAAGGGGGTGCGGCAGGCGGCGGTTACGCGCAAGTGGTGCCGATGGAAGATATCAACCTGCATTTCACCGGCGACTTTGGTGCGATTGGCCTCGCCAACAACCTGTTGTCGGCGATGATCGACAATCACATTTCGCATGGCAACGAGCTGGGCATCGATCCGCGCCGCATCACCTGGAAACGCGTGATGGACATGAATGACCGCGCGCTGCGCGACATCGTGGTGTCACTCGGCGGCACGGCGAATGGCTTTCCGCGTGAAGACGGCTTCGACATCGTGGTGGCCTCCGAAGTGATGGCGATTTTCTGTCTCGCTACTTCACTGAAGGACTTGAAGAACCGCCTCGGCAACATCGTGTTCGGTTACACGCGGGAAGGCAAGGCGCTGCGCGCCAGTGATCTCAAAGCGCACGGCGCGATGACGGTGCTGCTGAAAGACCAGCTCGCGCCCAACCTGGTGCAAACGCTGGAAAACAATCCGGCGTTCATTCATGGTGGTCCTTTCGCCAACATCGCGCACGGCTGCAACACCGTGATCGCGACCCAAACCGCGTTAAAACTCGCGGATTATGTGGTGACCGAAGCGGGCTTTGGCGCTGACCTCGGTGCGGAAAAATTCCTCGATATCAAATGCCGCAAAGCGGGAATAAAACCGGCGGCGGCGGTGATCGTGGCTACCGTGCGCGCGCTCAAGCATCACGGCGGTGTCGCCAAGGATGCGTTGAGTGTGGAAAACGTTGCCGCGTTGGAAAAAGGCATTGTTAATCTTGAGCGTCACGTCAACAACGTGAAAAACGTCTACAACATTCCGTGCGTAGTGTCGATCAACCGCTTTACCGCGGATAGCGAAGCGGAAATGAAGCTGTTGACCGAGCGCGTCGAAAAACTGGGCGTGAAAGTGGTGGTGGCGAATCACTGGGCTGAAGGCGGCAAGGGCGCGGCGAACCTTGCAAAAATCGTGGTTGATCTGTGCGAAACGAAATCGAGTCCCACTTTTGTGTATGAAGACAACGACACGCTGTGGGACAAGATGAAAAAAATCGCCACCAAGGTGTACGGCGCGGGCGATATCACCGCGGACTCCAAAGTGCGCAACCGCATCAAGGAATTGCAGGAAGGCGGCTACGGCCATTATCCGGTGTGCGTGGCGAAGACCCAATCCTCATTCTCGACCGACGCCAACGTGCGCGGCGCGCCATCGGGTCACAGTGTCAACGTGCGTGAAGTGCGGCTGTCGGCGGGCGCCGAGTTCGTGGTGATGATTTGCGGTGACATCATGACCATGCCGGGACTGCCGAAAGTGCCGTCAGCGGAGAAGATTGATTTGACTGATGACGGCAAGGTGGTGGGGTTGTTTTAGATGTCATCCTGGTCGGCGGTTGCTGCTGGCGGGGTGTAACGACTCGAGTTTCAGTGCGTAGGCAGCGGGTTGTGTAGGCAGCGGGTTGTTGACGCGGTGGAAATAGATGTGGTAAAACCGCCGCGCATTCCCGAACTAATGTTTTGCGGAATGCCCCTCAAAGGGGAGCAGCTAAGGCGGCGCTGTTTGCTGGAGGCGCCGTTTCGGTTGGGTCGTCAAGACGGGACAGCGGATGCTATCTGCTTCCCCGGCCCGCCGGCAAAAGTGGATTTTGCAAGCGAGACCTTTGTCCAGAAATGGGCAAAGGTCTTTTTTTTTGCGCTTGGCAAAGTGGGGACCGCAGTTTCAGTCACAGGAATTAAATTTCGATTCCTAACCTGGGGATCAACGGAGACAAAATGGTTATTGATTTTAGCAATCCGCAGTTCTGGATTGCGGTAATGCAGATCATTGCGATTGATATTGTGCTGGGCGGCGACAATGCCGTGGTGATCGCGCTCGCCTGCCGGCGCCTGCCGGAGCGGCAACGCAATCTTGGCATGGCGTGGGGCGTGTTCGGCGCGATAGCCTTGCGTGTCGTGCTGATTTTCTTCGCGTTGCACCTGCTGGCGATTCCGTTTCTCAAGGTGTTCGGGGCAGCGCTCCTGGTGTGGATCGGAATCAAGATGCTCCAGCCCGAAGCGGAGGGAACTGGAAGTCACGCCGTCGACGCCAGCACAACGCTTGCGGGCGCTATCAAGACCATCATCGTCGCCGACGCCGTGATGAGCCTGGATAACGTCATTGCGATAGCCGGCGCCGCCAAGGGCAGCCTCGGGCTGGTGGTGTTCGGGCTGGTGGTGAGCGTGCCGATCATCGTGTGGGGCAGCAAGCTGGTGATGCGGCTCATGGACCGCTTCCCCATCGTGGTTCCGTTAGGGGGCGCGCTGCTCGGCTGGATCGCGGGCGATATGACCGTAACCGACGTTGCGCTCAAGGAATGGATGCAGGCGAACGTGCCGGCGCCCGCGTGGGTGGGTCCTCTTGTGGGCGCCGCACTGGTGGTCGCAGCCGGCAAGTGGCTGGCCACCCGGGCGCTTGCAAAGCGGCCAGTACTGGTGGAATTGGGCGAACCGACTCCCGCCGCAGGTGCAGCCCCGGCCCCAGCGGCCCTGAGTCTGGTCAATCGCATCCTGCTGCCGGTGGACGCTTCGGACAGCGCGGTGCGAGCGGTGGAATACGTGATCGCGATGCGGCGCCACCACCCCGCGCCCGAGGCCATGGACATTCACTTGTTGAACGTGCAGCGCGAAGTATCGGGCGATGTGAGTCGTTTTGTCGCGAAGGAGTCGCTGCAAGACTACCATCGCGAGAACAGCGTCAAAGCGCTCGAGCCGGTGCGCAAGATGCTCGACGCCGCCGGCGCGAAGTACAGTGTGCATATGCTCGTCGGCAAACCGTGGGAGGCGATCAGCGACTATGCTGCGGCCGCTCACTGTGATCAGATCGTGATGGGCACGCGCGGATTGGGCGAGCACACCGGCGCGTTGCTCGGCTCGGTCGCGCACGGCGTGGCGCAGCACAGTGCGGCGCCTGTCCTGCTGGTGAAGTGACTGCCGCGCGCCCCGCCGCCGATGCTCGCCGCGTGCGTTGTTTATTGACGCGGCTGAATTAGTCATGGTAAAACCGTAGCGCGCATGCAGGAAGTAGTCTGGAGGCGTCATCCAAAGGGGAGTAGCTACGGCGACAGGGGACGATGCCGCTGCGGCAAGGCCGTCAACACGGAATCCGGCAGTTTCGGGTTCCCGGCCTTCCCGGCAATCGCACATTGCCCGCGAGACCTTTGCCTGAGTGTGCGGCGTTCTTTGCCGCTGTAAGGTAAAGCTCGAGCTGCAATGTCCGCGCAACGCGCGGATGTGATGTGGCCTGCAATTGCGATTAGGGGAGGGTTGAGCATGCAACTATCCGTAAAACACGCGCGTCGCTGCAACGGTTTGGGATTTTCCGTGTCCGGCGTACTCGCGGCTGCACTTGCGCTAACCGCTTATTCAGGGGCCGCGCTGGCCGCGGGTGACCTGCCGTCCGTTCTCGGCATTCCGGTCGATTTCATCCTGTTTGCGCTTACGCTACTCGGCGTTGCGCTGTTTCACCACCACACACTGCGCGTGGCGCTGGTCGGGCTTGCCACCATCGTCGGCTACAAGCTGCTGTTTACCGGCTTCAAGACAGGTGCTGGTGTCGCAGGCTTTGGCCTGCACATGGCGCACGAATGGGTGATCCTGACTAATCTGCTGGGGCTGCTGCTCGGTTTCGCCATACTGTCCAAGCACTTCGAAGAGAGCAAAATTCCGGCGTGGCTGCCGAAATTCCTGCCCAATGACTGGAAGGGCGGCTTCGTGTTGCTGGTGATGATTTTTGTGTTGTCGAGTTTTCTCGACAACATCGCCGCGGCGATGATCGGCGGCACCATCGCCATGACGGTGTTTCGCGGCAAGGTGCATATCGGTTATCTGGCGGCGATTGTCGCCGCGTCGAACGCCGGGGGTTCAGGCAGCGTGGTCGGTGACACCACGACGACAATGATGTGGATCGACGGCGTGAGCCCGGTGGCAGTGCTGACCGCCTACGTGGCGGCGGGTTTGGCGCTGGTGATATTCGGCATACCCGCTGCGTTCCAGCAACATAAATACTCGCCCATTACGAAAGAAGCACCCGAGGGTGTGGTTATTGACTGGGTGCGCGTCGGCATCGTGGCATTCATCCTCGCCGCCGCCATTATCGCGAACGTAACTGCAAACACGAAGCTGGGGCATTTGAGCGATAAGTTTCCATTCATCGGCGTGGCGGTGTGGATTGCCATTATTATGGCCACGCCGCTGCGCAAACCGGATTGGGGCTTGCTGCCGGAGGCGTTCAAAGGCAGTATTTTCCTGTTGTCGCTGATTCTGTGCGCCTCACTGATGCCGGTGGAGAAACTGCCCCTTGCTTCGTGGCAGACAGCTTTCGGTCTTGGATTCGTATCGGCGGTATTCGACAACATTCCGCTCACCGCGCTGGCGCTGAAACAGGGCGGTTACGATTGGGGCATGCTCGCGTACACAGTGGGATTCGGCGGCTCGATGATCTGGTTCGGCTCGTCAGCGGGCGTGGCGCTGTCGAACATGTTCCCCGAGGCCAGGTCCGTCGGCAGCTGGATCAGACATGGCTGGCATGTGGCGCTGGCGTATGTCATCGGATTTTTCTTCATGCTGATGATTACCGGCTGGCAGCCAACCGAGAAAATCAAAGGTGGCGCGCCGGCGCCGGCAGTGACACAGCCCAAATAGATTTTGTTTTTTAATTATATACATTCGTTTTAAAAGGAAATTTTATGGAACCCATGCAGTGGTTTACCCTGATCCTGTTCGCGCTCACCATCCTGGTGGTTATCACCAATTGGATCGACAGCACGCTCGCGGCGCTGATCGGCGTCTCCATCATGTGCTGGGCCGGCGTGATGACCGAGACCGAAGCTTTCAAGTACGTGGACTGGAACGTGATGGCAATCCTGATTGGCATCTGGATCATCGCCGGTTACTTCGGCAAGTCCGGCGTGCCCAGTTGGCTGTCAATCCAGGCGTTGAAGCTTTCCGGCGGGCGACCTGGCGTGCTGGTCATCATCCTTACCTTCCTCGCCGGATTTATTTCGATGTTCGTCGATAACGTGGTGACGATTTTGATGATGGCGCCGGTGGCGTTGCCGCTGTGTCGCGCGCTGAAGCTGCCGGCGGTACCGGTGGTGCTGATGATCGGTTTCGGCGCGAACTTCATGGGCACCGCGCTGATTATCGGCGACTTGCCGCCGCAGATGCTGCACAGCGTCGCGGGCGCGGAGTTCTTCGACTTCATCTGGCACAAGGGGCGTCCGTCGTCGTTCCCGATCCTGATGGTAACCTTCCTCATCACGTTGGCCTTCATGTATTGGTACGGGTTCCGCGGGCATAAGCGCGTTGCCGACGTGGCCTCGCTGGGCATAGTAGCCAAGATCGAAAACCCGCTGTTTGCCACCATCGTCGTCGGCTGGTTCCTCGGCACGGTGATTGCGATGTCGGCGCGCGAATATATCGGCGTAACTTTGGGCTTTATTGCGTTGACCGGCGCGCTTTCTCTGGTGCTCGTACTCGCGTTGCTGGGCGACCGGGTAAAGGCCAGCAAATTCGAGGAAGTACTGCAAGAGCTCGACTGGCGCGCGATATTTTTCTACATCGCGCTGTTCGCGTTGGTGGGCGGACTTGAAAAGAGCCACATCCTCGACAAGCTCGCTGGCGCATTAAAGCCGATTTTCCTGGAGAACTATGCGCTGGGTGCAACCATTCTGTACTGGGTTACCGTGCCGATCGTGGGGCTGGTTGAACATGACGCCTACATATTGACGTTTCTGCATACCATTAAGGATTTGGCGAAAGCGGGCGTCGAGCCGTGGCCGCTGTATTGGATGGTGTTGTGGTCGGGCACGCTCGGCAGCAACCTGACCATCGCAGGCGCCCCCGCGCTCTACGTCGCCCTGAGCCTCGGTGAGAAGGAGGAAGGCCGCAAAGTGTCGCTGCGCGAGTTTCTGGCGTGGAGTGTGCCGTTTACGCTGGTATGCGCATTCATCTGTTACGTGCTCGGCATGCTGATCTGGGTGCTGCCGTACGCGAAGTAATGCATTGTAGCGGCGGCCGTGTGTTGATATGAATAAGGCGCGCCGGGGCCTATTACCGTAAGAGGGCGCGGCTGTTTGCGCCAGACCTAAAAATATAAGGAGATACCATGTACAAAAACATTCTAGTCCCCACCGATGGCTCGCCGCTGTCGCGTGCCGCTGCCGTAAAGGCAGTGAAGCTTGCCAAGACTGTCGGTGCGAAAATCACCGCATTTTTCGCGGCCCCCTCGCCGACCCCTCTGATTTTTGAGGGGCTGTTGCCGACGGGCTTTATCAACCCTGCTCAGCATGCCGTACTGGTCGAAAAACTGGCGAAGCAGCATCTCGAATACATTGAAAAGCTCGCGCGTGCGGCGGGTGTGAAGGTGAAGAGCCTGCACGTAACCGACGATTTCCCGGCGAGTGCAATACTCGCCGTGGCCAAAAGGGAAAAGTGCGACCTCATTTACATTGCGTCGCATGGGAGCAGCGGTTTCAAGGACTCGTTGCTCGGCAGCCAGACGCAGAAAGTGCTCGCACAGTCGTCAATATCAGTCACTGTTCATCGCTGATCTGAGTTTGCGCAATTTGCGCAGTGCAAGCAGTCATTACCTCCAGGAGATTATATTGTCCAGATTCATTGCCTTTCTTGTGTCACTGTGTGTGCTGGGTGTTGCGCATGCTGCAGAAATTGCCGATGCGCCTATCCCCGCGGACAACATCATCGGCATCCTTATTTTTCTTGCGATAATGGTGGGCGGTGGTGTGTGGTTTGTCGTGAAGCTCATGCGCAACGAGAATAAGAGTAAGATCGAACAGGACAAGTAGTAACATCGCGCCCGTTCGAGCGCGTTTCCTGTACTAGTATTTGTTTTTATTTATTTTCTTTCGCGCCGCATAAAACGCCACGCCGGCGATTGCCCCGGCGAGCAGCGCTAGCAGCGTGATTAGCGTGTGGTCCCAGGCATGCCAGTGCACGACGGACGCGCCGTGCCCTTCATGCGCGATTGCCGTGGTGGAAACAAGCGCAATACAGATAACACGCTGTGCTAGCCGGTACATAGGATGCCCTCCTTTTCAATGTGAGAAATGACGGTGTCCAGGCCATGCCCGGTTTTAAGATTGGTAAACACAAACGGTTTGTCGCCGCGCATTTTTCGCGCGTCGCGATCCATCACCTCGAGCGAGGCGCCCACCATCGGCGCCAGATCGATTTTATTGATGATGAGTAAATCGGATTTGGTAATGCCCGGCCCGCCCTTGCGCGGGATTTTGTCGCCGGCGGCGACATCGATTACATACAGCGTGAAGTCGGATAACTCCGGACTGAAGGTTGCCGCGAGATTGTCGCCACCCGATTCGATGATAATGAGATCGAGTGTGGTGAAGCGGCGGTTCAGGCGCGCCACGGCTTCGAGATTGATCGAGGCGTCTTCGCGTATCGCCGTATGCGGGCAGCCGCCGGTTTCCACACCGATGATGCGTTCCGGCGCCAGCGCTTCATTGCGCACCAGAAACTGCGCGTCTTCCTCGGTGTAGATGTCGTTGGTGACAACGGCGATGCTGTATTTGTCGCGCAACGCGCGGCACAGCGCGAGCGTCAACGCGGTTTTGCCGGAGCCGACCGGGCCGCCGATGCCGACGCGCAGCGCTGGGTTGTGACCTGTGCTCATGAGCGGAATAGCCTGCTGTATTGTGTTTCGTGGCGGCTGGAAAGTATCGCCAAACCCGGCGCGAAATTTCCCAGTTCATGGTCGGCACAAGCACCGGCGGCTTGCGCGATGTGATCGAGTCGGGCGCCCAGGGCAAGCAGTATCTGTTGTCCGGCAGTCTGTCCCAGCGGCACGGCCTTGAGCGCGGCCATCACCTGATTTTCAAGCCATGACCAAACATAAGCAATCAGCGCCGCCGCAGGCTCGATGCGCCATTGCGCGGCGGCGCAGGCATATGCCGTGGGGAAGGCCGG
>CAMBCF010000119.1 GCA_945864585.1 Bordetella parapertussis | reverse complement strand
AGGTCGCCAGGGATTACGCCGGCAAACTCAAAGTCGCCAAGATCAATATCGATGACAATCAGGCCACGCCCACGAAATTTGGCGTGCGCGGCATTCCTACGCTGATGATTTTCAAGAACGGTGCGGTCGAAGCCACCAAAGTCGGCGCCCTGTCAAAATCGCAACTCAAAGCCTTTATCGACAGCCATATATAACCCCTCATTTGACAGCCCCGGCTGATCGCTATACTCTATCTCTCAGCGCTTGAATCGCGCTCGTTGTAACTCAGATTCAACATCAATTCAGCGGTTCTTGCGCGGGCGAGGATTCCTTCCCGCCCCCTCCCCGCTCCCCTTTTCTGCTGATTTTCCCTGCGTTTTTCGCGTAACAACCCTGCTGTAACAACCACTGGCGGTACCCTAAATCCATGCATTTATCCGATCTTAAAAACCTCCCTATTGGTGAACTGGTCGAGACCGCGGTTACCAACGAGGTAGAGGGAGCAAATCGCCTCAGAAAACAAGAGCTCATATTCGCGCTGTTAAAAAACCAGGCGAAAAAGGGTGAATCGATCTCTGGCGCCGGTACGCTGGAAGTGCTGCCTGATGGCTTCGGCTTTCTGCGCTCGCCCGATACCTCGTATCTTGCGGGCACCGACGATATTTATGTGTCGCCCTCGCAGATCCGCCGTTTTAATCTGCACACTGGCGACACCATCGATGGCGAAATCCGTACGCCCAAAGATGGCGAGCGTTACTTCGCGCTGGTCAAGGTCGATAACGTCAACGGCGAGCCGCCCGAGAATTCCAAGCACAAGATACTGTTTGAAAACCTCACGCCCTATCACCCGACCGAGCACCTGAAACTCGAGCGCGATATCAAGGCCGAGGAAAACATCACCGGGCGCATCATCGATATCATTGCACCCATCGGCAAAGGCCAGCGCGGCTTGATCGTGTCGCCGCCCAAAGCCGGTAAAACCGTGTTGATGCAGCACATCGCACACGCGATTGCCGCGAATCATCCCGAAGTAGTGCTGATCGTGCTGCTGATCGACGAGCGTCCCGAAGAAGTCACCGAAATGCAGCGCTCGGTCAAAGGCGAAGTGCTGTCATCGACCTTCGACGAACCCGCGTCGCGCCATGTGCAGGTTGCCGAAATGGTGATCGAAAAAGCCAAGCGCCTGATCGAACATAAAAAAGACGTGGTGATACTGCTCGACTCGATTACACGCCTCGCACGCGCCTACAACACGGTGGTGCCAGCGTCCGGCAAAGTGTTAACCGGCGGCGTCGACGCCAATGCCTTGCAGCGCCCGAAGCGCTTTTTCGGCGCGGCGCGCAACGTCGAAGAGGGCGGCTCGCTGACGATACTCGCCACCGCGCTGATCGACACCGGCTCGCGCATGGACGACGTGATCTACGAAGAATTCAAAGGCACCGGCAACATGGAAATCCATCTTGACCGGCGCATGTATGAAAAACGCATCTTCCCGGCGATCAACGTCAACCGCTCCGGCACCCGCCGCGAAGAATTGCTGCTGGCCAAAGACGTGCTGCAAAAAATCTGGGTGCTGCGCAAACTGCTGTACCCGATGGACGAACTCGAAGCCGCCGAATTCCTGCTAGACAAAGTGCGTGCGACCAAGTCGAACGGGGATTTTTTCGACTCGATGCGGCGAGGCTAGGCAGCCGGACCCTCGTATTCATATCCTCGTAAGCCGGCGGCGAAAAAATCCTGCCTGCCTGCGGGGTAGCATCTCGCAAGCGGGTCTCTGCTCCGCCCTCCGGCACGCTACTTTTTCGATTCTATGCGGCGGGGCTAGGCAGCCACACCAGCGTATTCAAATGTAAGTTTCTATTGCAAATCCGGCATCAGAAACAATTTGTTACATCCACGCCGTTGCAGCAACAGCCGCTTACAAACCCACCCGCCGGCGCGTACACGCACATTGCCCCACCCTCGTTTTTGCAGCTACGGGCGCGCATTTTTCGCTCCCGCTTTTAACCGAGAGAGGTGCAACATGAAAACGATCCTGAGCACACTGCTAGCGGCAGCGGCTTTTGCGGCAATTACCCCGGCTTTGGCCAACGGCCCGCACGGTTATGGGCGCGTCACTGATCAACCGGCCTACGTGAGTCAGCATCCCCGGGCAGGCCTGCGTGAAATCAATCAACGCCAGGCCGAACAGTACGCGCGCATCGATCACGGCTTTCGCCGGGGCGCGATCACCCGCTGGGAATTTCGCCGCCTGATGGCCGAGCAGCGTGACATACAAGCCATGGAACGAGCATTCGTAGCGGACGGGTTCCTCTCCCCGCATGAGCGTGGTGAACTTCATCGCCGCCTGGACATCGCGTCGCAGCACATCTTCATTGAAGCGCGCGATCATCAACGCCGGTTTTGAGCGTGCGCTAAGGCCCGAAAATCTCCCCGCGGACGCGGGGAGATTTTTATTGCAGGATTACTGCTGCTTGAAACCGATGTCGCGCGCGACTTTGCCCCACACTTCGAAATCCCTGCGGATGACGTCGGTGAAATACTCCGGCGACTCGGTGTGGATTTCCAGTCCGTAGGCGGTCATTTTCTCGCGCACGTCGGGCAGCTTCATCGCGTTATTCATTTCGCGGTTGAGCAAAGTGATGATGTCCTTCGGCGTGCCGGCCGGTGCGATGAATCCGAACCAGCCGCCCGAAGTGTAGCCGGGCACACTTTCGGCGATGGTCGGAAAATCAGGGTAGTTGGGCACGCGCGTGGCTTTGGCAATACCGAGCATGCGCAAGCGGCCCGACACCACATGCGGCTGTATCGAGACGAACGAGCCCAGCGACGCATCCAGTCTGCCGCCCATCAGATCGGTGACCACACCGGGAAATGTCTTATAGGGCACGTGCAGATAAGTGAATCCCGCCTTGGTGCGCAGGAGTTCGGTCGCAAAGTGCAGAAACGCGCCCTCGCCGGTGGAACCGAATGAGAGCTTGCCGGGATGGGCTCTGGCGTAGGTCACCAGTTCTTTCACGTTCTTGAAGGGCACGCTGGGATGCACCACCAGCGCCAGAAAGTTCGACGCCATCAGCGAAATCGGCAGGAAGTCCTTGTGTGTATCGTAATCCACTTTCTTGTAAGCGATCGGCACGATCACCATGTTGCCGCCCTGCCCGCAGCCGATGGTGTAACCGTCGGGCGGCGCTTTGGCGATCATCTGCAAGCCGAGCTGTCCGCCGGCGCCCGGCCGGTTGTCGATGGCGAGTTGCTGGCCAAGTTTCTCGCTGACTTTGTGGCCGACCAGCCGTGACAGCACATCGCACGAGTCGCCCGCGCCCGCTGGAATGATGACGCGGATGGTCCGGTTGGGATAAGCCTGCCCTGAGCCTGTCGAAGTGGTCTGCGCCGCAGCGCCCGTGGCCATAGCGGTGGCGGCCAGCCACAGCAGCACCTTTGAAACACACTTCATGGAATCTCCTCCCGTCAGTTGTTACTTGTTTTGTGGATAGTCTGTTTTGGCTGCGGTGGCAAACGACACCAGCGCGGCTTTTTGCATTTCCAGGGTTTTCACCGTCATCTGAACAAAGCCGATGTTCACGGTAAGCCAGGTTTCCACGGCTTTGAGTTCGGCGATTTTCTTGTCGATATCCTCAACATTGGCGGTGGGCATGAACATGCCGGGCACCGGAAACGACATCGGGTTCCACATTTTTTGCATGAACGCCATGAAGTCCTGGGGCAGTTCAGGTGTGGTCATCGCAAACTCCCGCGCCGCTGGAAGGAAAAGGGGTGGCGCACGGCGTCACTATATAGCAAAAGTCTGGCCTTGAAAGCGCCGGCGCAAACGGCACGAATCCGTTCGGCAGATCAATAGTCCGGAAGGTCGCGCGTAACCCGCGTCAGGTATTGATCGGCGGCAACTGCGCGGGTGGTTGCTGGGGTTGCGTGGGCGGTGTATGCGCCGCCTCTTCCAGCAGATTAGCAGGCTGCTGCACCGGCGCTGGCGGCGCCGGCCGGGCGGATGGCGGCGTTACAGCGGGCGTGGGCGCAAGCAGCGTACCTGGCCGCTGGGTCTCGACCTGCATCACAAAGCGGTCGCCGCGATTAGTTCTCGGCACGCCTGCCAGCGCATCGAGCAGGTCTTTTTCATTGAGTACGCGGTGGCTGTAGACGGCCCCGCGGTCGGCCAGCGCGCCGGCGTAGGTTTGCAGCGCCGTGAATAAATCCCCCGAAGCGGTCAGCAGATATTCGCGCAAAATACGCGCGCCGACCAGGATATTCACGCGCGGGTCGAACACCGTGTTCTCGCCCCCATAAGCCGCGAATTTTTCAAGATGGTACTTGGGGATAACCTGCATCAGTCCCTTGGCGCCGGCGACACTTTCCGCAATCGGATTGAAACTCGACTCCACCGCCATCATCGCCACCACCAGCAACGGATCGACCCCGAATTGATGGCCTGCCGCAAACGCTATGCGCACCAGTTCCTGCACCACCTCGCTGGACACGCCGTATTTGCGCGTGATGTATCCGGCAACGGCCCGCTGTTGCGCATCCAGCGGCAGCGCCGCGCGCTTGGGCGCGGCTGCGAAACTGGTCAGCAGCCGGCCTTGAAACAGACTGTCCACCGCCACCGCTACCGGTTCGGCGCGCCGCTCACTGCTGGGGCTGAGCTGCGGCGGTTTGACGAATGCGGGTTCGAACGTGAAGGGCAGAAACGCCACCGTCAACGCCATTGCCACCGGCGCGAAATAGAGATGCTGTGACCACGCGCCCGCAACCGCGCACGAGTGCACGTACTCGATCATTGATTTTGCGTACATGCAAAACCTCCTATATTTTGGCCGGCTTATGATGGCGAGCCGGAAAGCTACCTTGATGTCTAGGTGAAGCTGTTCGCTTGTACCTCCCCAACCTGAAAACCACTATTAGTAGTGGTTTCACGATCAGGACTGGAAAGTGGGGGCTATTCTATTGATGGACTTGCGGGCGCGCAACCCTTAAAACGCCGCCGCTAATGGACCGCCTCATTATTACGCAAAAAATGATGCAATGCAATATATTATAACTTATTGTTTTTATTAAGCTTTTACAAACAGTTATGTATTTTCAGGCGGTTGTCGCAAGCGCCACTCGGCGAGCGCAATGTCGTAGCGCGCTTGCGCCTCCCAATAGAGGTCGTAGATGCACGGCCTGCAACCGCTGTCGCAGCATCCGCTGTAATCGTCGGCATTCGGCGGCACCGGTTGGGGATCCAGCGGTGCGCTGGACGCTGCTTCGGCCATCCGCTCAACGCGCGCCGCCCGGATGATCGGGAAAGCGCCGGCGGAATTCGCTTATCAGCTCATCGGCTTCAGCTTGACGTCCATCGCGTTTGAACTGCGCCAACCGCTCCAGCCATTTTTCCGGCGGCTGGTTGTCGAGTTCAGTGAGCCACGCCGGGCGCGTCATCTGCTGCGGCCCGCTGCGCTGCTGCACGGTCTTGGCTGCCGACGCCGGTGCTGGTGGGGCCGCCGTAATGCCACCTTCCGCCGCAGGCGGTGGCGCAGCGGGTACGCGAGGTTGCGCGCCCTCGCGCGTGACTGCTGCGGGAAACGGTTCCGCCATCACCTTGGTTTCTCGCGATGGCGGTGATGGCGCAGGTGGTGACGCCGCCGCACCCGGACTGGAAGCGCTGCCAGCACCTGCGCGATCGAGTCTGCCAGAAGCGTCGCGTTGACGGTCCCGTGCGACCTGCCCCGCTGCGTCCATCTCCTGCCGCGCGTCCGCCGGCGCCCGCTCCCGCTGACTGCCCTGCGCCTCGCGTCTTGCCGCAGTGACCGACGCCTCGTTCGCAGCCGCGCCTATGGCGGCGCCAGTCTCCGGCACGGCCAATTTCCTGCTCGCCACCGCCGCCGGGCGATCCATCACCACCGCGGGCGCGGCATCGGGGCGCACCGGCGCCGCGGGCGATACAGCTTTCGCCAGCGGCTTGACAACCTCGGTCACGGCATCCCGCTGGGCGGCCTCGTTGCGTTGCGTTTGGGCGTAGCTATCGGACGACTCCGTCACCGCGGTAGGAGCTGTCTGCGAGCGCTTCTCGGCCTCGACTTTTGACTTGAGCTCCCGCGCGGCGTCGCGCAGGGCTGCGTCTTGCTTCGCGGCAAGCGCATCCCTGGGTAATTCAGCAAGCACCGGCTCGGCCGCGGGCGGCGCTGCGACGACAGCTGGGGCGGATTCCTTGGCAACGCGCGGCGGCTGCGTCAATTCGTCGCCTTTTTCCTGATGCACCAAGGTCACCAAACTCACGCTCATCACCAACACCGCTGCGATCGAAACCGGCACATACCAGTTACGCTTCTGGCGCGGCGCCGGCGTTGCGGCCTCCCCACCGCCGCCCACCACCTGCGGGCGAGCGCTAACTTCGCGCCGTGCAGCCGCGAGTATGGCAGCGTCCAGCGCCGCCGGCGGCTCCTCGCCGCCCGCCGCCTCAACCAAGCGCGCGAGCTGCGGCTGGCGTTCCAGGTTGTCGTCGCGATTGCCGTCGTCTACTGCCACGTCGCCAGTCCTTGTCTGATTTTCGCCAACGCATAACGCAAGCGGCTTTTGGCCGTTTCGCGCGTCACCCCCGTGGCATCGGCGATTTCTTCCACGCTCATGCCACCCTCGTACTGCATCACAAACGCCTCGCGTTGCGGCAGCGGCAACGCACCCAGCAATTCCAGAAGCCGTGCTGCCTGCTGCTTGATATCCAGATGCTTTTCCGGCTCGTCGCGCGGGGCGGCCCGTGATTCAGGCAGCAGCGGCGCGTCTTCATTTTCCTCATCCAGCGACACCAGCACCGCCTGACTGTGTTTGCGGTAATGGTCGATCAGCCGGTTGTGCGCAAACTTATAGATATAGGTAGTGAACTTTGCCTGCACGCTGTAGCTCGCGCGCGCACGGATCAAATTCATCCACACATCCTGAAACAATTCGTCCACCACCGCCCGCTCGCGGCACTGGCGCAGCAGGTAGCGGTAAACGCCACCTTTGTGCCTGCGATACAGTGTGTCAAACGCACCCGCATCGCCGTCGCGGTAGGCAAGCATGAGGTCTTCGTCGCAAGGTTCCGCATCTGTCGCCATATAAGCGCAAGTATGCGGGAGCCATTGCGCAAGCGCAACGGCGGAAAATTCGTGAACGGGTGAACGGGTGAACGAGAAACGTCAACACCCCGTGGCCGTGCGAACTTGTTCACTCGTTCACCCGTTCTGCTTCGCTTCAAGTGTGCCCTTGACTCGTTCACCGAGGGTCGGGCACAAACTGCCCCGGAAATGGCACTGGCGTGGGCTGCGCATACACCGGCGGTTGAACGATCACGCCTTGCGCCAGCAGATTTTCGTAGGTGTCGTAGTGGATGGTGATGATTTCCGCCGGTGCCGCACTGGCGCGCTCGAAGTGGGTATAGGTCACGTGCGATTCTTCGCTGCGGCCATGGCCGGTGCCCAAAGTAGAGGATTTTTGCGGGACGCGCGCCATTTCTCTACTACTACTGTCCGCGCGGCCTTCCATCGCGCCGGATGGCGCGTTCGACTGCGCGTCGGCCTGCGCTGGCGCCGGTGCGGCTGATGCCCCCGTGGAACGCTCATTTTCAGCAGGGGCACCGCGCGACAAGCCATCGCCCGGGGACGACGGAAACGGCGACTCCCAGCGCGGGCGCGGCCACGGACGCAGCGGCGGATCAATGCGCACCGGCGGCTCGTACTTCTTGCGAAACAACGCGACGCCAATCACGCCCACATTATGCGAACGCCCGCTGCGCGCCGCATACGAATTCTGATGCTCGGTAAAATAAAATGCCGCGATGCGCTCCATACTCTTGCGCCAGCCGCGAATGTCAAATCCCTGATGGCTGCCGAGCACGTAACCGGTCTGCGCCCAATTCGCGGTCTCGCCCGAAACCGCATTCACGCCGTCGACTGACACCACCGACAGAATCTCCTGCCGTCCGCGATTGGCCACGCGTATCTGATACTCGTTGCCGGGCTTGCCCACCACGTAATAGCGGCCATGGTACTGATGGATAGGCAGCGTGCGGTTTTCCACGCGATCGTAGACCGTCACATCGGCAATACCGCCGACCGCACCTGCCGCACCGGAAATCGCAGACAAAATTGATAGGTATATGATTTTATTACATAATTTCATGACACACTCCTTGCGGGGGTTCACCATAGGGCAATACTGAAGCTGTAAACGGCGCAGCGCGGGGAATGGGGTTGCTCGCAGGAGATTCAGCGCGGGATGCGCCCGTCGCATGCGTGCAGCGCAGCGAATTCCGCGAATCGTGATACGGGATTACACTGCTTCACCCCGCGTACGCTGACGTTTCACGCGAACGCATATTTTTGCAAACCACCTGGGAGCCCGTAATGCCGAAGTCTCCGGCGCAAGC
This sequence comes from Bordetella parapertussis, assembly GCA_945864585.1. Classification (GTDB taxonomy): domain Bacteria; phylum Pseudomonadota; class Gammaproteobacteria; order Burkholderiales; family SG8-41; genus UBA5216. The sequence goes on along the minus strand of CAMBCF010000119.1, from coordinate 6,227 downwards.
CATCCGCACCCTTGCGCTGGTGGGTCATGGCGCATCGGGCAAGACCACGCTGGCAGAGGCCCTGCTGGCGCAAGCGGGAGCGATACCCGCAATGGGCAGCATCGAGCGCGGCACCACGGTGTGCGATTTCGATGCGCTTGAAAAATCCTACAAACATTCGCTCAACGCAGCGGTGGTGCATTTTAGCCACCGCGACACGCGCATTCATCTGATCGATACGCCGGGGCTGCCCGATTTCATCGGACGCGCGCTCGCTGCGCTGCCGGCGGTGGAAACCGCCGCGGTGGTGGTGAGCGCGCAGAACGGCATCGAGATGATTACCTCGCGCATGATGCAGTGGGCACAAAAACGCGAACTGTGCCGCATGATTGTCATCAACAAGATAGACGCTGAGAACATCGATCTGCCGGCGCTGCTTGAAGCCCTGCAGGCGGCGTTCGGCAAGGAGTGTCTGCCCGTCAATCTGCCGGCGGACGGCGGCAGTAAGGTTGTCGATTGCTTTTTCAATCCGTCAGGCGCAGCGGATTTTTCCTCGGTAGCAGACGCACATCAGGCACTGATCGATCAGGTGGTCGAAGTCGACGAACAACTGATGGCCCAGTATCTCGAACAGGGGGATATTTCCCCCGAGGAATTGCATGCGCCGTTCGAGAAGGCGCTGCGCGAAGGTCATCTGATACCCGTGTGTTTCGTGTCCGCGCGCAACGGTGCGGGTGTGGCCGAACTGCTCGACATCATTGTGAAGCTGTTGCCAAATCCTGCCGAGGGTAATCCGCCGCAGTTCCTGAAAGGTGAAGGCGCGGCCGCGGTGACGATGCACACCGCGCCCGACCCGGCCAGGCATGTGCTGGCGCATGTGTTCAAGGTGACCATCGATCCGTTCGTGGGCAAGGTGGGCGTGTTTCGTGTGCATCAGGGCACGGTCACACGCGACATGCAGCTCTACATCGGCGACGGCCGCAAGCCGTTCAAGGTGTCGCATCTGTACCTGCTGCGAGGCAGGGAATTCATCGAGACCGACGCGCTCGCGCCCGGCGATATCGGCGCGGTGACCAAGGTCGATGACATCCACTTCGATGCCGTGCTGCACGATTCGCACGACGAAGATCACATCCATCTCGCGCCGCTGGAGTTTCCGGTGCCCATGCACCGCATCGCCATCGAACCCAAAAAGCGCGGCGACGAGCAGCGCATCTCGGACGCGCTGCACAAGCTGTGCGCCGAGGATCCGACTTTTCGCTTCGAACACAGCGCCGCCAACGAGACCGTGATCAGCGGCCTTGGCGAACTGCACATGCGCTATATCCTCGAGCGCATGCAGGGCCAGTATCACGCCGAGGTCAACACCAAGCCGCCGCGCGTGCCGTATCGCGAGACGGTGACCGCCAAAGCCGAAGGCCATCACCGCCACAAAAAGCAGACCGGCGGCGCCGGTCAATTCGGCGAAGTGTTTCTGCGCATCGAGCCGCTCGTGCGCGGCGCGGGTTTCGAGTTTGTCGATCAGGTCAAGGGCGGCACCATACCGGGACAGTACATTCCGGCGGTGGAGAAAGGCGTGCGCCAGGTGCTGGATGCCGGCCCTGTCGCGGGCTATCCGCTGCACGACGTGCGCGTCATCGTCTACGACGGCAAGCACCATCCGGTGGATTCGAAAGAGGTCGCGTTCGTCGCCGCCGGCAAGCGCGCATTCATGGATGCGATCAGCAAGGCGCGACCGATCATCCTCGAACCGATCGTCAACGTCGAGATCGCCGCGCCCAGCGACTACATGGGCAATATAGCGGGCGACATTTCATCGCGCCGCGGGCAGGTTTCCGGCACCGATACGCTCGCCGCCAACATGCTCGCGATCAGGGGCCACGCCCCGCTCGCCGAACTCACCGACTTTCAGACGCGCCTGAAATCCCTCACCGCCGGGCAGGGATCGTATTCCATTGAACTCTCGCACTACGAGCCGGTGTCCGCCGCGGTGCAGAAACAGCTCTCAGAGCTGCATGCGAAGACCGCGCATGCGGAGGAAGACTAGCCTACTTGTCCGCGTTGCTCTGCTGTTCGGCGCGTTGCTTGATTGCTTGAGCCACCTCATCGATTTTTTTATCCAGCACTTCCCTGGACTGTTTCGCGGCATCCATTTCCTGCTTTTTGATCGCCGCGCTGGTGGCCGCAGTGGTAGCCAGTTCGGCCCCGCAGCCCGCCAATGCGAATGCACCCATGGTAAAAATTATCGCGGCTAAGCTTTTCATCACGCGCTCCTTTCAGACAAGACAGGCGCAGTATGCCATGATAAGCAAGGCACATCTTCATCAACGAAAGGACTCTTATGAGTGAACCTACTTGCGCGCAAAAAGCACCTTACGGCGTCGATCTCGCTGCCGGCGATTACTCGTGGTGCGCCTGCGGATTGTCGAAAAAACAGCCGTTTTGCGACGGCTCGCACAAGGGCGGTGAATTCAAGCCGAATCGATTTACCGTCACGCAAGCCGAGAAAAAATGGCTGTGCGGCTGCAAGCAAACCAAAACTCCGCCGTTTTGCGACGGCACGCATAAATCACTGTAACTATGGCGCCGGCGCCAGCAGCGGGTGCGGTTCAAACTGAAGTCTAAGAACGAGATATTTATGTAGTTCAAAGAGGCTCCTTCCCCTTCAGGGGCAAGGGCACACTTGAAGCGGCGCAGAAGGCGGGGATGGGGGTGGGGCGGCGCTCGAACCCCACCCCCATCCTAACCTTCCCCCTGAAGGGGAAGGGACTGTCCGTGGGCGTTATACAACCCCTGCTCGGACATCAGTTTGAATCGCACTCGCCAGCAGCTTAAGGTCGATGGCCGCGCCCATCGCCTGGTAACCCAGCCGATTCGGGTGCAGCTTGTCTCCCGCGCCGCCGACGGTGTTGTCGGGCACGAACTCGGCGCGCATGGCGCCGCTCTGCGGATCGGTAACCACCTGGTCGAAATCGGCAACGCCGTCAAACACACCCGAGGTGCGGATGAATGCGTTCAACTGCCGGCGCTTGTCATCCTGCTCCTGGAAACCATGCGCGGGGTTGATTGCACCCAGCGCGGACACCGCCGTCGCGCCTATCACCCGCACCCCGGGTATATGGGAACGCATACGCGCAACACCATCACGCAGGCCTTGCGCCACCGCCGCATAGGCCGCATTGCCGTTGCGGCTGAAGTCGTTGGTGCCTTCGAGCCAGATCACCACGCGCACGCCTGACAGCGTCAGCACATCGCGCTCCAGCCGCGACAACGCGGACGGCCCGCCGGCGAATGGTGAAAGGGGCGTGGGCGGCGGATACACCGCGGGCCCCAGCACTTGATTGCCGCCGATGCCCGCGTTAACCACCGCGATACGATTGCCGTACGCTGCGCGCAATCTGCGCTCGAGCACATCGGGCCAGCGGTCATCACCGTTGATGGTGGACCCCGTGCCATCCGTAATCGAATCACCGAACGCCACCACCGCATACGCGTCGCCCTCGCAGCGCATGTCGAGTGCGTCGAGGAAGTACCACGCGGCAGTGGCAAACGGAAATGATCCCTCGGCCTCTTCATGCCCCTTCGCGCCCGCGCCCGGCCAGGTGACATACGACGATTGCAGCGCCTTAGCGTGCCAGGTCATCGGCCCGCTGTCACCCACTACATGAAAGCTCACCGCGAGTTTGCGTCCGGTGAGTTCCTTTGCTGCTGCGTCACGCACAAACGGCAGCGCCACCGCGTCGCTCCACAGCGACTGTCCAGGCGCAACCGTCACACCCGGTTTACCGCCGAATGCAATCGCGCGATTCGTTCCCGCCGTCACTTCCGCCCCGGAATGCTGCAAGCCCACGTAAACGCCGTCGAAAGTCACCGGCTTGGCCCCCAGCGCATTGGACAGGCGGATGCGCATCTCGCGCCCCCACAAGGTCGGCCGCACAATCAGCCGAAACGACTGATCACGCGCGCCATTGACCGGCGCCGGAAACACACGGCTCATGTCCGGCTGCGCCGACGAATTGCCCAGCGGATACGGCCCCTGCACCGACGCCGCCCAGCTCGTCACCCATTTTTTGCCGCATAGAGATGCATCACTCATACTTTGTAGATCGAGTAGGGCTCTGCAGGCGTTCGCGACCAATATCCGACTTCGAACACCCGCGGCCACGCGATTTTGCCTCAATCTCGGCGACGAGCGGCTCGGGCAATTGTACGGTCAGTGTCTTCATGGGACAAATGTATTACGGCGCCGCCGGCAATGCAAGACAAAGCCTGTAGTGGTCTATTACTGGTCGTTATCCAGTTTTGCCGCTACCACCACCTTGGTCCATTTTTCGATTTCGGCTTTGACGTGAGCGATGAACTGCGCAGGCGTCGTGGGCGCGACAGCGACGCCCTGCTCCTCCAGTCGCGGCTTGAGCGGGCCGCTCAGTACCTTGTGCAAATCGGCAGTGAGCTTGGTCAGGATCGGCTCAGGAATTTTTGACTGCGCGCAAATGCCGTACCAACCCGAGACGTCGTACCCCGGCACGCCCGCTTCGGCGAAGGTAGGCACCTCGGGAAGCTGCGGATTGCGCTGAGCAGAGGTGACACCCAATGCACGAACGCGCCCCGACCTGACTGCCGCAAGCGGTGCGCCGGCCAGATTGCCGACCGAGGATTCGATCTGGCCACCGATCGCGTCAGCGAGCGCCGGCGCAGCGCCTTTATAAGGCACGTGCAAAACGTTGATTCCCGTCATCGTCTTCAGCAGCTCGATGGAAAGATGCGGCGAGCCGCCGAAACCCGAGGAACCGAAGTTCAACTTGCCGGGGTGCGCCTTGGCGTACGCGATGAATTGCCTCAGGGTTTTTGCGGGAAACGACGGATGCACCATGAATAGATTGGGCACGCCTCCAATCATCGACGGAAATGCAAAATCACCGATGGGATCGTAGGGAAGCTTCCTGCCGAAGCGCGCCGGGACGATCGCGTGCGTCGCGATATTGCAAAGGATCAGCGTATAGCCGTCAGGTGCGGCCTTGGCCGTTAAGTCGGCCGCCACCATGCCGACCGCACCTGGCCGGTTATCGATGATGACTTGAGTGCCCCATAATTCGCCCAAAGCCTGACCGAGCATGCGGGCCGCCGTATCGACACCGCCCCCAGCCGCGACGCCGACCATAATTCTCACCGGTTTAGTCGGATAACTCTGCGCCATCGCGACCGCACAAAACCCGGGAAAAACCGCCACACCCAAGACCTTCAGCCACCTGTTCATTTATGCTCTCCTCGCCATAAGGTTTTGATCTGTCTGGTATTCCGCGCGATCGCGATGGGGATAGTCATTTTAAAGCCCCTTTTTCACCAAGCGGCACTCTATGCCGCAATCAGCGAATCGTCATTCGCACGAAAAATTCGTTCAAGCCCCGCTGTTGTCTGAAAAATCTCAACCCACGAAGAACTATTCAGCGGCTTATTTTCACGCACTCAGCGCAATTTCGCGAGCGCAGGCGAAGCCACCCCGTCAGCGCACGGCACAGAACCGTGCTGGGTTTACGAATCAAGCCGCCCGCAACAGATCAACGCGCCGCGCCCGCGCGCCATGCGCGCACCCGCCCGTGTGCCCGGTTGTCGTCTGCGCGGGAGGAATCGGCACAATCGCGACGCGCAGTTTGGCGTTAGGCGCAAGCGCTCCATGAAACGTATCAGATGCAGGCGCGGGCGTGGCAGTCAAAATCCAAGACCCCTTCGTTTCTGGTCGGGCACCGGTGCGTACCAGGCAGGCGGAAAATAAGCAAGAAAAGGAAAGCCCCGCCGGATCAATCGGGGCGGGGCTTGTTATGCCCTTGTGGGGCATGGTGTCGCCATACAGTGACACCTCGGGTAACGGCCAGAATGGACCGCACCAGAGAACGTTCGCTTAGCGGCAATTGCCGCTTCGCTCGCACCGCAGCCGATATCCAGACATTCGCCTAGACGCTCGACTCACAACGTACCGGTTATTCAGTGCGCGGCGTTGCGCGTCTGTTGTCTTGCTGTTTATATCACCGGCAATCTCTCAAGGTATTTTGTGATGGAAGTCTGGCGATCTCCCGGATAGCATGACCGGGTAGAAGAATGCTGGAGGGTGGCACAACGTGGTATGGACAGGGCGCGAGGATTGCGGCGCTGCGATAGCATTGAATCTGGTTGATGGAACAGGACGATCCCACCATGGCAGCTCGGCGCAGTATGACGACCAGGATCTACACCTTGAGGGTGGAGCTCGA
>CAMBCF010000118.1 GCA_945864585.1 Bordetella parapertussis | reverse complement strand
GCGCCACGTCTTTCAGCAGCACCGGTGTGCCGCCATCGCTGACCATGATCGGGATGGCGCGAAAGTCTTCGAGTGATTTAAGGTAGCCGTGGGCGCGCACCATGTACTCGGCTTCGCCCAGCTCGAGCACCGAACCACCGGTTTCCTGGTTGGCATTTTTTACCGCCTGGATCACGCGGGAGATGGGTATCGAATACGCGCGCAGCCGGTCCGGATTAAGTACGATCTGGTACTGCCGCACCATGCCGCCCACCGACGCGACTTCCGCGACATTGGCTACCGACTTCAATTCGTACTTGAGGAACCAGTCCTGCAATGCGCGCAATTGGCTCAGATCATGGCGTCCGCTGCGGTCGATCACCGCATACTCGTACACCCAACCCACGCCGGTGGCATCGGGCCCCAGTGCCGGCTTCGCCTGCGCCGGCAAGCGGGCCTGCACCTGGTTGAGGTATTCGAGCACGCGCGAGCGCGCCCAGTAGAGATCGGTGCCGTCCTCGAACAGTACGTAGACAAAGGAATCACCGAAGAACGAATAGCCGCGCACGGCCTTGGCGCCCGGCACCGATAGCATGGTCGTCGTCAGCGGATAGGTCACCTGATCCTCGACGATCTGCGGCGCCTGCCCCGGCCAGGTGGTGCGGATGATCACCTGCACGTCGGACAAATCGGGAATCGCGTCCAGCGGTGTTTTCATCATCGACCACACCCCCCATGCCGTGATCATGAGGGTGGCCAACAGCACCAGAAAGCGGTTGGCGATCGACCAGCGTATGAGCTGCGCGATCACTTTGCCGCCTTCGCGGATTTTCTGGTGATGCGGGTGATGACGAAATCCCCGTCTTTGTCCGGTTCGCCGCGCATCTCGAATTCAATCTCGTCGCCGGGTTTGACCGAAGACAGTTGCGACTTGTCTTCGACGCGGAATCCCATTTTCATCGCCGGCCACTTCATCGACGCGATCCGGCCATGGCTTATGTCGATTTTTCCTTTTGAGGCATCGACCTCGTTGACTTTCGCGCTGCCGCTGTGTTTGCCGATCGTGGCCTTATCCGTAACAGCGCTGTGTGAACTTTCCAGCCGTGTGAGTGTGGTTTTCAGGCTGGATTCGGAATCGATCAGGAACTGGCCGGAAGCAACCACCTTCTGCCCCGCAGCGAGGCCTTTGCGTATCTCGGTCATGTCCAGGCTTTCACGGGCGGCTTCCACCTCAACCGGGCGAAACTTTCCGCCGTCCTCCGCTACGATGACAACGGTGCGTCTGCCGGTATGAATCACCGCTTCGCTCGGCACCATGAGCGCGGGCTTGGCGACGCTGCCGAACTCGACGTTGACAAACATGCCTGGTTTCAGGCGGCCGCCGGGGTTGGCCAGCACGATGCGCGCCTTAATCGTGCGTGTGGTGGCGTTGACATCGGGTAGCAGCGCGGCGACGGTTCCCTGGTATACCGCGCCGGGTAATGCTGTCGCGCGTGCCGTGATCGGCGTACCGGGACGCACCAGCGCGGCCTCGGTTTCAGGCACTTCGGCGTTAACCCAAATGCTGTCGAGCCGCGCCAGCCGGAACAGAGTCATGCCGGGATTGACCGTCATGCCGTCGCGCACGCCCTGCTCCCACACTATGCCGCTTTCGGGCGCATACAGCGTGACGCGTGGTGCAGCTTGCCCGGACTGTTCGATGCGCTGGATTTGCACATCGGAGACACCGAGCAGCAGCAACCGCTGGCGCGCGGCCAGCGCCAGCGCTTCCACATCCGGTTGCGTGCTGCGCCTGAGCACCAGATACTCTTCCTGTGCCGCCAGCCATTCGGGCGAGTAAATATCAGCCAGCGGTTGTCCCTGTGCCACGGCCTCGTATTGCGCGCGCACGTACAATTTTTCGATATAACCGGTGACGCGCGCCTGTATCGCGATCAGCGCGCGTTCGTCCACGCTCACCGCCCCAGTGGCGGCGAAGCTCATCTCCATGCGGCCTTCCTTGACCTCGACGATGCGTATGCCAAGGTTTTGCAGGGTGCGCGCACTGATCGTCACCTTGCCCTGGTCGGCGCCCTCATCGGCATAGACGGGTATCAGCTGCATGTCCATGAAAGGTGACTTGCCGGGCTTGTCGAATTTGGGTCCCGGTATCATGGGGTCATGCCAGTACAGCACCTTGCGATCCGCCGCCGCAGCGGCTGCGGGTGATGCAACCGGTGCGGCGGATGGCGCGGACATTGCCGCTTGCATACGGCGCATAGCGAACCAGTAACCCCCGCCAGCGCCGATGCCGGCGATCAGCAGCGCGATCAGCATGCCTTTGAAAACAGTGCGCTTCATTGGCTTTGCTCCTCGGGCAGAAAGTAGATCAGCTGCGCGTGGGCGCGCCCCTGCTCGGCGGCCAATTGCAGTTTTTGCAGGAGCAGGTCGAGCTCGATGCGCCGCATTTCCAGCACCGCGGCGAGCGTGCCAAAGCCGCCGCGATAGGCGGCGAGCGCGAGCCGTGCGCGGTCACGCGTGAGCGGCAGCAGTTCGTCATCGAAGCGTTTCAGCCGCGCGCTCGCTACATTCCAATCCGCCTGCGCTGCCGCCGCCTCGGCAAGATGCTGGCGCACCGCGTCTTCGCGCAGCGCGCGTGCCTGCGTTACCTGCGCAGCGCGCGCCGCGGCCTCGCGGTTCTGCCGCCGGTCGGCGAACAGCGGCAAATCTGTGGATACCTGAAACGAAAGCATGTTGCTGTAGGCGGGGCCGCGCTGCGCGTAGCTCAGTTCCAGTCCCCAGTCTGGCTTGGTGGCGGCTTGCGCGAGATCAGCTTCAATCTGTGCGATGTCGACCTGCCGTTGCAGCGATTGCAGATGGGGATGCTGCGGATCGTAAATCACCGCGCCGTAGGCATGCGTGTGAGCGGGCGCGGGTGCGCTCGCCGTGCCTTCCGGCAGCGGCGACAGTGGCCGTGCCGCCGCCGCGCCCAGCCAGCGCGAAAGCAGGGCCCGCGCTCGCCCTGCCTGTTTGTCGAAGTCCGCGCGGCGGTCAAGCAGCAACTGCAAAGCCGCCTCCAGCGCCAGCCGGTCTGCAAACGAGGTGCGGCTGGCAGCCACGCCGGCTTGCAGGGCGTCGCGTTGCAGCGTGGTTTCGGCGTATTGCTCGTCGACAACCTTTGCCATCAATTCGGCGTAATAACGTTCCATCCACACCAGTGCGATGTCGCGCCGCACTGTCGCATGGGTGTCGGCGAGCATCGCCTGCTCGCGCGCAAGCTGGTGCTCGGCGCGACGCCCCTTCAACTCGCGTTTTTCAGCGCGCGGAAATTCCTGCGCCACGCCGATGCGGCGCATGGTCATGAAATCGCGCGTGAAGTTGTATTTGTCGGGGCCGTCAAGCGGAAAATTATCGATCCCGAACTTGAGCTTGGGGTCGGGCAGTTCGCGCGCGGAGATGGTGTACTCCCCAGCGGCGGCAATAGCGGAGCGCTGCGCGGCGAGCAGCGAAGAATCACGCACGGCGATGGCGAGCGCTTCGTGTAGCGAAAGCGGATCGTCCGCCGCGCGCGCTAACGAGGGGCAGCCGAATACCAACGCCGCGAGCAGGGCAGTCGCGCGCATTACAGGCAGCCGTGTGATGATGGCAGCCAACCCAATCAGTGATGAAAGCATTAGACCTCCGCAAGTTCGTCAATCGAACGATGCCGGCTTGGTCCCGGCAAGATACCTGGCGGAGGGCTAATTCAGCAGACGGCAGTACAGCAATCGCAGTGGCGGAGGGGCGGCGCGCGCGACGATCTGCTCGTATCGCGTTGTAACCGTTGCGGCCGGCGGATTGGGCGCGTTGGCGGTGAATGCCGACAGCGCAAAACTGGCAGCCGCAGGGATGTTGATTTTCGCGCTTTCAAACGCAGCGTCGCGCGAGGGGCAGCGATCCTGACAGCCTTGATCCGGTGCGCCGCTGTTGGCGTCTAAGGCCTCTTGATGGCATGGGGCAGTGGCATTCATACCCTCGATTTGCGCCGGCGCCGCCGCTGGCGCCAGCGCTGCGTGGGCGTAGCCCAGCGCTGCTGCCATGGTCTGGCACAGCAGCATCAAGACGAGGGATAGGCCGCCCACTATCTGGCGTGCCTGCGCTGAACGGAACATGCGACGATTTTATCCGCTATCGGGAAAAGGTCAATAAGTATCTGATTATTAATTAGTTTATTCTGTTCTGCATCCGGGTTGACGTGGATCAACGCGGTCGCCGTCACTGCGCATAGAGTATGCGCTGGGGAGCGTTGACTTGGTTAACGCATCAAGACGCGTAAGCAGTTGAGTACTAATCGAACGCACGAGGAGTTCCATGGTCATCGGAGATATTTGCAAGCGCAAAGTGGTTTTCGTCAACCGCGAAGTGACGGTGCATGCCGCGTGCAAATTGATGCGTCACTATCGCGTGGGCAGCCTGGTGGTGGTGGACGAGGCCGATGGCAAATGTGTGCCGGTGGGTATATTGACCGACCGCGACATTGTGGTCGAGATCAATGCCATGGATTTTGACGCCAAGGTAATCACTGCCGGCGACATCATGTCCCCCGATCTGGTGACCGCGCCGGAATCGCTGGGTCTTGCTGAGACCATTGAGCTGATGCGTTCGAGGAGTATACGGCGGATGCCGATTGTCAATGACGAAATGCTGCTGGTGGGCATTGTAAGCAAAGACGACGTGCTGGTGGTGCTGGCGCAGGAACTTTCCAGCATCGCCGGAGTGGTGTCGCGCGAGCAAGTGCGTGAAGGGCGTGTGCGCAGTTAGCCGCTGCAGCGTGCCGGCTGGCAAGGCGGCGATGCTATGCGTGTAATAGTCGTTGGCGCTTGCAAGAATGTAACGGCGCTGTGAATTGTTTTGCAGAACTTCCGCCACTTGCACCAGGTCAGCGCCTCGCACATCTGCGCCTGCGGTAGAATTCCGAGGGTTATGGGCGCAGGGTTCATGGGTGATGGCAATGTACCATGCCCGGCCGGCGCTATAGCGGGAGGATAGGGATCGGTCAGTATCAAAGTGCGGCAGCGATGGTGTTTGCGATGCTGGTTGGAGTGTTGCCGTGTGCGCGGTGGGCCAAGGTGGTGAAGGATTCCGGCGCGAAGCTGGATTAAGATTTAACGTCAAAAGCTTTTTTGCCACAGATGAACACAGATGAACACAGATAGAACCAAAGCAAAAAATTACCGTCCTGTCTTTGATCTAATCTGTGTTCATCTGTGTTCATCTGTGGCTAAAGGATTTTGACCTGTTTTCTATAAGCCTCACCGGAGCCATCCTCCATCATGTACACCACCCCCACCGCTGAACTCGCCGCATTCATCGCCGGCCTGCAATACGAACAAATCCCTGTCGCGATACGCGAGCGTGTCAAAGACATCATTCTCGATGCGTTGGCGAGTGCGCTGGCCGGCACCCACGGCGATGAAGTCAAACAGATACGCGGGCTGGCTGCGGCGCTGGGCGCATCCAGCGAAGCCAGCATCATCGGCGGCGATAAACTGTCGCTGGCGGGCGCGACCTTGCTGAACGGTTATCTGATTACCGCGGTCACGGTGTGTGATGTGCACCGGCCCACGCTCTACCACACCACGCCGCAGGTGGTGTCGCCCGCGCTGGCGATCGCCGAGCGTGATGGCGCCAGCGGCAAGGCGTTGTTGACTGCGATCACCGCGGGTCTGGAAACCTCGGTGCGCGTGGCCAACGGCACCAACTATGCGGCGTTTCGTGCGCGCGGCTGGCATTCGCCGGGTGTGGTGGGGCCGTTTGGCGGCGCCGCCGCGGTCGGCAAATTGCGTGGCTTCAATGCTGAACTTCAACGTAACGCTTTCGGCCTTGCCGGTAGCCAGTCGGCGGGGACGTTCGCGCACTGGGGCACGCCCACCATCAAGTTTCACCAGTGCCGCGGCGCGTTGTCCGGGCTGATGGCGGGCTTGCTGGCGGAGCAGGGCTTTCTGGCGTCTAAGGAAATTCTCGCGCACCCGGATGGCGGCATTTACAACGCCTATTCCGACGGCGGTAATCCGGCGTCGGTGATCGCTGATCTCGGCAAACAATGGGCGCTGGAGCAGATTTCGCTGCGGCTATGGCCGGCGGCGAGTTCGGTGCAATCGGTCATCACCGCGCTGCTGGCGCTGGCGACCGCACATGATCTCAGGCCGGCAAACATTGCCGAGGTGCGTGTGGGCCTCTCCAAAGGTGTCTACGACATGCACGGCACGCTGGCGTGGGACGATAAATTCAAAGCGCTGCTGTCGATGCCCTATATCACGTCTGTGGTGCTGCACGACCGCGCGTGCTGGCTCGATCAGTTTGAACCGGCGCGTGTTAAAGACCCGGCCGTGGATGCGTTCGCGCGCGAGCGTGTCAAAGTCGGCATCGAGCCCGGCATCGCAGGAACCGCCGCGCTGGTCGAAATCAAAACCACCGCAGGCGTCACGCATACCGATCGCCGGCTGGTGGCCAAAGGCGACGCCGCCGACCCCTTAAGCCGCGCCGAAATTCAAGGCAAGTTGCGCACCGCGGCGGCTGGGGTAATTTCCGATGCGGCTGTTGATCGCATCATCGCCATGGTCGATGGCCTTGAGCTTGTTGCCAACGTGCGCGAACTGCTCGACGCGGTACGTGCAGCGCGCGCCTGATCGGCATCAGCGCCGGTTCGCCAGCAGGCCGATTACCAGGCCGACCAGCGCGGCAGCGCCGATCGCGTGCCACGGGTGCGTGTGTACGTATTGATCGGCCGCCTGCACCGCGGGCCTGGCTTTGTCTATGACTGCGGCCTCCAGTTTCACGATATTTGATTTCACGTCGTGCACGCTCTGTTGCATGCGCCGCCGCAGTTCGACCACCTTGTCGCTGGTCTCGGCGGCAGTGGCTCTGATGAGTTCTTCGGTGTCGTGTACCAGCACTTTGACGTCCGTTGCGAGTTTTTCGCTTTGCGCGCTCATGATGATGTCGTTTGTGAAAAATTGAGACAGGGGCGTCTAACGGTGTACCAGCGCAAAAGCCGCATGTTGCAGCGGCGTGATCATATCGGGCGGCACATAGTCGGTATAGAACTCGATGTGGTAGGTCGGCGCGCCATAAAAACCGGTGATTCTCGCGCCGAGTTTTTGCGCCAGCTTCGCCGCATCGCGCACGGTGCGGCGCGACAGCACGGAGCCATCCGTCGGCACCAGCAGGTTTTTGAACATAGCGTGCTCCTTGTATTTTTCGGCCTGAAACGACCGCTTTCGCAGCCACTATAGACGCCGCGTACCTTCGCGCGGTTGATCCAGATCAATGCTTTACAAACGCAGCCCGAACGCGACCCGCAGCATGTGATTGTTGGTGAAATTGGCGTAAGGATCATGGGCGACGCGCACGAAGTACGGTTCAAAGTCATAGGTGAGGGCGGCGCCGGTGCCGCGCAGCACTACACTGGAGGGATCCGCATCGCCGCGGCCGCTCTTGTTGAAAATATCCAGCGTCCAGCGTGTTTTGTCATCGGGCTTGTAGCGCGCAACCAGGTGCGTGATGCGCTGCCCGGTGTGCAGCCTGTCATCCCTGACTTGAAACAGCGACAGCGTGGTGCGCGCTATGGCACGCGTGCCCAAGCCGATCGTAATGGCATCGTTGGGATCGAAGTTGAGGTTGTAGTAGGGCTTGAGATTGGTGCGCCCGAATCCGAGCAGCGCGAAATAGCGATCACCGATTTCAGCATTGAGGCTGCCGCCCAAAAATCCGTGTGTGGCGTATTGTGCGGAAGGCATTAGCTTGCCGAACGGCACATCCCAGCTGTAGTCATAACCCAAGCGCAACTGCTGAAAATCCTCGCGTTGCCGGTAGTAGCCCACCCACGCGTTGTGCGCACCGAGGCTCGCGCGCAGGTTGAGATCCCACGCTGGATTTTGTGCCGAATTGTGGTAGTAGGTCGGTGTGAATTTCAGTGCGATGCCTTCGTTCGTGGCAAAACACCAGGGCGCGATCGCCAGCAGGGCAGCGATCAAGAGGTGATGCGCAATCAACGCGTATCGTTTCGTGGCATCGATCATTGTTAGCCTCCGTGGGCACGCTGTTCGTGCCCACCGTCTGAAGTCCCATGTTTGCGCGGCGGCGTGGGCAAAAAACGTTTTGCCCACCCTACGGATTTTGCTACGCCATGCGCAGCAACTTTGCCGCATTGCCGCCCACAATCGCATCACGCTCGTTGGATGACAGGTCTTTCAAGCGCTCCACCACATCCACTGGGCGCGTGTAGCTCATATCCGCCGGGCAGTCGCTGCCCATTACCACCCGGTCTGCACCGACCAGATGAATCAGGTTCATCAGGATCTTGTCGCTGTGGGTGATGGTGTCGTAATGGAAGCGCCGCAGATACGCCGACGGCGGTTGGGTCATGTGCTTGCATTCTGCGCGCACCGTGGTGCCGTGATCCATGCGCCCGGTCAGCCATGGAAAACTGCCGCCGGCGTGGGGCAGCATCACGTCGAGCTTGGGGAATGCGTCCATCACACCGCCGAACACCAGTGACGCGGCGGCGATGCCGGACTCATACGGGTTGCCGAGGAAATTACCGAGGTGATACTTGGTCATGCGCTCTTTGCCCACCGGCGCGACCGGGTGCAAAAAGATCGGCAGGCCGAGTTTTTCGCATTGCTCATACACCGGCCAGAATTCCTTTTCATCCAGATTCTTGCCGTTGACGTGGGTGGCCATGTAAACGCCGCGAACGCCAGGCAGCGCGGCGGCGCGTTTCGCTTCCTCAACCGCGAGTGCCGGCGCCTGCATCGGCAGCATTGCCATACCCACAAAACGGCCGGGATATTTTAGATGCGCAGCGGCGCAGCTGTCGTTGAACACTTGTGACAACTTCAAACCGAATTCCGGCGGCGCCCAGTACACCATCGGGCTGGTGAGCGACAGCGCGTGCATGTCCACGCGCGCATCGTCCATCATTTTGAGGCGAAGCGCGAGTTCGATGTACGGCGGCGTGAGATTGGCGCGCAATCGTATACCCGGCATCACCATGGCGAGGCTTCCGTTTTCGTTGCGCGACATTTGCACGCCGTTGTTGCCGCCTTCGCGTTCGAGCAGTGCTACCCATTCGGGTGGAAACCAGTGGGCGTGCGTGTCGAGTTTAAGCATGTTGTTCCCTTTTCAGAAAAACCTTTTTTGCCGCAGATGAACACAGATGAACACAGATTAAGTGCAAAGCCGCGTGTGTTCCAATTGTGGATGTCGCGAAACTTTTCCATCTGCGGATATTACTGTTTGCCGAGTACTGGCGCTTGGACTAAGATGCGATGCATGTCGCGGCGGAATTTGCAGCGTGTGCATCGCAGTCTTTGGTTGAACAAAAAATACATTAAAAACAAATAGTTACATTAAATCATCTTAACGCAAACGAGGTGCATCCATGAAGCTCATGTATTTCAACGATTTTCGACTGGGCGTAATCAAAGGCTCCAATGTCGTTGATGTGACCGCGGCAGTACAAAATATTCCGCACACCGGGCCGGGCTATCTGATCAATGGCGTGATCGAGCGCTGGGCAGAGGTGCGTGGCCGTATCGAAAGCGCGGCCAATGCCGGTGCGGGTTTGCCGGTGACGCAAGTGAAATTTCGCCCGCCGCTGCCCAAGCCCATCAACGTCGATTGCATGGCGGTGAACTATATGGAAGACGGCACGCGCACGGCGGCGGCGGAAATCAACGCCTTTCATAAATCGCCGGGGTGCATCGTGGGTCACGGCGACACCATGATCATGCCCGACCTGCCGCTCACCATATTTGAGGGCGAAGCGGAACTCGCGGTGGTCATCGGCAAGCGCGCGCAGAATGTCAAAGCATCCGACGCCATGAGCCATGTGTTCGGTTACACCAACTTCATCGATGGCTCGGCGCGTGCCGTTACCGCATTGGGCAACTCGTTCTACCAGGTGAAATCGCGCGATACCTTCGCGCCGATCGGCCCCTACATCGTCACCGCCGACGAGATCAAGGACCCGCACAAGCTACAGGTGAAACTGTCGGTGAACGGCGCCATCAAGCAGAACTTCAACACCGACGACATGGCCAACAAGATTCCGCGCTGCATCGAGTGGATTTCGTCTATCCATTACCTCGAGCCCGGCGACATTCTTGCCACCGGCACCAATCATCGCGGTTTGTCGGCGTTCCAGGGCGGCGATACGGTCGATCTGGAAATCGACGGACTGGGAAAACTCACGGTCAGGGTGCGTGACGACCTCAGCCGCACCTGGGCGCGTGAAACCCGGCTCGATCGCGAGCAGAAGGGGCTCAAGGGAATGACGCCGCAGTTGACCGGAAAATACGCGAAGGTCACCGGCGGCGCCACGGGCGGATAGTCGGCATTGACTACAACCTGGCGCAACCTGCTGGCGCTGCTGCTGCTCACCGCGGCAGCGCCGGTTTTTTCTCAGCTCGCTTCGACCGGCTCAGGAAAGGCCGCTTCGACGGGCTCAGGACAGGCCGCTTCGACGGGCTCAGGACAGGCTTATCCGATCAAACCGGTACGCGTGCTGGTGCCGTTCAGCGGTGGCAGCGCCGCCGACATCCTCGCGCGCATCCTCGCGCCGAAACTGTATGAGGCGTGGGGCCAGCAGTTCGTGGTGGACAACCGTCCGAGCGCTGGCGGTATTGTTGCGGGCAGCATTGTCGCAACCGCGGTGCCCGATGGCTACACCCTGATGCTGACCTCCTCCGCGTTTGCCGGCAGCGCGGCCCTGTATCCCAAATTGCCGTACGATTCGATCCGCGATTTTTCCGCCATCATGCCGATCGTGAGCACGCCGTTGTTCGTGGTGGTGGCGCCGTCGCTGGGCGTGAATACGCTCAAGGAACTGCTGGCGCTGGCGCGGCAAAAGCCGAAACAGCTTAACTTCGCTTCCGCCGGCATCGGCAGCGGCACCCATTACGCGACCGAACTGTTTAACCACGTCGCAGGCATTTCCGCCGTGCACGTGCCGTACAAGGGCGTGCCCGAGGGCCTGAATGACACCTTATCCGGACGCATTCACTACTTCGTTGCGCCGGTGCTGCCGTCGCTGTCGCTGATCCAGAGCGGACGCCTGCTGGCGCTCGCGGCGACCACCCCACAGCGCGTGCCGATGCTGCCTGATGTGCCGACTGTCATCGAAGCCGGACTGCCCGGTTACGAGTATGTGGGCTGGTTCGGCATACTCGCGCCGTCGAAAACCCCGCGCGCCATCATCGCCAAACTCAATACCGAAGTAAGCCGCATACTCGAATCGGCGGAAATCCGCGACAAAATCGCGAATCAGGGCGCGTCGGTCATGCGGGGCACCCCTGAAACACTTGAGAAAATGATCCGCGAGGAGATTGTTACCCGGCGCAAAATATTCATCGCGGCGGGGATCAAGCCCGATTAGCGTTCGTTACCTCGGTATCGCCGCATCAGCAATCAGAGATGCCGCTTTTCCGGTCTCAGATCAACTGCTTGTGCGCATGCTGTGGCGCAACATAGATGACTGACGCGGAGCACTCGCAGTGTGTGGTGCGCGCAACGTCATATAGCGGTAGTAATTGCGCAGTTCCGTTGCTAAAATCAATTTACTTAACGGCGGTGGCGCTGCGTAAACGCGCGCCGACAACAGCGCGTAATATATCTCGACACGATTTATACCTCACCGGAGCATTTATCATGCGGCGATTGTCTTTCGTATCCTCGGCAGCGGCGTGTATTTCGGCAGCGGCATCCTTGCTGATCTTCACATCCCACGCTTTTTCGCAGTCCCAGCAGGATCTCATCAAGGGCAGCGCCAACACCGACAACGTGGTGAACTATGGCATGAACTATAGCCAGCACCGCTACAGCACGCTCACGCAGATCAATAAGCGCAACGCGGGCAAACTGGTGCCGGTGTGGAGCTTGTCGTTGGAAAATGAACTTGGCGAGCAGGGCCAGCCGATGGTCTACGACGGCGTGATGTATGTCGCCAACGCCAAGTTCACCGTCGCCATTGAAGCGGCAACCGGCAAACAGCTGTGGCGCACAGCGGTGAATTTCGATAAGGACGCGCCGCGTGTGGTGTGCTGCGGGCAATCGTACCGCGGGCCGGCGTTGTATAACGGCAGGGTGTATCGCGGCACGCTCGACGCGCACATGCTGGCGCTGGATCAGCAAACCGGCAAGGAAGTGTGGAAAACCAAAGTCGCTGAATGGAAAGAAGGTTTCTCCATCGTCGGCGCGCCGCTAATTGCCAACGGCGTGGTGGTCACCGGCGTATCGGGTGCGGAATTCGGCATTCGCGGTTTCCTTGACGGTTATGATCTGGAAACCGGCAAGCGCCTGTGGCGGCGTTACACCATTCCCGCTGCCGGTGAAAAAGGCAGCGAGACCTGGCCTAATGCTATAGCGGCTTCACGCGGCGGCGGTTCCACCTGGATCACCGGTTCGTATGATCCGCAACTGGATCTGATGTTCTGGGGCACCGGCAATGCCGCGCCGTGGAACCCCACCTCGCGTCCGGGTGACAATCTTTACACCGCATCGGTAATCGCGGTGCGGCCCAAGACCGGCGAAATCGCCTGGCACTATCAACTGGTGCCGAATGAAATGTTTGATCTGGACGCCAACTGGGAATGGATCGTCGCCGATATCTCGCACCAAGGCGCGACACGCAAGGTGATCATGCACATGAGCCGCGGCGGATTCCTGTACGTGGTGGATCGCACCAACGGCAAACTGATAGCCGCGCCCGCATTCGAGAAAGTGAATTGGGCAAGCCACGTTGACCTGGCGACGGGCCGTCCGGTGGAAACCGATGTGTCGAAGAAGTTCCGTGCGGGCGAGCAGATCGAATTATGGCCGGGGCAGTGGGGCGCGAAGAACTGGGCGCACGCCGCGTTTAATCCTGAAACGGGTTTGCTCTACGCCAACACCATGCATAACTCGCGCATGGTGAGATACCTGCCTGCGGAATACAAAGTGGGTCAGCGCTATCAGGGATTCGAAAATCTGCCCGCGCCGCGCGAGGCGGGCCGGCCCATCGGACACATGGATGCCATCAATCCGCTTACCGGCAAGCACGCCTGGCGCGTGCCGGTGCAGGATACGCCGAGCTACAGCTCGATGTTGGCGACCAAGGGCGGCTTGCTGTTTAGCGGCAAAGCCACCGGCGAATTCACTGCGGTCGATATGGATAACGGACAAGTGTTGTGGCAGTTCAAAACGCCCTCGGCCATCAACGCGCAGCCGATCACCTTCACGCACAAGGGCAAGCAATACGTGACGGTGCAGTCGGGTCTCGGCGGCACTGGCATACCGCGTATGGCTGCTTTTTTCCAGGACCAGCCACGCAACGGTTCGGTGTGGACCTTCGCGCTGGCGGATGATTGATCGCTGTACGCCGCCAACTGCAAAAACCAATGAACCACAGATGAACACAGATGAACACAGATGAACGCAGATAGCTACATGACATATCTGTGTTTATCTGTGTTTAAAAGCGTTTTTGAACTGAAAATTAGGAAATTAGTTATGAAAATAAAATACCTATCTGCTGTTGCCGCGTTGGTATTATTGACTTCCTGCGCCACGGAAAACATGGGCCCGATACCCGAATCCACCAAAACCGGCGTGGGGCCCACCGATGCCGAGTTGGTGGGCGATCAGGCGAGCACCGACAATGTGCTGACCTACGGCATGGGCTATAACCAGAATCGTTACAGTCCGTTGCGCCAGATCAACAAGAACAACGTCAAACGCCTGACGCCGGTGTGGACGGCGGGTCTCGACAATGATTTCGGCGAACAGGCGCAGCCGATGATTTACGACGGCGTGCTGTATGTGAGCAACGCCAAGTGGACGTTCGCCATCAATGCGCTCAACGGTCACCAAATCTGGCGCACGCCGACCAATTTCGCGCCGGATACGCCGCGCGTGGTGTGCTGCGGGGTGTCGAACAAAGGCGTTGCGCTGTACAAGGGCAAGGTGTTCCGCACTACGCTCGATGCGCACGTGGTCGCCATGGATCAGAAAACCGGCAAGGAAATCTGGCGGCAAAAATCGGCCGAGTGGACGGAAGGTTACTCGCAGACTGTCGCGCCGCTGATTGCGAACGGCGTGCTGATCACCGGCATTTCCGGAGCGGAATTCGGCATACGCGGATTCCTTGATGGCTGGGATCCCGACACCGGCAAAAAACTGTGGCGGCGTTATACGACTGCCGGCCCTGGCGAAAAAGGTCACGAGACGTGGCAACCGCCGGAGTCGCATTTGAACGGCGGCGCCAGCACCTGGATCACCGGTTCGTATGATCCCGAACTCGATCTCGTTTATTGGGGCACCGGCAATGCCGGCGCATGGAATCCGGTGAACCGCAAGGGCGACAATCTGTATGCCGCTTCAGTGATCGCGCTGAACCCCAAGACCGGTGAAATCGTCTGGCACTACCAGTTTGTGCCGAACGATTCGTTCGACTGGGATTCGCTGTGGGAGTTGATCCTCGCGGATATCAACGTTGGCGGGTTACTGTTCAGGTCGCATTAAGCTGTTACGGGATCGGCTATCTGATCTCGAAATACCCCGGTGAGTGCTTCGAAGACATTGCGTCCCTGTTTGCGTAGTGTGGCGGTGTAGGAGCGGATCACGGCGAAGGCATCTGCACCCGCGAC
>CAMBCF010000117.1 GCA_945864585.1 Bordetella parapertussis | reverse complement strand
GCGCATGGCGTGGGCAATGCCTTGTTCGAGCGCCTCGCCTTTGATGAAAACGCGCAGCCGCTGTCCACCAACTTTGGCGAGTACCTGCTGCCGATGGCGAGCGATGTGCCGCGCGTGGATCTGGTGCATCTTGAAACCCCGTCGCCGTTGAATCCGCTGGGCGTCAAGGGCGCGGGCGAAGGTGGCACCATCTCCGCCATCGGCGCGATTATCAGCGCGGTGGAAAACGCGCTGTCGCCTTTCGGCGTAACCATTGCCGAAGCGCCGATTTCACCGCAGCGTATTGTTGAGTTGCTGGGCCAACACGCACTGGGGCGGACACAATGACGACCGCTACTCAGGGCACGGGCGTTGACTGGTCTAAAATATGCAAACGTCGATCCACTCCCTACAAGCTAACTCCCTCGCCCCGTTCTTACGAGGATTAGATCATTCATGAATCTGCCCGCGCTTCCAACCGTCGTCGGTATTGGATGCCTGCTGTTGGCGGTACACGCCACCTTTGCCCAGGACAAATACCCCAGCAAAGTCGTCCGCGTATTAACCGCCACCCCCGGCAGCAACCACGACTGGGGCGCGCGCGTCGTGGCGCAGGAACTCACGCCGCGCATCGGTCAGCGCGTGATCGTCGAAAATCGCGGCAGCATGTCGACGGAAATCATCGCCAGGGACACCCCGCCCGATGGCTACACCATACTGTTTTACGGCGCGTTTACCTGGCTGCAGCCGTTGCTCGCCAAAGTAAACTGGGACCCAGTCGAAGACCTCGCGCCGATTACGCTGGCGATCAGCTCGCCCAATGTGCTGACGGTTCATCCCTCGCTGCCGGTGAAATCCACGCAAGAACTGATTGCGCTCGCCAAGGCCAGGCCCGGTGCGCTCAATTACAGCGCGGGCGGCGGCGGCTCGACGCCACACATGGCGGCCGAGTTATTCAACCACATGGCGAAAACCAAAATCGTGCGCATCAACTACAAAGGTTCGGGTCCGTCGATGATGGGCCTGTTTGTGGGCGAGGTGCAATTGATGTTCGCCGCTCTCGGCCCGATGATGCCGCATGTCAAGAGCGGCAAAGTTAAAGCGCTGGCGATCACCACGCCGAAACGCTCCCCGCTGGCGCCGGACCTGCCGCCGGTGAGCGATGCGCTTCCCGGTTATGCCTCGGAAGCGGCCATCGGATTTTTTGCACCGAAGAAGACACCCGTGCCCATCATCAGGATACTCAACAACGGAATATCGCAGGCGCTAAAAGGACTGGATTCTCAACTTGTCTTCAATGCCGGGGTGGAAATTGCCGGCGGTTCTCCAGAAGACTTCGCGCGGTTCATCAAAGCCGACATGGCGAAGATGGGCGAAGTGATCAAGAGCGGTTCTTTCAGTAACTAAGCGCCCTTATCTTGCAAGCCGAAAACCACTTCGATATACCGCTGCCGCCTGCAACGGCGTGGCCGATCCTGATGAATGTACCGCAAACCGCCGCCTGCTTTCCGGGCGCCGGCATGATCGAACAAATCAGCGCCGATCACTACAAGGGCCGCGTCACTGTGAAGCTGGGGCCGCTGACCATGGTGTTCTCCGGTAATTTACGCATCGAGGATCGTGAAGATACGGGGCACAGCGCCATCGTCAAAGCCAACTGGACCGAAACCAAAGGACGAGGCAATGCGAATACGGTTACGCGTTTCGCGCTGAGCGAACAAGACGGGGGAACACGCGTGACCCTGCACAGCGACCTGCAACTCGCCGGTCAGGTCGCGCAATACGGGCGCGGCGTGAGCATGATCTCAGCAATTTCCACGCAACTGATTTCGACGTTTGCAGAAAACCTGCGGGCGCGGATTCAGGCGGTGGAGGCAGACGGGACAACATTGCCGGCGTCACCGGCCGCTGCGGAAATTTCCGGGCTTACGCTGATTGCGAAGGCGTTGGGGAATCGGTTAAAGGGGTAGCGGTACCGATTGCGATGTGGGGCGCGCTTTAGCGCGTCCCGCTCGATTGGAAAGTCAGGCTGGAAATACAGCGGGCGCGAATGCATGTATGCCGGCCAGGCGTTTTTTAATGCTCGCCTCTGCGGTTTTCAGATCGTAAGCAGCTTGCAGATTGAGCCAGTATTGTGGTGACTGATCGAAGGCGCGACCGAACAGCAAAGCCAATTCTGCCGTCACAGGACGCGCGCCCTTGAGAACGTGCGATATCCGCATGGGTGATACCCCGATAGCTCGGGCGAATTCAGCTTGCGAGATACTCATTTCTTCCAGAATTTCACCCAGGAAATTCCCCGGATGAATTGCAGGCAACCCATTCTTGGCCATGTTAATTTCTCCTTAGTGGTAATCGACGATTTCAACATCAAAGGCGTCGCCATTCTTAAAGCGGAAGCATACGCGCCACTGTTCGTTAATACGGATAGTGGCTTGGCTTGTTCCCTGTTCTTTTCATGTCATGCGAGTTGCCGTTCCAATTGCTGTAAGACAACCTGGTTGCTACGCACTAACTGCTTGAGCTGCGCTAATCGTTCTCGTTTCTGACGCCCCGCGCCGAGAATTAGTCGCGATCCCATGCCGCCGAGCACGCCGATCCACCACGTGTTCGTAACCACCGCGAGACTACCGCCAGCCAGGTAGGCAAGATAAGACTTTGAAGAGCGCTCGCCGAATTGGCGGCTCTTTTGATAAGCCGAGAGACCTTCTTGGTTGTATGTGGAGAACGCGATCAAGGCGAGCGAGACTGCCGATGGCATCCAACTCATTGAAGTAGTCGCGCCGTCCATTCCACCTTCAACCGCTGCCGTCAGAGTTTCGTCCGAAATGCCACTATCGATCACGCTTTCAGAAAAGCCCTGCATGACAAGATAGCTATGCACTTCTGACGTCGTTACCATATCGATCTGAGGATTTTGTTCGAGTGCGTTTGAAACGTAGGCTACGGAATCCGTCGCTTTTGCCTGAATAGTGTCGTGTAGTGCCCCATCCGGCCCAATGATTGCGATGTCCCAGCCTGGATTTGTCGGGCTGTCTGCCAGTTGTGCGTGGAAGCCATCGGGTAGACGTCCATCGTTGAGGTAGGCGGCGTACTGGAGTTCGAATAGCTTGCCTTTCACTCCCGACACAAACCCTACGAGTTCTTGACCACCGAGCCGCTCCGCTTGATCGGCAAAGCTACGGGCAGCGGCGACATTGGGGTAAGCCAGCTCATAGGCTCGTTGTATCTCCTCGGGCACCCTACCGGAGTTGATGTACGCCGCCAAGGTTTCGCCACCAACCACCAACGTATCGAGCAGCACCGCCTTTCGCCGGCCACCAGCACGGAGTCGGTCATTGAATCGAGAGGTCAGCTCACGATATCGTCGACTTTGGATTTCCACCGTCCGCAGTTGCGCATTGATCGATTCCTTGCTGACTAAATATCCGGATACATCACGTAACGCGCCCGTTGTACCTTTGACGGTTCCGACTGCAGCGCCAGCGATTCCCTGGCGGTGGTCGTATATCGTCTTTGCGGTTACCGCCGTTGCCTTGTAAGCGGCCTGCGCTGTTATCGCGGTAGCTTTGGCTGCAACCTTAGCTGTCGTTGCAGCAGCAGCACCGATCTTTTCGCGGTGATCATAGATTGCCTTGGCGGTTGCCTTTGTGCCTTGGTAGGCCAAGCCCGCTGTTGCAGTCGTGCCCTTGGCGGTCAGTTTTGTTGCACCCCAGGCGAGTTTTCCAGCTATTTTCCAGAACCCCATCGCATCCTTCTCCCAAAAAGCTAAATCACTCGGGTATCCAAATTTAGTACGTCCTAAATCAAAATCGCAAACACCCTTAGATTCAGCATGTCCGGCTTATTCAATGGGCCCGGAGAACAATTACCGCTGTGGGATAAAAGCATACGCGCAGGCATGGCGCGCGTCCAACGCGTTCGGGCTTCTCCGTATCACACAAAGCGGTGACTCAATCGTCCTCTTCGGCGCCCACGCCCGCCGCGGCTCGCCCCAGCCGATCCCGCACCGCCGCCCATTCCATCGCCAGCGGCGGCTCTTCCACAAGCATCACATCACAACCGGCAGCGTCGAGCTGGCGCAGGTTGGCGTAGAGGTCGTGCGCGTAGTCTGCGGGCGCTTTGGGCGCGGCGATCCACACCAGCCTGGCTATCAACGGCTGGTGCGCGTTGCGCGCCAGCACGGCTACGCGCTTGCCCTGACGCGCGAAGCTGCGTGCGAGTTCGTCGATAAGATCAGCTTCTACCAGCATCAGTGGCGTGCGCGGCGCGTAGTGTTTCTCCAGCGTGCCCGGCGCGCGTGGAGATCGTGCATCGGGCGCGGCTAGCGATTCACCCAGTACGCTCTCGATTTGCGCTGCGGTGATGCCCCCGGGGCGCAGCAGCGTTGGTTTAGCGCCCGACAAATCCACGATGGTCGATTCGATGCCCACTTCGCACGCGCCGCCATCGAGCACGCAATCGATACTGTCGCCGAATTCCTGTCGCACGTGTTCTGCAGTGGTGGCCGACACGCGGCCGAAGCGATTCGCCGACGGGCCCACTACGCCGCCGCCAGCATCACAAAAGGCCTGCAGCAGCGCTTGCGCCAGCGGATGCGAGGGCACGCGTAACGCGACGGTGTCTTGCCCGCCGGTGACCAGATCGCTTACGCCTGGCGCGCGCTTGAGTATCAGCGTGAGCGGGCCGGGCCAGAATTTCTGGGCGAGTACGTGTGCGGCCGGCGGAATATCGCGTGCCCAGCCAGCCAGTTGTGTACTGCTCGCGAGATGTACTATCAGCGGGTGATCGAAGGGCCGGCCTTTAGCGGCAAAGACTTTTTTTATGGCATCGGGGTTGGAAGCGTCCGCACCGAGGCCGTAGACGGTTTCGGTGGGGAAGGCGACCAGGCCGCCTGCGCGCAGCGTGGCTACGGCGCGGGTGAGTTCCGTTGTGGTGACTTCGCGCCCCATTGGGAAATATTCATTAAAAACAAATGGTTATGGTTTGAGGGCAATGGCTGATTACTATGGTAGATGACGCCCCCTCACCCTAGCCCTCGCCCCGCAAGCGGGGCGAGGGGACTATTTTTTTGGTGCTTCAACGGAATCTATGGAATCCGTGTTTCCTCGCTACTCAACTCATTACCGGCGGCTTGAACTGCTTACTCAACTTCAAGCCCTGCGCCTGATAATTCGAGCCGATGCTCACGCCGTAGAGGCGCTCCGGCTTGCCGAGCAAACGCTCGTAGATCAGGCGCCCGACCCCCTGCCCATGCTCGATCAGGAACGGCACTTCGTGCGAGCGCACTTCGAGTACTGCGCGCGCGCCGTTGACGTCGTTGTTGCCATAGCCGAAACCCGGATCGAAAAATCCGGCGTAGTGGATGCGAAACTCGCCCACCGACGGATCATACGGCACCATCGTCGCGGCGAAACTCGGCGGTATGCGGATGCGCTCGCGTGAAATCAGGATGTAAAAATCGTCGGGGTTGAGCACCAGACTGCGATGCGCTTCACTGCGCAGCGGGTCCCAGAATTCCATCGGGTCGTAATGGTCGGTGCGGCTCAAATCAATCAATGGCGCATGCCGCTTGGCGCGATAGCCGACGATGCCGCCGCTCGCGTCCCCCTCAAGATCGACGGATATCCACAGCCCGTCGTTGACGATCGCGGCCATCGGCGACTCGGCATCCGAATACACCAGTGAGTCCAGCGATTGCAACTCGTCGAGCTTTTGATCGGACGGCGGCGGATGGCCGCGCACAAAACGCATTTGATTAAGCCGCGCACCCTGCTGCGCCAGCACGCTGAAGGTGCGCGGCACGATTTCGAGATAGAGCTTGCCGCGATACCCTTCGGGCACGCTCTCGAATTCGGTGCCGCTGTCGGCGATCAGGCGCGTGAAAATATCGAGGCGTCCGGTGGAGCTTTTGGGATTGGATTTGCCCGAAATATCCGCCGGCAGCCGCAGCACTTCCATAAGTTCGGCGATGTAAACGCAGCCCTTCTCGAACACCGTGGGCTGCGTGAGATCGATCTGGTGCATCATCATGCGCTCGATCTTAGCGCTAACCGGCGAGCCTTTGCCCGGCAGAAAACTCGCGCGCACACGCCAAGCGGTCGCGCCCAGCCGCAGATCGAGGCTCGCCGGCTGCATCTGCGTGTCTTCAATCGGCGCGGCCGCGTTGATGCGTCCGCCGTTTACCAGCTTGACGATATCCTGATACGGCAAAATGCCGGTGGTGAAATCTGCGGTATACGGCTTGAGGTCTTTCTCAAGCTCCGGAAAGAGCGTGCCGAGATCGCGCTTCATCAGAATTTCTCGCCGCGCAGAACATCAACCTCTGACATGTAGAGCACCAGCGCGTAATGCTCGAAGTAGGACTT
The DNA here is from genome assembly GCA_945864585.1 of Bordetella parapertussis. Lineage (GTDB taxonomy): Bacteria > Pseudomonadota > Gammaproteobacteria > Burkholderiales > SG8-41 > UBA5216. The sequence goes on along the minus strand of CAMBCF010000117.1, from coordinate 8,288 downwards.
GCGCAGGTGCGCGGCGATGCTGTCCGCGACTGCAGCCTCGCAAATCACTTCCATGCGGATGTTGCCCGAGGGACTCCACGCGGCATCGCGCTCGCCGCCGGCGCCACGGCCGCGGGCTTCGGTGACCGTGTAGCCGTGGGCGCCCAAGGCCATCACGTCATCACCGAGTTTTTTTTCAAGATCGCTTTCGCCGATAATGGTGAGCAGCTTGCGGCGTGTGGTCATCTCAGCACTCCGTTGATCCAGATCGCGGCCTGATGGTAGAGCGGTATGCCGACGATGAGATTGAAGGGAAACGTGATGCCCAGCGATGCCCCCAGCGACAACGCAGGGTTGGCGTCGGGCACCGCGATGCGCATCGCGGCAGGCGCAGCTATATAGGACGCGCTCGCCGCGAGCGTCGCCAGCAAGGTGATGCCGCCGGTCGAAAGCCCCAGCATGCGTCCGGTGGCGAGTCCGAGCGCGGCGGAAAGCAGCGGCATCAGTACCGCGAACACCAGCAGAAACGGGCCAAAGCGCCGCAGTGCGCCACTCTGCCGCGCCGCCACCAGCCCCATTTCCAGCAGGAACAGCGCGAGCACGCCTTTGAACAGATCGAAGAACAGAAGATCCAGTGGCGAGATGTTTTCGGGTCCGATGACCCAGCCCGCCGCCAGCCCGCCGAGCAGCAGGAACACGCTTTTCCCCAACACCACTTCGCGCACAACATGGCCGAGCGATGTTCCCGTGCCGATGCCGCGGGCGAGCATCACGCCGATCACGATGGCGGGCGCTTCCAGCAGCACCAGGAACACTGTGAGCAGGCCTTCATAGGGCACGCCCTGGCGCACGAGGTATGCCGCGGCAACCGCGAACGTGACCACGCTCACCGAGCCGTAGTGCGCCGCAATGGATGCCGCATCCGGCCGCTTCAGACCGCCGGCGTAGCGCAATAAGGGATAGGCGACGAGCGGGATGGTGACACCCAGCGCCAGCACCCCAAGCGACGGCAGAATCACGCCCGCCAGCGGATGGCGCGCAAGTTCCACGCCGCCTTTCAAGCCGATGGCGAGCAGCAGGTATATCGTCATCGCATCGTAGAATGCGGGCGGGAACCTCAGCTCGCTGCGCAGCAACCCGCCAGCCACGCCGAGCAGGAAGAAAACGACTACCGGTTCCATGATTCGCAGGACAAGCGCCGGCGCTCAGCGATTGACCAGAAGCTGCATCACTTCGCGGTACTTGGCGGCGGTTTTTGCGAGTACCTCCGGCGGCAGCGCGGGACCCGGCGCTTGCTTGTTCCAGGGCTGGGTCTCCAGCCAGTCGCGCACGATCTGCTTGTCGAAGGACGGCGGGCTGATGCCGGTGCGGTACTGTGCAGCGGGCCAGAAGCGCGAGGAATCCGGCGTCAGCGCCTCATCGATCAACACCAGGTTTCCGGCCGCGTCTGCACCGAACTCGAATTTGGTGTCGGCGATGATGATGCCTCGCGTTGCCGCGTACGCCGCGGCTTCGCTGTAGAGCCGGAGGGATACATCACGCACTTTCGCGGCCACTCCGGCGCCGACGGTTTTTTCCACTTCTGCAAACGTAATATTCTCGTCATGCTGGCCGGCGGGCGCCTTCGATGCCGGTGTGAAAATGGGATGCGGCAACTGCTGCGCCTGCTTCAACCCCGCCGGCAGGCTGATGCCGCAGATCGCGCCGCGGTCCTGATAGTCCTTCCAGCCGGAGCCTATGATGTAGCCGCGCACAACGGCTTCGATCATGAGCGGCTGGTATTTCTTTACCACCATCGCACGCCCGGCGATCTGCTCGCGCTCGCCTGGCGCAACCACCGTCTGCGGCGCGATGCCGGTGAGGTGGTTGGGCACGATGTGCGCGAGCTTCTCAAACCAGAACAGCGACAGTTCCGTCAGCACGCGGCCCTTGCCGGGAATCGGCGTCGGCAGAATGACGTCGAATGCCGACAGCCGGTCGCTTTGGATGACCAGCAGTTTGTCGTCGCCGACCGCATACAGGTCGCGCACCTTGCCGCGATGCAAAAACGGCAGGCTCTTGAGATCGGACTGGAACAAGGTGGCTTCAGTTGCGCTCATGATTTCAGGCCGCGACGAGGGCAAATTCCGGGCACAGCGCCGCGCGGATGTCGAGCGCTTCGCCGAGCGCAACCTCTGCACTGGCGCCGAGCACGGTAAAGTGGCCCATTTTGCGGTCGGGACGCGCTTCGTGCTTGCCGTAGAGATGCAGCTTCGCGCGCGGGTTGTCGAAGAGCCGTGCCCAGCCCGGTTCGCCATTGCGCCAGGCTTCGCCCAGCAGGTTCACCATCACGATCGGGGTGAGGAGCTGCGTGTCGCCGAGCGGCAGCCCGCACAGCACGCGCACCTGTTGCTCGAACTGCGAGGTGGCGCAGGCATCGATGGTGTAGTGCCCGCTGTTGTGCGGGCGCGGCGCGATCTCGTTCACCAGCAGCCTGCCGTCGGGCGTGACGAAGAACTCCACCGCGAGCACACCGCAATAATCGAGGCGGATCGCCATCTCGGTCGCGGTGCGCTCCGCCTGGCGTGCCAGTTCCGGCGCTACGCGTGCCGGCACCATGCACACATCCAGGATGCCGTTGCGGTGCTGATTCTCGGCCACCGTGAAGTTTTGCGTGGCGCCGTTCGCACCGCGCGCGACCACCACCGACACTTCGCACGCCAGCGTGACAAACTGTTCCAGCACGCAAGCGTCCGCACCCATCGCAACGAACGCCGCGCGCGCCTCGCTTGCATTGGCCACGCGCGCCTGGCCTTTGCCGTCGTAGCCGAAGCGCGCGCGCTTCAAGATGCCGGGGTAGAGCGCAACATCGCAGCGTGCGAGATCGGCAACCTTCTCGATAATCACGAATGGTGCAGTCGCGAAACCATGGTCGGCGAGAAAGCGCTTCTCGCGGCCGCGGTCCTGCGCGATCGCCACGCTGTCGCCGGCAGGGCGCACCGTGCAATGCGCGGCGAGCCAGCGCAGGCTGTCGGCGGGTACATTCTCGAATTCAGTGGTTACCGCGGCGCAGGTGTCGGCGAGTTGTTGCAGCGCTTCTTTGTCCTGATACGCCGCTTTCAGATGCACATCCGCCACCGCGCCCGCGGGGCTGAACGGATCGGGATCGAGCACAGTGACCCGATAGCCCATGCTGTGCGCAGCCAGCGTGAACATGCGCCCGAGCTGGCCGCCGCCCAGCATGCCGAGCATCGCGTCGGGAAAAATCATCGCTTGATGGCCGGCAGCTTCATCGCGCGTACCTTGCGCGTCTGCGCCCGGCGGAAGGCATCCAGGCGCTTGGCAAGACGCGGGTTGTCGCGCGCGAGCATAGCCGCTGCGAACAAGCCGGCGTTGGCTGCTCCTGCCTCGCCCACCGCGAAGGTTGCAACCGGCACGCCCTTGGGCATCTGCACGATGGAAAGCAGGGAGTCGAGTCCGCGCAATTGCCGCGTGGGCACCGGCACGCCCAATACCGGCACGATGGTTTTGGCGGCAAGCATGCCTGGCAGATGCGCCGAGCCGCCGGCGCCGGCGATGATGCACCGCAGGCCGCGGCCCGCCGCCGTCTCGGCGTACTGATACAACAAATCCGGCGTGCGGTGCGCGGACACCACGCGCGCTTCACAGGACACGCCCAGCGCCTCCAGCTGCGCGACCGCGTGCTGCATCACACCCCAGTCGCTTTGGCTGCCCATGACCACGCCGACCAGCGGCTTGCTCATTGTTCCCACTCCGTATCTGCGCAAGGGCGTTATTCTAGCCGATGCCTGCGCTGCCTCCAGCAGATTTTGCGCCGCTCAAACTATCTCCATGGCCGCCACCTCTGCGTGCTAGAATTTTCCGCGTTTCCATGCATACAGGCACGCTTTCAGCACAAGGACTTCCCCAAGGTGGAATAGATGGAAGTTACCCGCACACTCGCAAAATATCTAATCGCCTCGCGCCACCAGGATCTGCCGCGCGAAATAGTGCATGAAGCCACGCGCGCGCTGCTCAACTGGATCGGTTGCGCCATCGGCGCATCGCACCACGAGACGGTGGATAACGCGGTGGCGGCGCTGCGGCCTTTCTTTGGCCCCGCGCAGGCGCAGCTCATTGGTCGCCGCGAGCGTGTCGATGCGCTGCGCGCCGCGCTGATCAACGGCATCAGTTCGCATGTGCTGGATTTTGACGACACCCACGCGCGCGCGGTGCATGTAAGCGCGCCGGTGTGGCCTGCCTTGTTGGCGTATGGCGAGTGGCGCGGCGCCACCGGCAAAGATTTGATCCACGCCTTCGCGCTGGGCGTTGAAACCGAAGTGCGGGTCGGCTTGTCGGTGTTCCCGGAACACTACGACCAGGGTTATCACATCACCGGCACCGCCGGCGTGTTCGGTGCTGCGGCGGCTATCGGCAAGCTGTTGAATTTAAATGAAGATCAAATGGTGTGGGCACTGGGTATCGCCGCCACGCAGTCAGCGGGCCTGCGTGAAATGTTCGGTTCCATGTGCAAGAGTTTTTTGCAACTGAAGCGCGAGCACCATTTACGCAGCGGTGAAATCAAACACATCACGCTGCGCGTCAATCCGCTGGTGCTGGAACTCACCGGCAACAAGACGCCGCGCGATGGCCTTCAAGGCAAATTCAGCGTGTTTCACGCCTGCGCTGCAGCCCTCGTGCATGATGCGGCGCTCGAAGCGCAGTTCGCTGACGAGGTCGTGCGCGACGCAGTGGTGATTGCGCTGCGCGACAAAATTGATGCCTCTGCCGATGCCGCAATCCGCAAACTCGAAGCGCATGTGCGCATCGAACTCAGCGATGGCCGCGTGCTGGCTAAGCATGTCGAGCACGCATTGGGCAGCACCGTGCGCCCGATGAGCGATGCCGATCTTGAGCACAAATTTCGCGGGCTGGTGGCGGGCGTGATTCCTGATGCGCAGGCGAAAGCATTGATTGATTTGTGCTGGCGATTTCCGGCACTGCTCGATGCCGCGCAACTACCGCAGGCAGCGGCCATGTCGTAAGTATCTGTTTTTAAACAATTATTTGGAGCGCCCTATGGCAAAGAAATCTCCGCCCGACATCTCTCCGGTGATGCAAGGCCTTGCGACCTACATCGCGCAAGCTACCAAAAAACCGCTGCCCAAAGAAGTAGTCGAGCGCACCAAGCATCATCTGCTCGACACCGTCGCCGCCATGGTTTCCGGCTCGCGTCTGCCGCCGGGCCGCGCGGCGATTTCGTATATCAAAACGCTCGGCGGCACCAAACAATCGGTGGTGATCGGCAGCAAGCTTGTCACCACCGCGGAACACGCCGCGCTTGCCAACGGCATGCTGGCGCACGCCGATGAAACCGACGATTCGCACGCGCCTTCGCTCACCCACCCCGGCTGTGGCGTGGTGCCCGCAGCACTCGCCATGGGCGAACGCGAGCACAGCAACGGCACGCAACTCCTGCGCGCGGTGGCGCTGGGTTACGACGTCGGCAGCCGCTTGTCACTGTCGCTGCACGCGCATGATTTCCGCGAAGCAGGGCATTCCACGCATACCTTCGGCCCGATGTTCGGCGCGGCGGCAGCGGCGGGCGCGCTCGCCAAACTCAACTACGACCAATGCCGCCATCTGCTGTCGTACACCGTGCAGCAGGCTTCCGGCGTGTCGTGCTGGATGCGCGATGAGGAACACATCGAAAAAGCGTTCGACTTCGGCGGCATGCCCGCGCGCAACGGCACGGCGGCAGCGGCGATGGTGTCGCACGGCTTTACCGGCGTCGAAGACGCGCTGTCGGGCGAACGCAATTTCTTTCACGCTTACAACGAGGAACGGCGCATCGGCAAGCCGCCGCAACCGGAGCGGCTGATCGAAGAGCTGGGTTCCCGTTATGAAGTGATGCGCACCAACATCAAGCGCTGGTCGGTGGGGTCTCCCATACAGGCGCCGCTCGACGGGCTGCTGGAACTGATCCGTGCCCACAAGGTAACCGCCGATCAGGTGGAGCATCTCACCGTGCGCGTGGCGCATCAGGGCGCCAACACCACCGACAACCGCCACATGCCCGACATCTGCATGCAGCACATGTGCGCGGTGATGCTGCTAGACGGCATTGTCACCTTCGAATCCGCGCACGACGAAAAACGCATGAAAAACCCCAAGGTGCTCGCGGTGCGCAGCCGCGTCACGCTGCTGGGCGACGACGAAATGGCCGCTGCCATGCCCGCACGCCAATGCCGGCTTGCGCTCAAACTCAAAGACGGGCGCGAACTCAACATCCACGTCAAAGCGGTGCTCGGCACTGCGCAAAACCCGATGACACGCGCGCAGGTCGATGAAAAATGTTTTCATCTGATGGCGCCGATACTCGGCAAAGCCCGTGCGCGTAAGCTGTGCGATGCGGTGTGGGCTATTGAAAGCATCAACGACGTGCGCAAATTGCGGCCGTTGTTGACGGCTTAGTGCACATCGAGCGAGCAACCCTGCCTGTTCCACCGCTGCCGGATGCTATGATCGCCCGATGCATCCCACTCTAAGCTGGAAAGAAGCGCGCACGACGCACAGCGCGCGCTGGCGTTCCGAGAGCGGCCTGCCGCCGCCCAAGCGCGTGATCGTCGCCGACGACACACTCAAGGCGGATGCCGCGTATCACCACGCCTGCGAAGGCACGGCGCTGCTGTGGCGCGGTGACTTTCAGAACGCAAAAATGCTGTTGCAGGCCATATCACGCCGCGCGGATAACCGCGCGCGCGCGGCGCGCAACGCCGACGCCACGCCGGTGGCGTTCCCGCAGGCGTTTCATTTGCATCGGCAGGCGCAGGCGCAACGCGCGCGCATGCTCGGCATGCTGCTGATTCCGTTCGACGCCGGCCATGTCATTACGCTGGGGCGCGCGCCCGATGTGCAATTGGCGTGTTATCAAATCCACGGCGCGGCGGACCAGCCTTACGTCATGTCGCTGCGCGAGCTGCTGGGGGTTATCGGCGCGCACGAGTGGCGCAAGACGGGTATAGCCCTCACTGCGGCGGGCGGACGCATCCATCCGCACTACGGCGTGTTTGCGCCGGTGCGCAGCGAATATGTGCAACTGGTGGCGGAAGCGCCGCTGCCTTCCACGGCGTTGGCATTCGATATCGGCACCGGCACCGGGGTGCTGGCTGCCGTGCTCGCGCGGCGCGGCGTGGCGCGCGTGATCGCCACCGAAAGCGACGCGCGCGCGCTAGCCTGCGCGCGCGAGAACATTGTGCAACTTGGGCTGAGTGATCGCGTTAAAGTTGTGGAGGCGAATCTGTTTCCTGACAGTCGCGCGCCGCTGATCGTTTGCAATCCTCCGTGGATACCGTCGCGGCCCAGCTCGCCGCTGGAACACGCCATCTATGATTTTGAAAGCCGCATGCTGCGCGGCTTTCTCGATGGCCTGGCCGCGCATCTCGCGCCCGGCGGCGAAGGCTGGTTGCTACTGTCGGATATCGCCGAGCAGCTGGGCTTGCGCACGCGCGCGGCGTTGCTGGCGTGGATAGCAAAAGCAGGACTGAAGGTGCAAGGGAAAATTGACATCAAGCCTAAGCATCCGCGCGCCGCGGATGCCACCGATTCGCTGCACCAGGCTCGGGCAGCGGAGGTTACTTCGTTGTGGCGGTTAGCGCCCCTCGCTTGATGCTGGGAGCCACAGCGGAGTGCGCAGCGGACGGGCCTCAGTTCCCCGGCGCCGGAACACCCACATCGCGTACCGCTTTGGTCCAGCGTGCGAGCTCGCTGCGCACCCAGGCACTTAGCTCCTGCGGGGTGCTGCCGGCCGGCTCCATGCCAATCAACTCGATGTGCTTGGTGAACTCGGCGTTTGCCAATGCGCGTTTCATCTCCGCATTGAGTTTGGCGATGATAGGCGCCGGCGTGCCCACGGGCGCGAAGATTCCGTACCAGCCGTTGTTGGAGAATCCGGGCAGCGACTCGGCGACCGTGGGCAGTTCGGGCATGCTGCGCAAGCGCTTGAGATGGCCGGTCGCGAGCGCGCGGATTCTCCCCGCCGCGACTTGCGGCTGAGTACCCGTGACGCTGCCGAACAGCGCCTGGATGCGGCCGCCGAGGAGATCGATCATCGCCGGGGCGACACCTTTGTACGGCACGTGTTCGAACTTGGCGCCGGTCATGGTGGTGATCAGTTCGACGCTTAGGACTCGCGTCAAAATAAAGTATCCAATTTAGCTCTTGCGACTAATGGGCAAAATCGTGTAATTCCATTCGCCGTGAAAGTCATGGCGCTTGAGATTTATTGAGGCAAGTTGTTCGTCGCTGACTTTGGTGCCGGTGGGATAGCT